>NZ_JAOARZ010000010.1:0-27162 GCF_025210255.1 Donghicola sp. | reverse complement strand
GACACCCTGCTGCCCGACTGTTTTCCAGAAGTCGCGGTCAACAATTCCCTGCTCCGCCCATTTTTCAATCTTCGGAGCCATCTCTGCATCGAAAAGCCTGCGTGTACTATCGGCGAACATCTTGTGTTCATCCACTGCCCAGCTAGGGGAGTTCTTAATCAGAGACATGAATTTTTCCTATCGATTCAAGCTTGTGTTGAGCCAAAATCTAACAAGTGTTTTGCTTCTTGACAATGAACCGGAGCCGTTCTGACGAGGCGTCACAAGGCTTAGGACCGCGCGCATCCTGGTCCGTCCGATCCGCTCGCCGCCCATTCGGCTCGTACCAAAAAAGGCCCGCCGGGGGTTCGGCGGGCCTTTGATGCGTTTTGGCGGGTTGGGCCGTGGCCCTTACAGCTTCTCGGTCAGTTCGGGGACGGCCTGGAACAGGTCGGCGACCAGTCCGAAGTCGGCGACCTGGAAGATCGGGGCTTCTTCGTCCTTGTTGATCGCGACGATGATCTTGCTGTCCTTCATCCCGGCCAAGTGCTGGATCGCGCCCGATATGCCGGCGGCGATGTACAGATCCGGTGCCACGACCTTGCCGGTCTGACCCACCTGCCAGTCGTTCGGTGCAAAGCCCGAGTCGACGGCGGCGCGGGATGCGCCAACGGCGGCGCCCAGCTTGTCGGCCAGTTTCTCGATCAGGGCAAAGTTCTCTTCGGAGCCAACGCCGCGCCCGCCGGACACGACCACACCGGCCGAGGTCAGTTCGGGACGATCCGATGCGGCGACCTTGTCTTCGACCCATTCCGACAAGCCGGGGTCGTCCCCGGCGCCGATGCTTTCGACCGAGGCAGACCCGCCTTCGCCAGCGGCATCAAAGGTCGAGGTGCGGAAGGTGATGACCTTTTTCACATCCGACGATTTGACGGTCTGAATCGCGTTCCCGGCATAGATCGGGCGCTCGAACGTGTTGCCATCGACAACGCCGGACACGTCCGACAGGACCATCACGTCCAGCAGCGCGGCAACGCGCGGCATGACGTTCTTGGCGTCCGTGGTGGCCGGGGCGACGATATGTTCATAGTCACCGGCCAGCGATGCGATCAGCGCGGCGGTCGGTTCGGCCAGGCGGTGACCCAGCGATGCGTCTTCGGCGACCAGAACCTTAGCCACACCGTCGATCATGGCGGCGGCGTCGCCTGCGGCAGCAGCAGAGGCGCCCGCGCACAGAACGGTCACATCGCCCAGGGCCTTGGCCGCGGTCACGGCCTTGGCGGTTGCGTCGATTGCCAGTTCACCATTGGTGACTTCTGCGAGAAGAAGAACAGCCATTACACAGCCCCCGCTTCTTTGAGTTTTGCGACCAGCTCGTCCACCGAGCCGACCATGATACCGGCCGCGCGTGCCGCGGGCTCGGAGGTTTTGACGATTTCCAGACGCGGCGTGACATCAACGCCGTAATCATCGGCGGTTTTCTCATCCAGCGGCTTTTTCTTGGCCTTCATGATGTTGGGCAGCGACGCATAGCGCGGCTCGTTCAGGCGCAGGTCCACAGTGACGATCGCGGGCATCTTGACCTTGATGGTCTGCAGGCCGCCGTCAACTTCGCGGGTCACGACGGCACTGTCGCCATCGATGCCCATTTCCGAGGCAAAGGTCGCCTGGCTCCAACCGAGGATCGCCGACAGCATCTGGCCGGTGGCGTTCATGTCGTTGTCAATGGCCTGTTTGCCCGCCAGAACCAGACCGGGCTGCTCTTCCTCGACCACCTTGGCCAGGATTTTCGCGACGGCCAGCGGCTCGATGTCGGTGTGCACATCATCGGCGGCAACCACCAGAATGGCACGATCCGCACCCATGGCCAGCGCAGTGCGCAGGGTTTCCTGCGCCTGTTTGACGCCAATGGAAACCACGACGATTTCTTCGGCCTTGCCGGCCTCTTTCAGGCGAATCGCCTCTTCGACGGCGATTTCGTCGAAAGGGTTCATCGACATCTTAACGTTGGCCAGATCGACACCGCTTCCGTCCGCTTTGACACGAACCTTCACGTTGTAGTCGATCACGCGCTTCACAGGCACGAGTACCTTCATTGGCGTGGTCTCCTTGAGTTTTGCGATAAGGTTTCAACCGAGCTAACGGTCTTTGAATTCTGGAGTTCTTTTTTCCGAAAACGCTTTCATGGCCTCGGGAAAGTCATGCGCGCACAGCAAAACGCTTTGGGCATCGCGCTCGATATCCAGCGCCTCGAGATAGCTGCACTCGGCTGCGGCGCGCATCACACGCTTGGCGGTCTGAACGCCAAACATCGGGTGCGTTGCAATCTCGCGGGCAATTTCCAGCGCCCGTACCTCGACCTGGTTGGCCGGCACGCATTCTTCGACAACGCGCAGGTCCCTGGCGGTGCGCCCGTCGATTTCACGGCCCGTGAGCACAAGCATCCGGGCAACGCCCGCACCGGCGCGCTGCTGAAGCAGCCAGCTTGATCCCGTGTCGGGACAACCGCCGACGCGTGCAAATACTTCGCACAGCCGGGCATCTTCGGCGGCAACGACAATATCCGCCGACAAGGCCAGGCTGAGGCCCGCGCCAAAAGCCACGCCGCATACCGCGGAAATCAGAGGTTTGCGAAACAGATAGGCCGCGCGTCCGCCATCGTGAACCAGGTCCACCATTTCCGACGTCGCCCGCGCGCCTTTGGCGATCTCGGACTGAAACCCGACAAGATCGCCGCCGCTGCTGAAATGATCGCCGCCGGTCATGACAACGACACGGATCGTAGCGTCCCGTTCGGCTTCGCGCAGAAGCGCCACCAGTTCTTCGACGAACCCGATGCTGTAAGGGTTGCGTTTTGTCGGCTGAAGAAACCGCAGGATTCCGACAGGGCCATCCCTGTCCAGGCGAATAAGCTCAGTCATTCAAGTCTCCATCAGGTCCCGGTCCAGACGGGTGCTCGCTTTTCAGCAAAGGCCTTTGGGCCTTCAATCGCGTCGTTGCTGGCGTAAACCACCTCGTGCAGGCGCTTGCCCTCTTTCAGGCCACCGGCACAGCCCAGATCCATGGTTGCGCGAACACTGCCTTTCGCGGCAACAACCGACAGCGGGGCCGCGCTGGCAATGCGTTTGGCAAGGTCGAAGGCCCGTGCGCGGACAGCATCGGGAGTGTCTTCGATATAGTTGGTGAACCCGTATTCGTGCAGGCGCTCGATCGGCATCAAGTCGCCGGTCAGAACTATTTCCATAAGGATGGGCTGCGGCAGCATGGACAATGCTGGCGATGCCCAAGGCGATCCACGACCGATCTTTACTTCGGTGATACCGACCTTGGTCCCCTTGAGACCGACCCGCAGATCGCAATTCAAGGTCAGCATCATGCCGCCCGCCATCAGCGACCCTGTCATCGCCGCGATGATCGGTTTCTTGCAGGCGCGCATGGTCTCGTGAAACGGGTCGCGCATCTTGGTCAGAATATCGACACCCTCGTCGCGTGCGATTTGTGTGGCTTCCTTCAGATCCAGTCCGGCGCTGAAAACGCCGCAATCGGCAGAAGTCAGAATGGCCACACGAACGCTGTCATCCGCCTCGATCTTTTCCCAAGCATCGGTCAGCCCGTTCGTCGCCGCCACGGAAAGCGCGTTTTTACGTTCGGGCCGGTTGATACAGACGGTCGCAATTCCGTCTTCGATCTTCACGTCAATGGGGCTCATGATACCTGCTTCGCTTTCTCGGGACAATCTAACTGCGGAAAGCTTCCCCGCGACATGTCTGCCGCGGGGAAGCTCTGTCTTATTCGACGGTGAACGTCGCGGAGCTGTGCTTGATGACATCCCAAACAACGTCGAGATAGTCGGCGCTCCAGTCGGTCAGCGGAACCCAGGTTTCGCCATTCCACTGTTCGACCCGAGTCTTGCCGCCACCACCGTGGTCTTTGTCGGTCACTGTAACCGGGGCCATGATGCCGTTTCCATCGAAGTCCTCGATCGATTCATAGGCATTCTTCATGCTTTCCGGTGTGATCGGCCAACCGTTTTCAGTAATTGCGATCCGCGCGGCTTCGAAACCGGCCGAGTAGATCGCCATGCCCGTGTTGTAGTACACGTCGCGCACCAGGCTCTCGGGACCGCTGCCCTTGCCATTGGCATAGTAGGTGTCCAGCATCGTCTTGACGATCGGAACTTCCTGGCCACCGGCCACGTTGGTCCCGCGCAGGATGCCTTTCGCCTCTTGTGCGCCAATATTGGCGATATCAACTTCGTTCAGCCAGTTCACCGACAGATAGCGGTCGATCGGGAAACGGTTGCGGCGCATTTCCTTCGAGGCGACCACATGCCCGCCCGCCAGCAGCCAGCTGATCACGTAGTCAGGCTTGTCGCGGCGGATTTTGCTCCATGCGCCGGCCTGATCCGACCCGGGAAGCGGCACGGGATACAGCTCCAGTTCGAACCCTTCCTTTTCGGAAAGCGTTTTCAGGATCTCGATCGGTTCCTGGCCAAAGGGATAATCCAGATAGATGAACCCGATCTTCGCCTTGCTCAAGTCACCGCCCATCTGACCCTTGATGAAGGCAACGTCATTTGCCGCCTGCTGCCAGTACGTCGGACCGACCGGGAAAACCCATTCGAACACTTCGCCGTCCACCGCGTCACCGCGGCCAACAAAGGACTGCATCAACACGTTGCCGTCCTTCATCGCACGCGGCAGAACCGCGTTCGTGACCGGCGTGGACAGAAAATTGAAAAGGAAAACGCCTTCGCGCTTGAGCTGCTCGTAGCATTCCACACCGCGCTGCGGTTCGTTGCCGTGATCGCGAATGATGACTTCAACCGGATGCCCTTCGATACCGCCATTTTCGTTGGTGTACATCGCCAGGTCCTGCGCGGCCTGGGCCACCTGCGGCGAAATGAACGTGTAGGATTTACTGAGGTCGAAGCAGAGTCCGAAGCGGATCGGCTCCTTGTCCTGCGCTGAGGCAACAGTCGCGCTTGCTGCCAGCGCAGTAGCAAGTACCACTGCCTTAATGTGCTGTTTGACTTTCATGTTTTCTCTCTCCCGTTGGTTTGGTTTGGGGCGGTGATACCGCTTTGTAAACGCCGCTGCCGCCCCGCGTAGCGTCGCCCTTCCTGCTACCAGTCTTTCACTGCTCGTATTTCGCGGAACTCTCTTTAACCACACCCCACACAACGTCCGTGTACGCAGAGATCCAGTCGGTTTGCGGCACCCAAGTCTCTCCGTCCCACATTTCGATACGGGTCTTGCCCCCGCCGCCATGATCTTCGGCCGTCACCGTAACGGGGGCCATCAGCCCGTTCGCGTCATAGCCCTCAAGCGACTCCAGTCCGGCCTTGTAGGATGTCGGAGTGATCGGCAGCCCCTCGGCTTCCGCCGCCTTGCGCGCGGCTTCGAACATGATCGAATACATGGCCAGCCCGGTGTTGTAGAAAACGTCCTGCGTCTTCTCGATCGGGCCGGATCCCTCGCCCTTGTCATAAAGCTCGGCCATGATTTCCTGATACAGGGCAATATCCTGACCGCCCACGACATTGGTCCCGCGCTTGATACCTTTGGCGGCCTCTTTACCGATGTTGGCGATATCGACTTCGTTCAGCCAGTTGACCGAGATGTATTTGTCCATCGGAATGCGATTGCGCTTCATCTCTTTCGAGGCAACCACATGGGCACCGCCCAGCATCCAGACGATCACATGATCGGGCTTGTCGCGGCGCACCTTCGACCACACGCCGGCCTGGTCGCTGCCAGGCAGTGGCACGGGGTACAGTTCAAGCTCGAAACCCTCTTTCTCGGACAGGGTTTCCAGGATCTCGATCGGCTCCTGCCCGAAGGGATAATCGAAGTAAACAAACCCGACCTTCACATCTGACAGATCGCCGTCATGCAATTGCTTGATGTAGGCGACATCGTTGGCGGCCTGTCCCCAATAGGTCGGCCCGATCGGATAGACCCAATCGAAGACGGTGCCATCAACGGCATCGCCGCGCCCGACAAGAGACTGCATCAGGATACGCCCGTCTTCCATGGCCCGCGGCAGGATAGCCAGAGACACCGGAGTGGACAGGGTATCGAAAACAAAGACGCCCTCGCGGCTGAGTTTCGAGTAGCACTCGATTCCGCGCTGCGGTTCGTTCCCGTGGTCACGCACGATGACTTCGACCGGTTCGCCACCGATGCCGCCCTTCATGTTGATGAGCTTGGCAAGGTCCATCGCGGCCTGCGAAACCTGCGGCGTGGCAAAGGTATAGGCTTTGCTGAGGTCGTAGCAGATGCCGATCTTGAATGGCTCGGCCAGCGCCTGGGTGCTGAACACTGCTCCTCCGAACATGGATAGTACAGCCAACGCTTTGGTAAATTTCTTCATTTGTTCCTCCCTGAACAACTTCTGATTAGTACCTCAACTCAACCAACGTTTGCGTCGGCTGTAGTGCTTGACGTTGTGAAAGTCGGTCTCTCCGCCGCCTAGATAGAACTCCTGAATGTCGGAGTTAGATTTGAGCGCCTCGGCGGTGCCGTGCATAACAACGCGGCCGTTCTCGATAAGGTACCCTTGCGAAACGATTTCCAGAGCCGCCAGGGCGTTCTGTTCCACCAGCAGGACGGACAGGCCCTCATCCTTATTGATCTTTTGCAAGATGCCGAAGATCTCCTCGACCAGGAACGGAGCAAGCCCGAGACTTGGTTCATCAAGCATCAACAGCTTCGGCTGGGTCACGAGGGCCCGCCCAATGGCAAGCATCTGTTGCTCACCACCCGACAAATAGCCTGCTTGCGAACTTTTGCGTTCGGCAAGCCGCGGAAAATATCCGTAGATCTTGTCCTTTTCCGCATTCAGCGTTGATCGGGACATTCCGCGCGGCGCGGCGGCGGTCAGGTTCTCGTCGGGGGTCAGATGTTCGAAGACCCGCCGCCCTTCGATGACATGACAGATGCCCATCTCGACGCGTTCTTGCGCGAGCGCTTCGGTAATGTCCACTCCCTGGAACGTTATCTCACCTCGGCTGATGCGTCCGCGCTCAGCCTTCAAAAGACCGCTGATCGCTTTCAACGTGGTGCTTTTTCCCGCTCCGTTCGATCCCAAGAGTGCGATCATCTCGCCCTTTGGGACTTGGACCGAAACACCTTTGATCGCCAGTATTACATTGTCGTACAGTACTTCGACGCTGTTCATGGATAGAATGTTCTGGGCTTCAACTTTTTCTTGCATCGGCATTCCCCTATTTCTTGAACTGATCGAAGGGCCAGACCATCAGATAGTCTCTGATGTTGCCGTAGAGTTTTCCCAAACCGAGTGGTTCGATCAGAAGGATAATGACGATCAGTGCGCCATAGACTGCGTTCGGGATGTGAGCGAGTGTTTCAACATCGATCTGCATGCCAAGCCCGTCACTCAACGTGACGACGAGACCGTTCACGATACCCGGAACAAGAAGGATCAGGGCAACACCGAAATAGGAACCGATAATGCTGCCAAGGCCGCCAACAATCACCATCGCAAGAACCTGGATCGAAACGGCAACCGAGAATTGCTCGGGTGCGGCGAGAAAGAAAAAGGTGGCAACAAGCAACGCACCGCTGACGCCTGCGATGAACGAAGAAGTCGCGAATGCGAGGATTTTGTAGTAGAAACTGTTCACACCCAGGATCGCGGCCGCAAAGTCTTTTTCCCGGACAGCGACCAAGGCGCGACCGAGTCCAGTCCGCTTGAGATTAAGCATGAAGATCGTCACCAACACACACCAGCCGAAGGCGACATAGTAGAAGCCAGTATCAGTGGTAATCTCTTGCCCGAGCAGCGCCAATGTCGGTGACTGGAGCGACGCGTGTGAGCCCCCCGAGATCGCCGGAGAGTGGGTCAGAACCCAGTCCATCACGAATTGCATAGCGAGAGTAGTGAGAGCGAGATAGAGGCCCTTGACCCGCAAAGCGGCAAAAGCGAACAGGCTGCCGATCACGGATGACGTCAATCCGCCGATGATAAGGGCGAATTCCCACGGCACCCCGAAACGCGCGGCATGGATCGACGAATACGCTCCAACGGCCATGACTGCAGCATAACCCAAGTGAAGTTGGCCTGCCCAACCTGTCACCAGATTCAATCCAAGCGCGGCGGCCGTCCAGATCAGCCAAGGAAGCATGTAGCTGTTCAGATAAAGCGACGGGATGATGAATGGCGCGGCAAGGCCAATCAAGAAGATGAATGCTGTCAGATTCCGGTCAGCAGGCACCTTGAAGATTCGGCTGTCCGAAACGTAGTTGGCGTGATGGACGCCAGAAAGTCTGTAAAACATGCCTTACACCCTTTCGATGTCGTGACGACCGAACAGCCCGTGCGGACGGATCATGACGGTAAGAATGAGCACGGCAGCGACGATAAGCTCACGGCTTCCGCCTCCGACAAGCGGATCGAGGAAATCAGCGCCAACGTTTTCGACGACGCCCAGGATGATGCCTGCGATCACGGCGCCAAGGATACTGTCGAGACCACCGAGAACGGCAACTGTCAGACCTTTGAGAAGCAACAGCGACAGCGCCTGATCGACACCCTGAATCTCGCCCCAGATAACGCCCGCAGCGACGGCAACAACGGATGCCAGCGCCCAGGACAGGCCAACTCCGCGTTCAACCGAGATACCTACCGACCACGAAGCCATGTAATCATCCGCGATCGCCCGCAACTTGATCCCGGTCCGGGTTCGGAAAAACAGCATGAATGCGACAAACAAGGCGAGCGCAACACCGGCACCAACCAGATGGATGCGGCTGATGAAGATATCGTCCAAAAACAGTGGATCATAGCTGACGCCCAATTCCATCGAACGTGACGTCCCGCCCCAAATCGCAAGCGTTGTACCCCGCAGGAAAATGTCGAGGCCGAGTGTCAGCATCAAGATCATGACAACCGGCCGACCTGCGAGACGGCGCAGAGCAACACGCTCAATGCCGAACCCAAGGCCGAACATGACAACCGCAGCCAGAGGGATGGCCAGCCACAAGGGTAAACCCACGTCGCGTGCCAGCGCCAGGACCACATAGGCCCCTACCATGGTCAACCCGCCCTGCGCCAGATTGGGCACCGAAGATGCCTTGTAAATCAGCACAAGGCCGATGGCGAATAGCGAGTACAGCAGACCCGTCAAGGCTCCGTTGATCGCAAGCTCTGATAGAAAGACCCAGTCCATTTATACCTCCCTGATAGGAAGGCTTCTTTCGACCTTCCCTACTTCTCCGGTCTCGTAAGTCACCTGCGCGCTTACATGGACCTCTTTTGAACCGTCGTAGAGCGCTGCGATCACGTCGGCATAGCGTTCTTGAACGACTTTCCGCCGCAGTTTTCGGGTTCGCGTGATTTCACCATCGTCCGGGTCGAATTCTTTCGGCAGACTGACAAAGCGTTGCAGGCGTAACGGTTCGGTGACGGCCTTGTTGACCCGTTGGAAGGCCTCGCGAAGCAACGTCGCGACCTCTTCACGCTGAGAAAGATCGGCATAAGACACATAGGGCACGCCGTTGACCTCTGCCCAGTGCCCCACGGCCTCGAAATCCACGCAGACCATGGCCGTCAATTCGTCAAGCCCGGCGCCGATTACGGCAGCATCCTTGATATACGGGCTGAATTTCAACCGGTTCTCGATATAGTTTGGCACATAACGCTCGCCTCCGGCCGTATGCATGACCTCGGAGACGCGCCCCAGAACAACCAGGTGTCCATCTTCCTCCAAATACCCGGCATCACCTGTATGCAGCCACCCGCCCTCAAGGGCTTCGGCGGTCGCTTCGGGTTTGTTGAAGTACCCTTCGAATACGCTGTCCGAGCGTACCAAGATCTCCCCGTCCTCGGCGATGGTCACCTCGACGCCGGGCGCGGGTTTGCCAACCGTATGAAGGCGCACTTCACCCGGAGACTGAATTGCATTGATCGCGCTGTTTTCGGTTTGGCCGTAGAGTTGGCGCAATTTGATTCCCAAGGCTCGGTAGAAAACAAAGGTGTCTTCGCCGATTGCTTCACCGCCGGTGAACGCGTTCTTGAGTCGGCTCATTCCGAACTGGTCCTTGATCGGACCGAAAATGATTGCCTCGCCCAAAAGTCGGCCCAAAGGCTCAAGAACACCGCCGCTTTTGCCATTCAGCTTGCGCGTTTCCGCCGCGATGGCCCGATCCATGAAAAAATGGTACAGCCGTTTCTTTAAAGGGGTCGAATTTTCGATACCCACCTGGATTGTCGTCAGCATCTGGTCCCAGCTTCTCGGAGCCGCCAGATAGAAGGTCGGAGCGATCTCGCGCATGTCGCGCACGACCGTTTCCTGGCGCTCAGGCACATTCACGGTGAAACGCCAAAGGAGTGCCGCGGCAACGGTTATGGCGTAGTCTCCCACCCAGGCCATCGGCAAGTACGCGAGGATCTCCTCATTTTCGTCGAAGGCACCCGCCGCATGTCCATTCCGAGCAGCAGCAAGAACGTTCTTCTGACTCAGTACGATGCCCTTCGGCGCGCCCGTCGTTCCGGAGGAGTGCAGAAAAATGGCCGGATCTTCCGGCTTCGCACGACTAAGCAGTTCCTCACGCAGGCCCGGGGTTTCGTTCAGATCGTGCTGACCAACTTCGATCAGGTGATCCCAGGACAACAACCCTTCAACCTCGTAGAAGCCAAGACCGCGCGCTTCATCATAAATGATGTGGTCGATGCCCTCGGCGCCCGCGTCCTTCAGTTCCAGGATCTTGTCAACCTGTTCCTGATCTTCCGCAATGGCCGCGACGATCTCGACTTCGCCAAGAAAGTGCCTTAATTCCTCAAGAGTTGCGCCCGGATAAGCGGGCATGGCGTAGGCACCAAGCAACGAAACAGCCAGCATGCCGCCATAGAGCCGCGCACGGTTATCGCCCAGAACAAGCACTGCTTTGCCAGGCTTCACGCCGATTTTTTCAAGCCCAGCCGCACAGGCCACCACCTCTTGGGCGTATTCCGCCCAGGTGGTTTCTTTCCATATCCCACGCTCTTTTTCGCGACGGGCGATATCCTTTCCGTGGAGCGACGCGTTCTTCGCCAGAAGTGCACCAATCGTTTCGCCGCCTGAAGACCGGTTCTTCGTCAAATCAGTCATGCGACCCTCCGATATATGCCTCGATGACCCGCGGGTCCTTCACAACCTCCTTGGGGATGCCACTGGCGATCATTTCACCGTAATTCAGTGCCAGCATCCGATCACAAATGCCGGTGATGACATCCATATGGTGTTCGATCAGCAGAACGCTGACGCCGCGTTCGGCACGGGCATCCAGAATGAAACGGGACATATACCCTTTCTCTTCCTGGTTCATGCCGGCCATCGGTTCATCGAGAATCAGCATCTGTGGCTCGGCCACCAATGCCCGCGCCAGCTCGACCCGCTTTTTCAACCCGATCGGAAGACCATCGACCAACTCATGCCGAATGCTCTCGAGCTGTAGAAACTCGATCACCTCCTCGACGATTTTACGGTTCTCGATTTCTTCACGCTGTGCTGCCCACCAATATAGCGCCGTACGCAAAACGCCTGGGCTCATGTGGATGTGCCGCCCGAGCAGGATGTTGTCCAGAACGCTCATCCCGTTGAACAGGGCAAGATTTTGGAACGTTCTGGCAACGCCGAGCTTGGCAACCTTGTGAGGCGCCGTACCCGTAATGTCGTTTCCTGCCAGCCGGACCCTGCCCTCGTTTGGCGGGTAAAATCCGGTAATTGCGTTTGTTAGCGTTGTCTTGCCGCTGCCATTCGGACCGACAAGTCCAAAGATTTCCCCTTGTCGAATAACGAGGTCAACACCGGTGACAGCGACGATGCCGCCGAACCGTCGTTCGACCCCGCTGCACTCCAGTATCGCCCCATCATCGGCTCCGATTGCTGTTTTAACCCTTGTCGTCATCTAGATATCATTGTCCCCCTAAGGTTCACGGCCAACATCAGGTAATCCGGAAGTAGTCCGGCCGCCCCGTTGGCCATGGATCCCCCCACAATTGCTGCCCACCGTCGATGTTCAGAACTTCACCGGTTACGAATTTCCCTGAATTCGCCGCCATATAGACAACCCCTTCAGCGACATCCCATTCGTCCCCGGCGTGCCGCATCGGGTTGGAGTCCTGAAAGGTCGCAGAACCCTCCGGAGGGTAGTTCCCGAAACCGTTGCTTTCGCAGCAACCCGGCGCCACGCAGTTCACTCGGATACCGTGCGGGGCCCACTCCACCGCAACCGACTTGGACAGGTAAACTACCCCTGCCCGGGCCGCACAGGTGTGCGCGATGCCGGGCATGCCGCGCCAGATATCGGCCACGATGTTGACGATGGAGCCCGATTGCTTGTTGGCAACCCAGTGGCGCGCCGTGGATTGCATCATCCACCAGGTGCCGTTGAGGTTGGTGTCTATGACCGCATTCCAGCCCTTTGGACTAAACTCCAACGCTGCTTGCGGAAACTGACCCCCAGCATTGTTCACCAATACGTCAATCGCCCCGAACTCCTGGTTCGTCTTGGCGACAAAATCCTCGACCTGTTCGGGGTCACGGATGGTCATGGGCATCGCCAAGACCTTGGCGCCCAGGCCTTCAAGGAACTCCTTGGCCGAGGCCAGCTTTTCCTCGTTGCGTCCATTGATCGCCAGATTGGCGCCAAGCCTCGCGAACAGAGTCGCAATTGCCAGCCCCAATCCGCCTCCAGCGCCGGTCACCACAACGGTTTTACCGCTGAATAAATCGCTCGCGTAAACGGTTGCACGGTCCGACAGGTCCTCCATCGAAGACCCGAACTGCGTCTTATTCATGACGCCTCCTCCCATTCCCCACTAGGGGTATCTGCCATTAATCTAACGTGTGTTAGAAAATCGGTCAAGACACCTTTGCCCACCAGCCCCGCCTGTTATCTCTGATCAGTAAGACTTTGGAAGCCCAAGGGCTTTTTCTGCTATGAACGACAAAAGCATCTGCGGTGTCACCGGTACGATGCGGAACAGCAGAGCTTCCCGTACCAGTCGCTCCACGTGATATTCCTTGGCGTATCCGAATCCGCCAAATGTAATTTGTGCGGCTTCGGTCGCCTCAACCGCGGCGTCGGCGGCCAAAAGTTTGGCGGCGTTCGCCTCGACGCCGCAGGGCTCTCCCGCATCGTAAAGGGCGGCGGCGTGCATCACCATGAGATTGGCAGATTCCACCCGCGCCCATGCCCGGGCCAGCGGATGCTGAACACCCTGATTTTGGCCGATCGGGCGGTCAAAAATCACACGTTCGTTTGCATAATGCGCCGCGCGCGCCAGCGCGTTGCGCGCAATACCGATGCATTCACCGGCCACCAGGATGCGTTCGGGATTCAACCCGTGCAAAATTTGTCTAAAGCCTTTGCCCTCCTCCCCGATCAGGTCCTCAGCCGGTATCGGCAACCCATCGATGAAGACTTCGTTCGAATCGACAGCCTTTCGACCCATCTTTTCGATCTCTCGCACGTCAACGAAATTTCGGTCGAGATCTGTATAGAACAGGCTCAGCCCTTCGGTCGGGCTGCTCACATCCTCAAGCCGCGTTGTTCTGGCCAGAAGCAACATCTTGTCTGCCACCTGCGCGGTAGAAATCCAAACTTTTTGTCCGCGCACGACATATCTGTCCCCCCGCCGCACCGCCATGGTCTTCAGCTTTGTGGTGTCCAACCCGGTCGTCGGTTCGGTCACGGCGAAACAGGCCTTTTCGTCGCCTGCGATCAGCGGGCCAAGCATGCGCGCGCGCTGCTCATCGGTCCCGAACTTCACCACCGGGTTGAGCCCGAAAATGTTCATGTGGATGGCCGAGGCGCCGCTTGCGCCAGCCCCCGACTCGGCAATTGCCTGCATCATGATGGTCGCTTCGGTGATCCCCAGGCCCGCGCCGCCGACCGCTTCTGGCATGGCGATACCCAGCCAGCCGCCATCGGCCATTGCCCTGTGCAGATCATGGGGAAAACCACCGTTACGATCCCGGTCCAGCCAGTAGTCGCCGTCGAACCTTGCACAAATCCGCAGAATTTGGTCGCGAATTTCCTTCTGATCGTCCGTCATTCGAAATGTCACGGTGTCCCCTTCTCTTCCAGACTAACGAGCCCTGCCTCACAAAGGGCAATGATCCGATCATCGTCAAAGCCAAGATCACGCAGAATACTTCGGCTGTCCGCGCCAAGCGGTCGTCCCAGCCAGCGAACTTCGCCAGGTGTGGCGCTTAGATGCGGGATCGGGCCGATGACCTTGGTCTGTTTGCCGTCGACCGACACGATGTCCCCACGATGGCGTATCTGCTCGTTCGTCATGATCTCTTCGACGCTCAACACACGCGAGGCAACCGCATCATGGCGGGCGAATACCGCTTCCACTTCCTTAGCCGTGTGCTGCGTGACGAAATCATTGATCGCGTCAAAGACCACCGTCATGTGCCGCGACATCTCGCCCAATGTCGCGAACCGCGGGTCATCGGCGAGGGCATCGCCTCCGACCGCCCGCAACAGGCGCTGCGCGGTTTCCGCGCTACCTGCCGAAACGGTCAGCCACACCCCATCGGACGTTCGGAACATCCCCCCCGGAGCAAAGTCCATCGGCTGGCGCAGCCCATTGCGTCGCGGCGAGAGGTTAGCGCCAGTCAATGCGGGAACGGGATAGTCCATCAACCGAAGCAACGCCTCGAACACCGCAAGATCGACGACCTGACCGCGTGCAATGCCCTTTTCGCGAGCAAATAGCGCGATCATGATTCCCAAAGCGCCCATCAGCCCTGTCGTGCTGTCGGCCGCCGGAAAGCCGGGGTGCATCGGCGGCCCGTCGGGAAAACCGGTCAGATGCGCTAATCCACTCATGGCCTCTGCAGCACGCCCAAACGCTGGCACGTCGCGCATCGGACCGTCCTGTCCGTAACCTGAAACCCGCAAGACAACCAAGTCCGGGTTCCAATCGTGCAAGACGTCTGGCCCAACACCGGCACGTTCCAGCACACCCGGTCGGAAATTTTCGATCAGCACGTCGGCATCTTCGACCAACTTTCGCAGGATGTCCCGGCCCTCGTCGGACTTCCAGTCCAGGCCTAGTGTTTTCTTGTTACGGCCCAAAGTCTTCCACCAGACGCCCACCCCATCCTCTGCCTTGGGTCCAAGGTCGCGCATCATATCCGTCCGGTTGGGGGCTTCGATCTTGATGACATCTGCACCAAAATCCGAGAGTAAAGCTGCCGCAAGTGGTCCGGCAATTACGTGACCAAGTTCTATAATCTTCAGTTGATCAAGGGGTCCAGACATCTGCACTTTCGACTTTGCTAATTTTCTAATGGTTGTTCGATTCCTAGCAAAGGCGAAGTCGGACCTCAAGATTCAAAGGTAATCACTTCCCCAAAAACGTAACCGCCCGGTTGTTACCGCGGATCAGTTCATCGGCGTCCAGTTCCATGAAAGCAGTTCGTTGAGCGGGTTGGTCATGTGATTGTGGATGCGGTCGAGGATTTCGGCCAGCCAGGCTTGCGGATCGTGGCCGTTCATCTTGGCTGTCTCGACAAGGGACATCGCCCGGGACAGCGTTTCGCCACCGCTGTCGGAGCCTGCAAAAAGCCAGTTTTTTCGCCCGATGCTGATCGGGCGCATGACGCGCTCGGCGGTGTTGTCGTCGATGCCGACGCGGGCATCTCCAAGGAAGAGCTCGAATGACGGCCAGCAGCTGCGACCATAGCGGAAGGCCTTCGCGAGATCGCCCTTGCCGGGAATGCGTAGCAGTTGGGCCTCGGTCCATGCCTTGAAGGCCTAGACCATGGAGTGGGAGTGCGCCTAGCGTGCTGCCAGCCGCAGGGGAGTGGGCAAAACTTGGGGGTCAGGCTGCAGCCCTGCGGTATGCACCGGTAAGCCGACCGTCGAGAACGGCGGCGCGGACAACAGCCACGCGGTGGGCTCCCTTGGGTGACCATCTCATGCGGCGTCGCTTTCCCATGCGGGTGTTGCCGATGTCGTCCACGCAGCCCTCAGCCCGGGATGAAGAAATCGGAAGACCCGTGCGGTACCGCCGACCATAGTCGGTCAGGCTGTCCATGTTGTTCGCAAGGTAGGAATAGAGGTCTCGGCACCGAGCTTGCACTCGCCGAGCCGCTTCAGTTTCCACGCGGTCTTCTGTAACCAGCCGCGCGCAATCGACCATCAACCATTGCAGACTGGTCGTGGCCGTAAGAACTTTTCCATGCCAAAGGTACCATCGCAGCGTTTCGGCCGGACGTTTGAACAGCACTGGAATGCCGGAGAAACTCCTGCTTTGCAGCAGGCCCTTTACGGCGTTCTCGACATGCTGAATGCGCATCGAGATATGCCACCAGTCGAGTATGTGGCGGACCTTCCCACCGACGGCATTGCGGACGAGGTTTGGCAGGGCTGGTTCCCCGTCCGAAATTACCGTGACGGCTTGTTCCTGATCCCACCCGAGAGCCCTCTAGTCCTGGCGAAGCTGACGAGCAGGTGACAGGACCGCCTGTTGCACCAAGCCGAAGCGACGGCACCTATCGTGGCTTTCGATCTTGCCTACCACAACATCGAGGTGTCGCTTCTGGTATTTCGGCCTGCATCGGATATGCGCACCGTCCAGGAAAACCGTCAGCGCAGGCGCCGCTTCGGCGGATGGAGGAACAAGCGGCTCGTTCTGCTCGCTGTCGCAGATCTCCCGGGCAACTCTACCCAGTCGATTGCGCACCGATGTGTGCACCTGCTTCGCGCAAGGCAAAAAGGTTTCCAGGATACGCGCCGCTTCCCGGAAGGAATGACGCGCCCCAAGTTCGGCTTGAAGGCGTAGCAGTTCCGGGGTCGATCGATCCGGAAAAAAGTGCGCGAGAGGCGAAAGCGGTCCGCCCAACACAACATCGGATTTTGCATTGCAGGCACAGCGGCGAATGCGCGGCACCTTGACCTCGAACCTGCCGAAGAGCGTGTCGAGCACCCGAGACCGATAATCATGTACGGCCCGGACCTCCTCGCAGTCGGGACAGATCCTGCTGACTTGGGAAATCTCCTCGATCTGGTCGAGCAGGATCGCTTTCTGCAATCGCCCGAGGATGGTCTTCGCATCTTCGAGCAACAACCCGAACCCCTCAGGCTGCGAGCGTCGAGACGGGCGCGACAAACGGCCGAGATGATGCCTCTTTGTAATTCCGTTCTCAAAGGTTGTCTCAATAGTAATTCGCACGTCCATCGCAGTTCCCCTCTCAATGAACTACCAGCATACACAGACACCCCCAAGTTTTGCCCACTCCCCATCAAACGAGAAAATCATTCGCGAGTCTCACGAATTACGTGACCATGACACTTCTTGTCCGTGCACGACATATCTGTCCCCCTGCCACACCGCCATGGTCTTCAGCTTTGTGGTGTCTAACCCGGCCGTCGGTTTGGTTACGGCGAAACAGGCCTTTTCATCGACTGCGATCAGAGGGCCAAGCATACACGCGCGCTGTTTATCGGTCCCAAACTTCACCACCGGGTTGAGCCCGACAATGTTGATGTGGATAGCCGAGGCTCCGCTCGCGCCGGCCGCCGACTTGGCGATTGCATGAATCAGGTGTCAGACGTCAGCAATGATCGGACAGATTTAAGGGTTTGAGCAACGGAGGATTCCTGGCACATCGTAACCACCAAGGAGTGGAGATGAGACAGAAACCCTCTCTTATCAACTGCTCCATTCGCGCTGACGTCAGACACCACAGGGTAGCGCGCGCCAACGGTACTGACTTTGGTTAGGCGAGCCCGTGGTTCGAAAACGGCAAATCTCGAACTTTCTGACCAGTAGCCCGGCGGACAGCATTTGCGACGGCGGGACCGATTGGCGGCGTGCCGGGTTCACCGATTCCGGTCGGCGCCTCGGTTGATTGAACAATGTGAACGTCGACCGTTGGCATGTCGGCAATCCGAAGAGGTAGATAGTCATAGAAATTCGACTGGTTTACCTCCCCCTTCGTAATCGTGATCTCCTCGCGCAGGATCGCCGAAAGGCCGTAACCCAGCCCCCCTTCGATCTGCGCCTCGATGTTCGAAGGATTGATGGGTACACCGCAATCGACACCACAGGTCACATGTTCGACTTTAACTGTGCCGTTCTCGCGAATGCGAACATCCGCAATCTCGGCGACATAGGAACCAAAGCTTTTGTGTACAGCGATGCCTCGCGTCAGTCCGTCCGGTATCGCACCGGCCTTGGCCGCTGCCAGTTCGAGCACGCCACGCGCCCGCGGATCGCTGACGTAGCGCAGGCGGAATTCCACCGGATCCACATCCGCCGCCTCCGCCAACTCATCCATGATCGTCTCGACCACGTAGGCAGTGTGGGTATGTCCGACCGAGCGCCACCAGAGCACGGGAACACCAACGCGCGGATGATGAACATCAACCGACCAACCCGGTATGGTGTATGCCGAGTGTTGACCAAGGCCTTCAACAGAAGACGCATCAACGCCGCCGCTCACCATAAACTGTTCGAACGCAGTTCCGATAGCGATACCCTGCCCCACCACGCGCTGTTTCAACGACGTGATATTACCGTCTGCATCAAGGCCAGCACGCACACGGTGCATGTGCATCGGGCGGTAATATCCGCCGCGCACATCGTCCTCGCGGGTCCAGACCAGCTTGATCGGGCGCGCTTGCCCGTGCGTTTGAAGCCAAGCTTGCGCAATCATCGCCGCCTCAGCCACATAGTGACTGTCGTAGATCGCACGACGCCCAAAAGAACCGCCGCCCCAAAGGGTCTCGATTTTGACCGAACCCGGATCAATGCCAAGCACCTGAGCCCCGATGTTCTGGTCCAGGGTCTGTATCTGCGATCCGGTCCAGAATGTCGCCTCAGCGCCGTCGAACAGAACGGTCACATCGATCGGCTCCATCGACGTATGCGCGAGATAGGGGAAGAAGTAATCGGCTTCGATCACTTTCACCTCTTCGGCCTGTGAGACTGCGACGTTTTCGAAGACGATGCCATCTTGATCAAGCAATGCTGTGTATTCTGCACGCAGTTCTTCCGTGCCACGGTTTTCGGCCTGTGAGAAATCCCATTCAGCGGAAAGAGCGTCGCGCGCCTGTATTGCCTGCCAGGTTGACTCGGCGATCACCGCCGCCCGATCCGGCAGGCGGATCACGTCGATCACGCCGGGCATTGCCCGCGCCTCAGCGTCATCCAGTCCGGCCAACGTGCCACCAAAACGTGGGCTGCGCAGGCTGACAGCGTACATCAGCCCGTCCATCGACACGTCCATCCCGAACATGCCAGTGGATCCTTGGGTCTTGCGCGCCACATCCACTCGCGGAAAGGATTTGCCGATATAGACCCATTGATCGGGCGATTTCAGTGTCACGCTGTCCGGCACGCTCTGCTTCGCCGCAGTGGCGGCCATATCGCCCAGCGTGGCTTTGTTCGCGCCGTCAGTGATCTCACCGTTTGATACGGTAATGCTGGCAGGATCAACGCCCCAGGTCTTGGCTGCCGCCGCGACAAGCATTGCTCGTGCCGTTGCACCGGCTTCACGGTATTGCTGCCAGGAGTTGGGCATCGCGGTTGACCCACCAGTGCCCTGCACACCCAAAAGGGTATTAGCATAAAGACCGGTATTGGCGGGCGCAAATTGTGTTGTGACCTGTGCTGCATCCGCATCAAGTTCGTCTGCAATCAACGTAGCCAAACCTGTAGCGGTCCCCTGCCCCTTATCGAGGTGTTTGACAATTACGACAACAGTGTTGTCAGGACGAATGTGGACAAAAGGTGTGGCCAGACTGTCTGGGCCAGCCTGTGCTGTTGCTGCGGTCGGCAAAAGCGCACCACCCAGAATGAGACCACCCGCCGCGCCTGCGCTCATTTTGAGAAAGCCCCGGCGCGTCGTACCCCTAGTGGACACGGCCTGTGAGATAATCCTGTTCATCATGTTAACCCTCCACAATTTCGGACGCGCGATGGATCGCTTTGCGTATCCGTGCGTAGGTGGCACACCGGCAAAGGTTTCCATCCATCGCCGCGTCGATGTCTTCGTCGGTTGGTTCGGGCGTGTCCCGCAACAACGCCGCCGCCGACAAGATTTGACCTGATTGGCAATAGCCGCACTGGGGCACTTCAAGCTCGACCCACGCCGCACGGACAGCCTCGGTGGTCGCATCTTGCGCACCCTCGATCGTCGTCACGGTAGCACCGTCAATGTCGCCCACGAAGGTCTGGCAAGAGCGCACAAGCGCCCCATCCACGTTCACTGTACATGCGCCGCATGACGCAACACCGCAGCCGAATTTGGTGCCGGTCAAGCCCAGTTCATCGCGCAAAGCCCACAACAAAGGTGTATCAGCACTTGCCGCTATCTCGCGCGGCTCACCGTTCAAATTAAGTTTGATCATCGCTTGATTCTCCTTTTCCTCAGCTAAGGTTTGGAGCAGTGGAGGCAAAGACGTCATCCGCGCTCAACCTGTCCCACCAGTCTTGCATGCCATCAACGGCCAGAAGCGCGGCGCCATCATCTGTCAGTGTCGCATAAAATACGATGGGCCCCAGAAGATAGTCGGCATAGCCAGGTGCGTCGCCTGCAAGGAATGGCGCGTCGCCTTTGTTTTCCATCGCCAGTTTGGCAAACTTCGTGCCGTTTTCGAGGCCGGAGTGGCGCAGTTCCTCGTTCTTCCCACCGACCATATCAGGGAACAAGTGATAGGCCACAAACCCCGTAATCGCACTGCCACCGTAATTGTGATAAAGTGCCACGTTTTCATCAGATTTTGCACGTGCTCTTGCATCAGTGGGAAGCATCGGTGGCTCAGGGTCGCGCGCTTCAAGATAGCGCACAATGGCATCTGTTTCGCGCAAACGCATTCCGTCAATGTCCAATACCGGCACTTTGCCAAAGGGGTGGCGCTCAAGGTGTTCGGCCTGACGCGGCTCGCCTTGCAAGACGTTCACGGGCACCTGATCGTAGGGCACGCCCTTGTTTGCCAATACACAGCGGACGGTGCGCACATATGTTGAACCGTCAAAACCGTAGAGAGTTGTTTCTGTCATGGTATCCTCGATAGTTTTATTTGAGAGGGGTTGGTATTGGTAAAGCAACGCCAATAGGCGTGTTGAGATCCTCGGACAGCAGAGCCACAAGTTTGCGAACACTGGTACGGAGGCCCTCGACCACATCATGACCAAGGCGGTCGCCAATCTGGTCTGACAAGGCTTGTGGAATTTCTTTCGCTTGGTCTTTCAGAGACTGGCCCCGAGATGTCAGCCGCACGATGACGTGGCGTTGGTCGGAACGGTCGCGGTTTCGCGTCAGCAATCCTTGATCTTGCATGCGCTTCAGGATCGGCGTCATCGTAGCGCTATCAATATGCAGGCGTTGAGCAAGGGCTCCTACATGAATGGGCCCCTCCTCCCACAGGATCAACATGACCAAATACTGCGAATAGGTCAGACCCAAAGGCTCAAGAAGCGGTCGATACACACGCCCCAAAAGGTTTGATGCGGCATAAAGGGGAAAGCACAACTGTCTATCCAAGCCAAGCATGTCGTACGGGTCATGGCTTTGGGCTTTCTTCATCACGCGACCCGGTGCTGGGTTGCACGCGTGCCGGTAACACTCTCCAACCCGAGCGAAAACAACCATTCGCACCACAAGTCATCGTTCGGAATTTGTCGAACGCGTACAAAAATCGTGTTCATGTATCCCCCAAAAATTGATCATCGCTTCCGTGAACTGCAAGATAGACTGTTAAACTTATCTAGCAACCGAATAATTCGTACACGAAGTAAATGACCTAAATAGTCTGTGCTTTGCAAATCATATCGCTTAGCCCCAGACCCAGATAAGAGAGCGCCTTTCGACGCTCTCTTGAATTGTGCACTGTTACATCCAGGTCGCTGGGACATAGCGATACGCGTCGCCGTCCCGCAGTATACGGCCAAAACCGGGGAAGTGGATGTGACTCCCTGCGACGAGCATCTTGTCGGCCGACACCATGTCAAAGATACGGCGGCGCGAGACCGCTGCTTGCGCGGGATCAGAGTCGAAACCAAACCCGATATCTGGCAGCGCTGTATGCACGTCTGCCGAGTGCAGCGTATCGGCAATCATCAGCAACTGGCGATCGCCACCGTCAATCCGCACAATGGAATGACCGGGCGTATGGCCCGGCGACAGTATCATCGACAAACCTGGAGCCGCTTCACTACCGTCAGCAATGCGGGTCACGTTTGTGCCATAGGCATTCAACACAGTCTGGGCCAGTTGGAAAAGGCCTTTCGCCTCTGCGGGGGCTTGCGCCATCATCGCCTCGTCGGTCCAGAAACCGGCCTCGACTTCGCCAATCGCCAGTTCGGCGTTCTTGAACACAGCTTCATCTCCACGGATCAAGCCGCCAAGGTGGTCGGGGTGCGCGTGCGTCAGGATAACGAGATCAATGTCTTCGGGCGCGACGCCAGCTGCGGCAAGGCCAGGGGTCACCCCGCCAAAACCGGGCCCGAGCAATTCTTGCTCGCCCATACCGGCATCAATCAGGATCGTGCGGTCGTCTGACTGCAGAAGGAAAGCCGAAACAGGCGCGGGCAAGGCGTCTGGTCCGATGCCAACCTGCTCCATGACAGTGTCTATTTCGTCGCCTCCGAAGAAGAAGCCGCGCCCCAAAGGTGCGACCCCGTCGAGCAGGGCGGTGATGCGGTATTGCCCGAGCGGTGCAGAATAGAGCGCCGCCCCTTCTGTTGCGCTATGCCCAGCGGCCAGTGCCGGGCTTGCTACCCCTGCGAGAGCGGCGGTTGCAGGCAATGTGGCAGCACCTTTGAGCAGGTTGCGTCGGTTGATATGGGTCACAGTGGGTCCTTTCGTGCTAGAATAAATCGTACCCGAGGTTTATGGTCGCAAGTGGAGCCTCGCGGCTTTGCAATTGTAACCAATGAAGCTACCTAGCGGGCATGGGAAAGAAATCCAACCTCAATGATCTGGCCTGCTTTCAAGTGTACACTCTGCACCATGCGTTTGGCCGTTATTATCAGGCGGCGTTCGCAGAAAGCGGTCTGACCTATGCGAAGTACATTGTTCTGAAGGCGCTGGCCACGAAATCGCAAATGTCCCTGTCCGAGCTATCGCAGCATGTCGGCGTTGAGCCGAACACGATCTCGCCTCTTGCCAAAAAAATGGCGGCCTATGGCGTGATTGAACGGGTGCGCGACGCTGAAGACGAACGCCGTATTGTTTTGCGCCTGACGGATTATGGCATTCAAGTCCTGAAAGCAGCCGATGAGGTTGTGGCGGAGAATTTTGCAGATCTCGGCATCTCGGACAATGATGCCAAGCAAGCGATTGCTCTGATTTCACGCATCCGATCGGCGGTAGAAAAAGCCAAGCCGAGTCGACTCAACTTGCCTCAAGCGCCTCCCAACGTGCAAGACGGCCTGCCAGACTGAGAGCATGGGCGTAGAGCTTTCACCTTTTATCGAAATTCTCACCCGATCGTGCCCGAGACAAAACCTGAACGACATACCACCCCTTGAGGGGTGTGGAAAGGACTGAAACAGATGGAACTGAACGCCGATTTTTCGCAGAAGGTCGTTGTGGACACCGATGGCCTTGAATGGCAAGCCTCGCCCATGAAAGGTGTGGACAGAAGGATGCTCGACCGGATCGGGGACGAGGTTGCCAGGGCCACAACAATCGTGCGCTATGCGCCCGGCAGCCAGTTTTCCGCGCACACCCACGGCGGTGGTGAGGAATTCATCGTGCTTGATGGCGTCTTTCAGGATGAACATGGTGACTATCCGGCAGGCACCTATGTGCGAAATCCTCCAACGACGTCTCATAAGCCGGGATCGGAAGCGGGCTGCACGATTTTCGTCAAACTCTGGCAGTTTGACATGGATGACCGCACCCAGTTTCACAAGGATATGGAGGCGGAGCTTGGGGCGCCCGAAAATGGTGTGGCAACCGCTATCCTACATCGCGATACGCGCGAGACGGTGACGTTCTCCAGTTTAGAGGGCGGCGCAACCATGACATCGGATGCAACAGGCGGCACCGAGTTATTGGTCATCAGCGGGACCGCA
Organism: Donghicola sp.; assembly: GCF_025210255.1. Lineage (NCBI taxonomy): Bacteria > Pseudomonadati > Pseudomonadota > Alphaproteobacteria > Rhodobacterales > Roseobacteraceae > Donghicola > Donghicola sp. Next base: position 3,129 of record NZ_JAOARZ010000010.1, on the reverse strand, counting down.
ACGGTGAATGGAGACGCCCTGAAACAACACGCTTGGTTGCGTCTGCCCGATGGCACCGCTTTGACAGCCACAGCTGGGGCTGAGGGTGCAAGGCTGTGGATGAAAACAGGGCATCTACCATACGCCAAGGCACCGCAAGTTTGACGAAAACGGGTCGAACCACGTCGCACAGGAAAATTTGATCGTTGCAAACGCAAACACTTATCATAGGTGGTGGGCTTTCAGGTCTGTCGCTCGCAGCGCGGCTATCTGCCGAAGGGCGGGATTTTCTGCTTGTCGAAGCCCGCGAAAGATGGGGCGGACGTATTCTGAGCGAGCAGTACCAAGAGGGCACCTTTGATCTTGGCCCCTCGTGGTTCTGGCCCGGGCAACCACGTATTTCGGCGCTGGTCGCGCACCTTGGGCTCAAACGGTTTGAGCAGTTTTGTCAAGGTGAACTTTTGTATGAAGACGAACGTGGGCATGTGCAGCGGGGACGCGGTTTTGCGTCGATGCAAGGCTCATGGCGGTTACAGGGCGGTCTTGCGGCCGTTATCAACAAGCTTCTGCAAAAAATTCCTGTAGACAGGCGCATCTCCGCCACACCAATCAATGCGCTGCGTAAAACGAGCGATGGCGTCGCCGCCCAAACGGTTGCGGGAACGGAAATTGTAGCGAAAAAGGCTGTTCTGGCCCTGCCACCGCGCGTTGCTGCGCAGTTTTCCTATGCGCCCGCGCTGCCCTCGGGCGCTTTGACTGCAATGGAGGGTATTCCGACTTGGATGGCAGGACAGGCCAAAGCCATTGCTGTGTATGACCGTCCTTTTTGGCGCGATAATGGCCTGTCCGGTGATGCAACAAGCAGGATTGGCCCGATGGTTGAATGTCACGACGCAAGCCCGGCTGCGGGTGGTCCCTATGCCATCTTCGGCTTCATCGGTATTCCGCCCGACATCAGGCGCGACACCGAAGCCCTGCACGAGCAGGTGCGAATGCAATTGGTCCGTCTCTTTGGCCCAGAAGCAAAAAACCCAAAGCGTCTTCACGTCAAGGACTGGGCTTTCGATCCGTACACAGCGACCTACCATGACCGAAAGCCCCTTCATGCTCACCCGAATTACGGCTTGCCGAGCGTTCTTTCAGGCCTGTGGGACGAAACGCTCGTGTTTGGCGGCTCCGAAGTGGCTCCGACATTCGGCGGTTTTCTCGAAGGCGCGCTCGAGGCGGCGGAATATGCCTACACCGTCCTTAAGACGGGTCGAGGGCGCTCAGAGACGCGCTTGTAACTGCATCTGCGTTCAGGCTGTCGCTGGGGAACCTGAAGGAGCGTTTTCTTTTTTGGGCGGCTTGATCCGGAAGAACAGTGCATAAAATACCGGAACCGCGACCAGCGTCAGGATCGAGGCGAACGCGAGGCCACCCATGATCGTCACGGCCATCGATGCGAAGAAGGCGTCTGGTAAGAGCGGAATCATACCGAAAATTGTTGTGCCCGCAGCCAGCACGACGGGCCTCAAACGGCTGACCGAGCCATCGATCACCGCCTGATAGTCCTCGACACCTTCGGCGCGTTGCTGATCGATTTCTTCCACCAGCACAATGGCATTCTTCATCAGCATCCCGGAAAGGGACAAGAAGCCGAGAAGCGCCGTGAACGTGAACGGTAGCCCAGTGAACAGCAGACCGAGAACCATCCCCGTGACCGACATCGGAACCACGAGCCACAGGATCAGTGGCTGGCGCACTTTGTTGAACATCAGGATCGAAATTGTCAGCATTACCAGAAAGCCCAAGGGAAGCTGTTTGCCGAGACTTGCCTGCGCTTCTCCCGCGCTTTCGAACTCGCCACCCCATTCCATCGTGTAGCCTTCGGGAAGCCGAATGGCTTCGATATCAGAGCGGACACTGCGAAAGGCCTCATCTGCTGTCAGGTCGCCGCCTGCATCGCCGAGGACCGTTATCGTACGCTCACGGTCGCGGCGGTGGATAAGGGCCTCGACGAGGCGGGGCTCAAAGCCGGAGACGAGGTTGGCCATCGGCACGTAATCATTTGCACCCGGCGACCAGACGGAGAGATCGCGCAAACGATCCAGCCCGTCCCGCTCGACCTCGGGAAGCCGCAGATACATCGGGACTTCGGCATCGCCTTCGCGCAGGGTGCCCACCCGCAGGCCCGAGGTGCCGTATTGCACGGTGTCGGAAATCGATCCGCGAGTCGCACCGGCCAACCGCATGCGAGCATCGTCGACGATGGGTTCGACGAGAATTTCGCGCTGCCGCCAGTCTGTGCGCGGGTTTGTGATCGTGCCGGCCTCGTCGAAGATCGCAAGCGCGTCATCCGATAGCTGCCGGAGCACCACCGGATCGGGTCCGGAGAACCGCACGGCGACATCGGCCCCGGAAGGCGGACCGAAGACGATCTCCTCGACGCGGATAAGAGCATTGGGGAATTGCGTCGGCAGTTCGCGATTGAGACGCTCCGCAACATCGGGGATGAGTGTGGCATCGGTCGCACGCACGATCAGCTGACCGTAGCTCGCATCGGCCTGCTCAGGGTTGTAGGTCAGCATGAAGCGGCTGGCCCCTCGCCCCACAAGCGTCGTCACGTCCGTCACGATCCCCTCGCCTAAGATGATCTCCTCGAGCCGGGCCATTTCTTTATTCGAGACTCGAATGTCCGTGCCTTGCGGCATCTGGAATTCGACGTAGAATATCGGGGTGTTCGACGCCGGAAAAAAAGCCTGCTTGACCTGGCCGAAGGCCATGACCGACCAGACAGTGATTCCGACGATCGTCAGGACGACGAGCACGCGAGCGCGCAGCGCCATCCAGAGGAAACCGCGATAGGCCGAATAGATGAAGCCGCCATAGGGATCCTTGGAGGTGTCTTTCGGTGCCTTCAGAAGGAGCTTCCCGAGATAGGGTGTGACAGTTACGGCGAGGATCCAGCTCATCAGCAGCGAAATCGCGATGACCGCGAAAAGCGAGAACAGAAATTCTCCGGTGGCATCTGGCGATAGCCCAATGCCCGAAAACGCCATGATCCCGATCACGGTGGCCCCAAGCAGGGGAAACCCTGTCGCGGTCTCTGTATCGGCGGCGGCGTCTTCGGCGGACTTGCCCCGCGCCATGCCAATCAGCATGCCTTCG
>NZ_JAOARZ010000009.1:0-132700 GCF_025210255.1 Donghicola sp. | reverse complement strand
GTGGTCGTTAGGGTAGTCCGCGTCAGCACGAAGAACCAAAAGAGCCCGAGCAAGCTGGTGATCTTCTGGGCATAAACGTCAGCCAAGCGCGGTTGCAGTACAAGCTCCTCGATCAGACACCGTAAGCTGTCCCAACTCTCGCTCTTCTCTGTCCGATCCCCAAGAGAACGGATAAGTGCCGTGACGCGTGCGCGATACATATCCGCCATCTTCGGGTGAAACCTCACGGGGGCCTCTTCGCTGGCGCGCGAGAGCCGCGGCCTCAACACGTTGGCTCTGTGCCATGTTCTTATCGATCTCTGCCTTCACAAACTCCGCAGGGACGCCGGTCTTGATCGAGGCGATCAGCGCCGCCTGTTCCTTTTGAAGACTGTGAAGCTCCCGCTTCAGGGCGGCTTTGCTGTGCTCCGACGTTGCCGCCAGACGGTTCCGTTCCGCCACATAAGCTTCACAAAACTGCTCAAGGGCTGCGGGTTTCATCAGATGCGTCGTCAGGGCACTCAGAACACGATCTTCAGGCTCTTCGCGTTTGATCGTGTCAGCAATGCTTGTCAGGGTGCCGAGCGCGCCAAAGGCCTCGCTCTTTGTCATGTTCTTGTTATTCTCGAAGACAGCCATACCCTGGGTCAGCAGCGCCATGATTTGCGCTTCGTCGATGGCTTTCTTGCGGAGGGCTTCGACGATGACGCCCTCTATGATCATCTGCTGAGCTGTGATCTGCCCCGCAATCACCTCGATGCTGCGCTCGAGATCCTTAATCTTGCTCATGAGTACTTTGACCCGTTCGGCTTGAAGGTCCAAGGCATCAGGCTTTTGATGTCGTCCTGCATATGTCCGTTCAATATCTTGTCCAGCACGTGTTCCAGATAGGCCTGCGGGTTGAGGCCGTTCAATTTGCAGGTACCGATCAGCGATGCCATGCGTGCCCATGTGACCGCTCCGTCGTCGTTTCCCGCAAAGAGTGCATTCTTCCTTGTCAGAGGGATCGGGCGGATTGCGTTCTCTACTGCATTTGTATCCATCTCGATGCAACCATCGTCAAGGAAGCGGGTCAGGCCCGCCCACCGTTTGAGGCCGTACCTGATGTGTCCGCCCAGATCCGAGCTTGAAGAGAGCAGGTCAAGTTGCCCTTCCAGCCAAAGACGCAGTGCAGCCACGATGGGCTTGGAAAGCTGTTGCCTGACGGCGCGCCGAACGTCCGGCGCTTTGCCGCGGATATCAGCCTCGATCCGATAAAGCTGCGCGATGCGATTGGTCATTTCCAGACAAATCGGGGAGTGTGTCGTGCGGCTATATTCGACGAACCGGCGTCGCCAAAGCGTCCAGCAATAGGCCATTGTCTAAGGAGCATTGGTTTTCTTCGGATCACTTAACGCATCGTATCCGGCGTAGCCATCAACGGTCAGCTGGCGCCCCTGGAAGTCACGGAAGATCTCTTGAGCGGTTTTGGCGCTCCGGCTTCTGGAATGCTGGAACACCACGATTGGCGGATCGCCTCCTCCCCAGCCGCGTTGATCGCGGACCACGGCCCAGAGATAATCCTTGCGTGTCTCGCCCGTGCGTGGGGCCAAGACCGGAACCGTGGTCTCGTCTGCGAAGAGATGGTCAATCGCTTTCAGATCATCGATCAAAGCGTCGATGAGTGGCGCGAGGGGGAATGCGACGCGGCCCGCCCAATTGGCCAGCATGGTGCGATCAATCTCGATCCCCTCCCGGCGCCAGATCTCGGCTTGTCGGTAAAAGGGAAGGTAGTCGCAGAATTTGGACACGACAGTATGGATGGCGAACCGGTTTGTCCCAAGACCGCGCGGCACAAGGAATTCCGGCGCCGGGGCTTGCGCGTGGGATGCGCCCTTGCACGCCCGGCACATGTATTTGGGACGCACGGTGACCAGTACCCTGAACCGGGCTGGCACGACATCGAGCCGTTCGGTGCGATCTTCCCCGACCCGAACCATCTCACCGCACCCACATGGGCAGGACGTGTTCGCGGGTTCGATCACCTCTTCGACACGTTCCAGATGCTCCGGCAGCCGCCCTTTGTTCCGGTTTGTAGAGGATGCCTGCCGAGGCGCCTTGCCAAGAGCTTTATCGGCGGCCTCTCCCGCGGCCGCCAACTGACCTTCCGCGACCTCGATATCTTCAGCAAAGAGATTGCGCTGATCGGGATCACCCTTTTCCGAGCTTGGGCCAAACCGCGCGTGTCGGGACTGGAGCAACAGCCGTTCCAGCCGTGCGTTGGCCTCGGCCAGAGCCGTATTGGCTGCCTCTGCGCGGGCCAATCGTTACTCGAGATCGGCAACATATGCGGGGCTGCTTGGGCTTGAGGCAGGCATGACCTTTTATACACCGCCATGCCCGCTTGCGCTTCAGAATTCGCCCCCATGAGGCACCCCCCCGCATGCTATCCAGCGCGTTTGGGTTGACGGCGCCGCTCGGGTCGAACCGCCCTCCAATCCAACCCTTCGAACAGGGCTGTGAACTGTGCAGGCGTCAGCCTGATGACACCGTCAGCGGGCCGAGGCCATTGGAATTGGCCCCCTTCCAAATGCTTATAAACAAGCACCAGACCCGTCTGATCCCAGACCAGAATCTTGATCCTGTCGCCGCGCTTCGATCTAAACACAAAGATCGCCCCGCTGTACGGATCACGTCCCAGTACCGTTTGGACCACCAGCGCCGAACCCGCATGCCCCTTTCGGAAGTCGACCGGTCGCGGTGCCAGATAGACCTGGTACGCCCCTCCAGGCAGGATCATGTGGGAGCCCGAATGGCAGACAAAACACGACCAAGATGGTCGGGGGCCAATCTTGCTGGCACCAAGACCCGAACGCCTTCGATTTCCAGTACAATACCATCGCTTTCGTTCCCACTGGCAACACGGGCGTCGCCGTCATGCCCTTCAACGACAACAGGCACCACCCAAGGATATCGTCATCCGGCATCGCAAGACCCCCTTCACGGGCAGCACGACGCCAAGAATGAAGCTGTGGCGCGGAGATACCGCGCTTGCGAGCAAAGTCCGCGAGCGAAACCCCATCACGGTAACTCTCAAGGGCCAGCTCCGCCTTCACATGTTCCGGCCACCGGCGCCGGCCAGTTGGACCCGTCACAACATCAATACGCCCGCCGTGTCCTTCTTCGGCACTGTGACAAGTTACGTAATTTTGTACCGTATCATCTATAAGAACCCGCCATATCTGGACGGCTCCTTCTCAAAGAAACAGAAAACAACATCTACGGGGGCGATGCCGCGGCGCTTACGCTATGGTCTGCAACAGGAGTTCATAACCCCATACTGCCCGCAGCAGAATGGCATGGTCGAAAGGGTCATCTGCACCTTCAAAGAACGATACACAACCGTCATCGCTTCGAGAGCATCCAGCACGCCACGCGCGTCATCGGCGACTGGATCAGCTTTTCTAATAACAGCCGCCGTCATCAGGCCCTTGCCACGCGCACGCCTGCCGAGGCATTCAGATTAACGGCTTAAACTGAGCAGAAAATGCTGGCTCACTACACCGACGCATTTGCCGGCCTTTGCTCGGCCTTCGAGGTCGCGATGGGTTTTGATCGCCAGGTCTTTGAGAAAGAGGGCATTTATGGTCCCTTAGAGGCCGATAGGGATAACCTTACGGTCCAAGCCATAAATAAAAGGCCGAGTTCCGAAATTGGAAAAGGGCCTTTCTCTTTGTTCCTGATCAGTCAGCAAGTGTCTAGAAATTGACCTCTACGCTACTGCCAACTGTAGCGCGCCCATCTCCGTCAACTGTCGCATCTGCGCGTAGGATGGTGCGGCGCAGCCTGCGGGTAATGCCAGCTGTGAACGAGCCCGTGCGGAAGGTTTCGCCTTGCTCCAGATCAAGGCGAGCATGATAGGCGAGGGGGCTATCGTCGTGAGATTGCTCAATCTCAATGTATCCGCCATACGTGCAGCCCAATGCCTCGCCCACGAGCGGTTCATAGCAAGCTACCCGTGGGGCTATGGCAAACTTGCCCAAGTCTTCCCAGACGCTCCATTCATGACGGATTTCGATAAAAGCACGGCCGCCGGAAATCTCGCTTAGGCTAAAGTCACCATACTGCGTGAGGTTGCCCAAGCCGGTTTTGACCTCGACCTCTGCCTCTGGCGAATAGGCGAACTCAAGCCCCCCACGTGGGGTGACAGTAACTTCTCCAAGGTCCAGATCACCAGACAAGGCGATCCCTGCAAAGCCGGCGAAGTAGGTGTAGTATCCGTCTGCATCAATTGTCCCGATTGAGCGGTCAAAGGCCAGATCGAACTCGTGGCGTCCGGCGGCTGCACCCAGATAGTAATCCAGATACAGGCCGTTTTGCAGTTGGTCCGCGCCATAAATGCCACCGTTCAGCCCGATGCCCGCAATCTCGCCGTCGGCAAGGCTGCTAATGTCGTTTTGGCTGCCATAAAGGCCAAAGAACCATCCGCGCAAGCTGGTTTCGTCGCGGAAGCGTTCGCGGCGGAAGGACAGGTTGAGCTGGCGTTGAGATTGACCGTCGTCACTTTCATAAAAGCTCAGGGCGCTTTCTACGATGGTCCACTCGTCGCGCACACAGTCATAGGTTTCACGATAGAGACCGCCATCCAGCTGCGCCTCGGTGTCGTTCGCATCCCCATCAATGCGGCGCTGAAGGGTGCCGCCATTGTGGCAAGTGCTGACCAGTGGCGCTTGGTCAATCAAGCGGAACTCCACGCGGCGGTTTTGGGCCTTACCCGCGTCCGTCGCATTCGATGTCGCAGGGCTGGTTTCCCCGTAGGCGCGCGCGACGAAGTCTTCGGTGTCGACACCGCGATCAGTCAAGGCGCCCAAGACAGCATTGACGCGACGTTGGCTCAGTCCGACGTTATAGGCCATCGACGCATCGCTGTCCGTATGCCCCGCAATTTCAAAGGCAACGCCTTTGCAGGTTCCCAAGATCGTCGCGATCTCATCCAGTGTTTGACTGCTTTCCGGCTTGATGATGGCGCGATCAGTGTCGAACAGGATTTTTTCGGCCTCTAGGTTCACAGCCTGTTGGCAGGCCGTCGCCGTGCGTGACTTCAGACGCTGCAATCCGTCCGACGCGTATCCTTGCATGCGGGCCGCTTGCTGCGTGATCGCTGCAGCGCGGTCCTCGTTCAGAACCTTGGTCAGATCTTCTTTGATCAGCGCCAAGAGGTCGGGATCTGTGATGCGGACCTGCGCGGTTGCGCTGTCGCAGTTGGTCGGGTTCAGGATCTCGCAAATCTCGTAGGTCAGGGCATAAGTGCCTGCCGCGATACCTGCTGGGATCGTCAGAGCGCCATCCGTCGCCAGCGTAGCGCCCGTCATGCCGCCGTCGTCAGTCAGTGCGATCGTGGTAAGAGAGCCGTCGGCCGGAACGACGTTTCCGTCGATAGTGTCGTTCGTCAGGACAGGGCCTGCGGACCCCGCCACGACACTAGACCCGGCAGAGCCTGTGAAATCATCGTCCACAGCGTCGATCACAGCCGGATTGATGCGGATCGTGACCTGAGCATTGTCACAATTGGTCGGGTTAAGAACCTCGCAGATTTCATAGGTGTATGTGTATGTCCCGGCAGAAGTGCCAGGCGCCACAATGACGTCTCCGCTTGCTGCATCAAAGGTGATGCTGCCCTGCGCTGGGACCGTATCCAACCCGATTGGGGTGGTGCCGTCTTGAGAGGAGCCGCTGTTGAACACGGTCACATCGGTTGCGATCGCAGGCCCTGCCGTGCCGTCGAGGATATCGTTAGACAGTACATAAGGGATCGTCGCGCCGTCGGATCCGCTGATGGCAGCAGGTGCGTCGTCAACGGCGTCGATGGTTGCGGCATCTACAGTCACCGTGACCACGGCGGTGTCACAGTTGGCAGGGTTGAGGATCTCGCAGATCTCGTAGGTATAGAGGTACGTGCCCGCGGTTGTGCCGGGGGCGACGGTGATCTCGCCGGTGGCGGGGTCAAGGGAGATGCTGCCCGCTGCGGGGGTCACATCGAGGCCGAGGGCGGTGGTGCCATCCTGCGCGGTGCCGGTGACAGCGAGGGTGACGTCGGTGCCAATCGCGGGATCGGCCACGCCGCCAAGGGTGTCATTGGCCACCACATTGGGGATTGTGGCCCCCAGCGCGCCATTCACGGCGGCGGGGGTGTCGTCCATGGCCACGGTGGCCTGCGGATCGGTGACGATGGTGACCACGGCGGTGTCACAGTTGGCAGGGTTGAGGATCTCGCAGATCTCGTAGGTATAGAGGTACGTGCCCGCGGTGGTGCCGGGGGCGACGGTGATCTCGCCGGTGGCGGGGTCAAGGGAGATGCTGCCCGCTGCGGGGGTCACGTCGAGGCCGAGCGCTGTGGTGCCATCCTGCGCGGTACCGGTGACAGCGAGGGTGACGTCAGTCCCGATCGCGGGATCGGCCACGCCGCCAAGGGTGTCATTGGCCACCACATTGGGGATTGTGGCCCCCAGCGCGCCATTCACGGCGGCGGGCGTGTCGTCCATGGCGTCGACCACCGGCGGAATATCCTGAATCGTGAAGGTAGCCGTCGCAACTGGCGTCCCGATGCAGCTTGCGTCCGCGACCAGAGCGGCGGTCCCCAAATTTCCGATACCAAAAATGATTGTCTCATCGCTTTCGCTCATTGCATCGGTCAAAAGTGTGAAATCGATGGCGAAAGGCGTGTCGGAGTAGGTGCCCGCTGGGACAGAAATGCTGTTGGTGTAGGTGAAGTCGTCACCTTCGGTCGCGGTGCCGCCAACAATGGTAATCGGAACCGTCAGGCCCCCGCTCGGGACCTCGCCCGTGACCAAGATGGACGGACCGCTCGGAGAAGCTGTCGTCTCAGACGCGCTCCAGGTTCCGGTGTTGTATTGAACGTATGGTATGAAGGTCAGCGAAACGTTGTCCAGCAGGTTCCCCTCCAGAGAGAAACCGCTTCCGACTGCAGGGGACGTGCTGCGGAATTGAAAATCGACGATACCTGACGGGCCAGTGTAGGTGGTGGTCCCAGATACCTCGACCCATCCGTTGGTGGCTGTGTTGCTGTCAATGACCATGCCGCCGACCAACATCTCCACTGTCTCGGGCAGCCCTCCGGCCGTTGCTGAGGATTTGTGCCAGAAGCTATAGCCAACTGTTTCGCCGGTCTGAATGCAGATGGGCTGCGTAACACCCGCGGGTTCAGAAGAATTCAGTTCGATATAGTGGCTGCCATCTTGGGCATCTCGGCCGTTCTTGCGGGAAAATTCGATCACTTCACCAGAGTAGCCGCAGCCTGTGGCGTTGAAGCTGGCTTCTGTCTCCCAGCCGGGAATGTCGCCAGCGGCAACGTATGCGCCCCATGTGCCTGATGTGACCACCCGAGGTGAGGCGGTACAGCTGACTGGATATAGATCCGACCCGTTCAAAGCGGGTGCGTTCTCTTCGAAGCTGCCATTCTCGAGGACCCGCTGTGCGAGCACTGATGTGGCTGCAAAAAGCAAAATCTGAAGACTAATGAAAAATGAAAAAATAAAACGAAACATAAGCGCACCCGGGCTGTGTCACTAAGAATTGATGACTCATCCAAGAGTTGTATATAAAAACGTACTAGATGCTAGTAACAATACTCATACCTTGTTGGTTGCATTGCCGAGATTATGCCGTTGAGGTTTTGCAAGGGAAGCCCCGCATTCCTGTACGATCTTGATTATCATATTGAATACAAAGTATATCAGTATGATATTAGTATCTTGCGTGACTTGTAAGAGTTGCAGTCACGGTTGCCGATTGACGGCAAGTTTGGCTGAAGTTTAGAAATATCGAAATGGTATATATACACGCATAGAGTGTGTTCATCCGGACCTGCTAATGGTCGTTTTGCAGCATCTAATCGATGCAGAAATGAAAAAGGGCGCCCCAGTGGGACGCCCAATTCGTGATTAATTTTTTTACGCCGCTTTGCGGTTCCGAGGGCGGCGACGCTTCTTTGCGGGGGAACCTTCGGAGCTTTTGGGCTTCTGACTGTTGGATCGCCCGCGATTGCGACCACCGCCGGGTTTGCCAGCCGGTTTTGCATCGCGGCTAGGGCGCGTGCCGCTGGCGACGGGTAGTTCGATCTTCATTAGCTTCTCGATCTGACGCAGCAGATCGGTTTCCTCGGGCGAGCAAAAGGCGATCGCTTCGCCGTCGCGGCCTGCGCGGGCGGTCCGACCGATCCGGTGGACGTAGTTGTCAGGCACCTCTGGGAGGTCGAAGTTAATCACATACGCCACTCCTGGAATGTCGATACCACGCGCGGCGACGTCGGTTGCGACCAGAATGGTGATTTCGCCTTCGCGGAAGGCTTTGATCGCGCGGTCGCGCTGGCCTTGGCTCTTGTTGCCGTGGATAGAGGCCGCATTGTAGCCGTCAGCCACAAGTCCCTTCATCAATTTCTCGGCGCCATGCTTGGTGCGCGAGAAGACAAGTGTCAGCGCGTCCAGATCCTTTGACAGGATCTCGCGCAGCATCTTCGGTTTTTCCGGCTTGCTCAGGAAGTGGATTGACTGCGTGATCTTGTCTGCAGCCTTACCGGGGCGCGCGACCTGAACCTTTTGCGGGTTGGTCAGATAGGCGTCGGACAATTCTTCGATCTGCTTGGGCATGGTGGCCGAAAACAGCATGGTCTGGCGCGGGGTGCCAAGGGCAGGCGCGATCTTGCGCAGTGCGTGGATAAAGCCAAGGTCCAGCATCTGGTCCGCCTCGTCCAACACCAGATGGCGCACAGTGCCCAGATCAATCGCCCCGCGATCCATCAGGTCGATCAGGCGGCCGGGAGTGGCGACCAGAATGTCGGTGCCACGAGACAGCGCATTGATCTGACGGTTGATCGACTGACCACCCACAACAGTCACAACACGGATGCGGCTGCCATCGGTCAGGACGCGCAGGTTGTCGGCGATCTGGTTCACCAGTTCGCGGGTCGGGGCGAGGATCAGTGCCTTAGAGGTTTTGGGCAGGGGTTTGCCGGGCTGTGACAGAAGCGTGTCGATCAGGGGCAGGCCGAAGGCCATGGTTTTGCCGGTGCCGGTTTGCGCCAAACCCATGATGTCATGGCCCTCGAGAGCAAGCGGGATCGCTTTTTCCTGAATGGGCGTGGGGGTGGTGAAGTTTGCGCCAGCAAGCGCGTCAAGGAGCTTGGTCGACAGGCCAAGCGCGGTAAAATCGGTCAAAAGACGTCCTTTGCAGCCGGTCGCGTTCATGACGAGGGCCGGCATATCAGGGCAGGGCCCGCCTTTTGCGAGCCTGCGAGGGTCTGGTCGGCCTCTGGATGGGCAGGCGAGTCCTGCTTGTCCGGCCGGTGCATCAGGAACCCTGCGTGATGGGGAACTTAGAAAGTGTGTACGCTGATGCGTCCTTGGTCAGGTCGCGGCTTGCTCACGCGGCAGCGCAGCGTACGGGGTAGATGGGTTGAAACCCGCTCTACGTCAAGGGCGAGGTCGACGCCCGAAAGAGGGCCAAGAGGCCCAGAGGCGCAGAACAGTCGCAACCGCTCTGCGCCGAAACCGACAATTAGGCCAGTTCGAGGTTGGTCGCCGACTGGCGACCGTCGCGGCCTGCTTCGATCTCGAAGGAAACAGCCTGACCGTCGTTCAGCTGGGTGATACCCGCGCGCTCGACTGCCGAAATGTGAACGAAAATGTCACGGCCGCCATCTTCGGGTGCGATGAAGCCGTAGCCTTTGGTCTGGTTGAACCACTTCACGGTACCTTTGGTCATCGTGAGTTCTCCTGTTTTTCTGCCATCCGCACAACGCGATAGCTTGGCTCAGAGTCGTCGTAGGAACTACTGAGGCCGATAGGAAACAGAAGGTCGTAGAAGATGCTTAGCGCGTGTGACATACTCGGGATCACTGCAAAATTCAAGTGACCATCCTGCAGGTGCACTGCATAGCAGCAAATACCTCAGGGCATGGGGCGTTTGCATCACAGTCTTGTGCTCGTGCTTGTTTCCGGAGTTTAAGGCGGTAGTTTGAACTTCAGAAATTAGGCCGTGGGGCCCGACCGCAATCCCCACAGGTTTTTGTGACATAAGGTGAGATATATGGTCCTCAAGACTTGGCGTTTCGCGCCGCTCCTATTCGTAGCGCTTGGCGCCTGTGCGACTGCCCCAAAAACGACCGAAGAGGGTTACATCACCGAATTGCCCGAAGAGGTGGTAGCGCTGGCGGCGCCCTACCAGAACCTGAACGCTGTGCGTCTGGATCCGGCGGATGGATGCTACTGGTATCTACATCGCAATCCGGTCGAGGACACGTTCCTGCCGCTACGAACTGCAGGAGGGAACCCGATCTGCACGCGCCTTGCCACAGAGGCGGAGATCGCAGCGGCAAATACGAGCGAAACCCAGTAAATGTAAAAGGCGTCAGGATGATCCTGACGCCTTTTTCTTTAGCTCGTGGCTGTGACGCGGTCTTCGGCCTCGTAGAGGTACGCAGTAGATCCTGTCTCTACATGTTCATACAAGTCGATGATGTGGGCCATGATCATCCGGACGCAGCCAGAGCTGGCGCGACCACCAACCGACGACGGATGCGGCGTGCCGTGGATTCGCAGGTAGGTGTCACGGTTTCCTTCGAACAGGTACAGCGCACGGGATCCCAGTGGGTTGTTGGGGCCGCCGGGCATCCCGTCTTCGTGCTGTTTATAAATCTCTGGGTCACGTTCGATCATCGCGGGCGTTGGTGTCCAGCCCGGCCACTTGGTCTTGCGACGGATCGTATAGGTGCCTGCCTCGTACAGGTTGCCTCTGGCGATCGCTACGCCGTAGCGCATCGCAGTGCCGTCATCGCGTACGTGGTACAGGTAGCGGGCTACAGCATCCACGTGGATGTCACCCGGGGTTAGGCCAGCCTTGGCTTCGACCCGCACAGGCAGGAAACGTGGCTGAAGGCCCCAAGGGTTCGAGGTTGCAGGATCATAATTGGGTGGGGTCACGAGGGCATCCCACTCGTCCCAGCGGCTCTGGTCGCTGATATAGGCCGCAAAGGCAGGGCTTGCGATCGGCGCGGAAAAGAGCGCGGCTGCAGTCTGAATGAAATGGCGTCTGGTCAACATGTGGCAGCTCTCCTTAGTTCGCTTTCACTAACGCCCTTGTGGATGGGGCAGTGTCAACCAATGGAACGCTGAACACGCCAGAAAGATGCAATAAAATTGCCGTGTGTTGGCGATTGCGCCGCGCGATGTTGATCTTTGGCATCAATTTACGGCTCAAACCTGAACAGCAATCGCGGGATCACTCCGATATTTCCGCAGCAAGCCAAGGCCCACCAAGGCGATCGCAATCAGCACTAGGGAAAAGAAAAAGAACGCCATCTTCAGTCCCCACAGATCGCTGACATACCCGACCATCACTGTGGGAATCGAGTTCGACAGATATCCTGCAACATAAAAGCGCGCGATGTATTTTTCTCGGGTGTCCGGCGTCGCGGATTTGTTGGCCAATCCCAAGGATCCGACGAAAGCTGCCCCATAGCAAAAGCCGCAGATCGGCATAAGAGCCAGCATCACGTAGCCAAGACCGCCGGGTTCGGCCAAAATCAAGGCAATCTGCGCAAGGATCATCCCGAGAAGTCCGACGAAGACCGCCTTTTCTACCGGAAAGCGCCCCCAGACGAATTGCCCCAATCCCGCAAAGAGCTGAAAGATCGCAGGCACCAGCCCTGCCAGCGCCACTGAGGGCAAGCCATAGACGCTGATTCCCAAATCGGTTCCTAACGCCATCAAAATAGAGCCAAGCATCCACGCGACACAGATCACAAGGCAGGCCAGAATGAACATCGGCAGATGAACGCCTGTCTCGGGCTCATTTGCTGTGATTGTGGGGGCGGGCTTCTTAGTCTTGCGCGGCCAATGGCTGACCGTCAGACCTGTCGCAGCGAGTGCTGAAAGCAATACGATAACAATAAAAGGTGACACCGTTGGCGCGAAGTTCAACGATAATGCGATCGAGCTTAGGATCGGTCCGCCCGCAGCGCCCCCAGTAAATGAAAGCGTGGCGAGGACGGCTGCCGTGCGCCGCTGCTCTGCAGGATATATGGAAAACAGAGCGGCAGAGGCCATGCCTGTGATCGCCCCCGTGCCAAATCCGTTCAGAAACCGTCCAATCAGCAACAAGGATAGGCTGTCCGCCATCGCAAAGAGCGCAGCCCCCAGTGCGGTCAGGATGAGCCCGGGAATGATCACCTTGCGCAGATCCTCTAGTTGCCCGCCGATCTTGCCTGACACGAACAGCGCGAGCAGGGCACCAGCAGCGTAAATCGAGAAAATTGCCGTACCCACCACCTTATCCAGATCCAAGGTCTCAAGATAATAGGGATAAAGCGGGCTGGGGGCTGTACTTCCCAGAAGCGCAGCAAAGATAGCCAAAGCGCAGCAGGCCCGAGCCAAGCGCGTCTGGTTGAAATTCTGGGTCATTGTGGCTTTCACAAATTTACAGGCGGTTCGGGGCAGCGTTGTGGCCACTGATCCCGCGCGGTCAACCTAGGAGACCAGAAAAGGCTGTATTCGCCGAGTCAATTAACAGTGAGGTTATCCGCTAGCGGATAGATGGTGTGCGCTGAGCGACCGGAATTTGCAAAGCATTCAAGTTTTACCCGATGGCCGCGCGGGTTCTTCGGCTTCTTGCTTTCAGTGAACTGATTCATCCTCAGGCCGTTCTTCCAAGGGTTGCGCGCAAGTTTGGGCGCTAACAGTTTCTGAATTTCCGGCAGATTGATCGCAGGTAGCAGGAACTCGCCAATGGAGCCCTACAGGATTGTCGCACCTGTAACCGCGCATCCAAATCATAACGCTATGAAAAAATTAAAGAATGTACGTCAGATGCCGTTGCGATCAAAAGTATATATAGAAAAGGATGGATATCGCTCTAAGCGGGTTTTGGTAGGTCTATGCCATACTTTGTAAGGTAGTAGGGCCGTGGCACAAACTGAACTGGCGAGCACGCATCGGGCAATCCCTCTGAAGAAATGGCTCTGGAACTCATACATTAGCGCGGCGCTTATCCCGCTCTTGCTCATCGAGCTGACCTTCCTTGGCATCTACTGGGGTACCGGCGAATTCGTCTATAAACGTGGGGCCGAGGCTGTGACAGAACTGTCCCAAGCCGCGCTGTCGGACGCCGCTACCCGCGAAGCGCAGACGATTTCCCGTCGTCTGGCTACTGTCGAGGCGCTGACCAAGGTTTATGCTGACGCAACCGGCGATGCCCTGCAGCAGCCCGCTGATGTTACGCAAGCAGAAATGGATCGCCACGCCTACAGCCCTGACGGTGTTTTTTACACGACACAGGACAATGGCGGCGCTGCCGTTTTTTATAGTGGGATCGTTCCCATCGAAGAAGCAGAGCAGGACAAGGTTTGGCGCACTGTCCGGCTCGACCCTTTGATGAAATCGATTGTCGGTGCAGACCCACTAATTGCGCAGGCTTACCTGAACACACACGACAGTCTGAACCGGATTTATCCCTATTTCGACGTACTCGATATCTTCCCGCCAAAGATGGATATCCCCAGCTACAATTTCTATTACGAAGCAGACGAGGTTCATAACCCCAAGGGCGAGGTGGTCTGGACCGATGCATATATCGATCCCGCTGGGGCGGGGTGGATGGTCTCGTCGATTGCGCCGGTGATGGGCCCAGAAAAACTGGAGGCCGTGGTCGGCATCGACATCACCATCAAGACAATCGTCGATCAGGTGCTCGACATCTCTTTGGCGGGCGAAGGCTATGCGATGCTGGTGGGCCGTGACGGCACCATTCTGGCTCTTCCTCCCCAAGGAGAGAGAGACCTCGGGATCGAGGAGTTGCTGGACCACAGCTATGATCAGGCCATTCTCGACGACACCTTCAAACCATCCGAATTCAATATTTTCCGCCGCACGGATTTGGCGGAACTGGCGCTCGCGATGCAGGACGCCGATAGCGGGATCGTGGATTTGGAATTCGATCACCCCGTCATGGCGTCGTGGTCGACCGTTGACGGGCCAGGCTGGAAGCTGATCGCAATCGCGAACTCGGACGTGCTGCTGACGCCTTCGAACAAGCTAAGAGAGACGCTCGGCCTCGTCAGTGGGATCATGCTGGTGGCGCTGATCCTGTTCTACTCGGTCTATTTCGCCGTACTCTGGAAGCGTGCGTCCAAGATGAGTGCGTCAGTGGCGCAGCCCTTGGCTGAGCTGGAGTCTGATATGGCAGACATCTCCCAAGGGGGCAGACTGTCCCAGCAACGGGTGCACTCCGTGGCTGAACTGCAGAATGTGAACAAACACCTGGTCTCGATGAGCGGGAAACTCGCTGCGGCCAGCCGGGCCAAATCAGCCTTCCTATCGGCGATGTCCCACGAGCTGCGCACGCCGCTCAACGCGATTCTCGGCTATACGCAAATCTTGCAGATGGCCGAAGGGCAAAAGATCGACGCCAGCAAAATGGCCGACCTGGATCAGATTGCGCGCTCTTCGACGGAGTTGCTGACCATGGTAGAAGGCGTCATGGACCTGAGCCGGATCGAGCAGGGCGACCTTTCGACCAGTTTCGAGGCCGTGGACACCGTGCCCTTGGTTCGTCAGGCGTATAACGGATTGCGGTCTATGGCGCTGGAAAAGGGCGTGACCTTTGACATCGACGCACAGGCTGGCATGGACACCACGGCCATGACTGACAGCGGCGCGCTGTCGCGTATTCTCTCTCAGCTAATCTCGAACGCGATCAAATACAACAAGGCTGGGGGCAAAGTGACCGTGCGCTTGCGGGATGGGGACGGGGATACTCTGCGCATTGATGTGGAAGACACAGGTGCGGGTATCGCGGAGGATCGACAGAAAGACATCTTTACCCCGTTCGAGCGTTTGGGTCGCGAAAACAGCGACATTTCCGGAGTGGGTGTCGGGTTGTCTCTGACGCGGCGTTTGGTCGAGGTCATCGGCGGCGATCTGAGCCTGAAGAGTACAGTGGGCGAGGGCTCCACATTCTCTGTTCGCCTGCCCAGACCTTGACCGGGCATCTGTAGGACAATGCAGGCCCGTTCGGACGATCCGAGCGGGCTTTTTTGTTCACGACCCTTTTACCTGTGCATTTCAGTCGAATTTATCCCATAAAAACACTGGATGGTGGCGCTAACTTAATTTCAGCTACACATGTTGTGAATTATTCTTAAAATACGTCCACTCGCAGCCCTGCTACACCCCCGCGACAAGCTGCAAAGCGTTGTGGGAGGACAGCATGACAGTAGATGACCGCGCACCTGCGCGTTCCAACGTTTCGTTGGCGCGACGGGCTTGGAACATCCGGCGCAAAGCCCTGCAAATGGGTGAAGTGCAAGGCCAAGGTTACATCGGACAGGCTTTGGGAATCGCCGATGTCTTGGCAGCCTCTTACTTTCACGCAATGGACTACCGCGCAGACGAGCCCGAATGGGAAGGCCGCGACCGTTTCCTGCTGTCGATTGGCCACTATGCCATCGCTCTTTACGCCGTGCTGATGGAAGCCGGTATCCTGCCCGAAGAAGAGCTCGAAACCTACGGAATGGATGACAGCCGGATGCCCATGTCGGGCATGGCGTCCTACACTCCGGGCATGGAAATCACCGGCGGTTCGCTGGGTCATGGCTTGGGCATCGCAGTTGGGATGGCGATGGGTCTCAAGCGCAAGAAGAACCCCGCGTTCATCTATAACCTGATGTCGGACGGCGAACTTGGCGAGGGCTCCACGTGGGAGGCTGCCATGTCTGGCGCCCACCACAAACTCGACAACCTGATCTGTCTCGTGGACTTCAACGACCAGCAGGCCGACGGAAAATCGACAGAAATGCTGTGCTCGGAGCCTTTGGGCGACAAGTGGGAATCCTTCGGCTGGTTCACCCAGCGCGTGGACGGCAACGATCTGGACGCTGTGGTTGCGGCCATGGATGCGGCCCGCAATAGCGACCACAACGGTCCCCGCGTGATCATTTTCGACACCACCATGTGCAAGGGCGTCCCGTTCCTCGAGCAGCGCGAGATCACCCACTTTGTCCGCGTGGATGCGGATGAATGGGGCAAGGCTCTGGACGTTCTCGAAGAAGGAAAGCCCGCATGACCATGGCATCGATGGCGCGCAAGTACGAAGCGCGCAAAGTCACCCCCAAAGAGGAACGTCAGGCGACCAGCGCGATGATCGCTTCGCTGGCCGCCGAAGGGTACGACACCGTGTCGGCCCCCTTCGGTCAGGCTCTGGTTGAGGCAGCCAAGGCAGACGAGCGTATCGTCGGCCTGACGGCGGACCTTGGCAAATACACCGACCTCCACATCTTGGGCAACGAGATGCCCGACCGGTTCTACCAGATGGGCATGGCGGAGCAGATCCTAATGTCCGCCGCCGCCGGTATGGCCCGCGAAGGGTTCATTCCCTTTGCCACCACCTATGCTGTATTCGCCTCGCGCCGTGCTTATGACTTTATTGCCATGGCCATCGCCGAGGAAAACCTGCCGGTGAAAATCTGCTGTGCGCTGCCCGGCCTGACCACTGGCTACGGCCCCAGCCACCAAGCGACCGAGGATCTGGCGATCTTCCGCGGGTTGCCCAACATGACCATCATCGACCCCTGCTGCGCCGATGACATCATGGGCATGGTCCCCGCGATGATCGCACACGACGGCCCCGTCTATTCGCGCCTGCTGCGCGGCAAGGTGCCCTCGGTGCTGACCCGCCACAAGCCGGACTACAAGTTCGAACTGGGCAAGGCGCAGATGATCCGCGAGGGCAAGGATGCGCTGGTGATCTCGACCGGTTTCATGACCATGCGCGCGCTGGATGCGGCCGAACAGCTGGCCAAGGACAACGTCGATGTGGCCGTGCTGCACTGCCCGACCATCAAGCCGCTGGACGTCGAGACCATCGTCGCCGAGGCGTCCAAAGGGGGCCGTCTGGTCATCACCGCCGAGAACCACACCAAGGTTGGGGGTCTGGGAGAGGCTGTCGCCGGTGCCCTGCTGACCAACGGTGTTGCGCCCAAGTTCCGCATGATCGGCTTGCCGGACGAGTTCCTCGAGGCGGGCGCACTGCCGACCCTGCACGACATGTACGGCCTTTCGGTTCCGAAGGTCGTCGAACAGATCAAGGGGTGGCTCTGAGGGCCCCCCGCGAAAACAAGAACCACTAACACACTACTTCGGAGGAGAGGCTCATGGGCCTACTGGAAGGTAAATTCGCAATCGTCACCGGCGCAGCTTCGGCACGTGGCCTTGGTAAAGCGACCGCAAAACTGTTCGCCGAGCACGGCGCAACCGTCGCGATCCTGGACTTGGACGAAGACGCAGCCAAAGCAGCAGCAGCCGACATCGGCGAGCAGCACGTCGGTCTGGCGTGTAACGTCATCGACAAAGACGCGTGCCAAGCTGCCGTTGATGCACTGACCGCCAAGTGGGGTCGTATCGACATTCTGGTGAACAACGCAGGCATCACCCAGCCGCTAAAGTCGCTGCAGATCGAGCCCGGCAACTACGATGCCGTCATGGACGTGAACCTGCGTGGCACTCTGTACATGTCGCAGGTTTGCATGCCGATTATGCAACAGCAGAAATCCGGTAGCGTCGTTAACCTGTCGTCCGTATCCGCTCAGCGCGGCGGCGGCATCTTTGGCGGCCCGCACTACTCGGCAGCAAAAGCAGGCATTCTGGGCCTAACCAAGGCGATGGCGCGTGAATTCGCACCCGACCAGATCCGCTTCAATGCGATCTGCCCCGGCTTTATCGCGACCGACATTACGGGTGGTAAACTCACCCCTGAGATGAAAGAGATGATCCTCGAAGGCATCCCCATGGGCCGCGCTGGCGAGGCATCGGATGTAGCAGGCTGCGCACTGTTTCTGGCGTCGGATCTGTCGGCATATTGCACCGGCACCGAGGTTGATGTTAACGGCGGCTCGCTCATCCACTAAACCCCTCCGCAGCGCGTCCGGAGGAGTTCGCGCTGCGGTCTTCACTGTAAGTTAGTAACGAGGAGAGACTAATGAAATCCGTTGTTTACGCTGTACTCGCCGCAACCACTATGGTCGCAGGCACCGCAAACGCAGCAGAAGTTATTTTCGCTCATGGCGCGAACCCCGGGAACCCCCGCTACGTCGCTGCCGAGAAGTGGGCAGAAGTATATGCAGAGTGCTCTGGCGACACCGTGAACCACGCGCCGTCGGCCACTCTGGGCAACGACGTCGAGATGCTGACCTCTGCAGCCGCAGGTGTCATTCAGGTTTCGGCCAACAGCCAAGGCGCCATGAGCCAGATCGTCCCCGAGATCGGTCTGCTGGGTCTGCCCTTCCTGTTCAACGACCTGCCGAGCGCATGGGAAGTTCTGGACGGCGAAGTTGGCGCAATGCTCGATGAGCGCGCGCAAAACTCGGGTCTGAAGATCCTGGGCTTCTGGGATAACGGCATCCGTAACGTTACCCACGTTTCCAAGAATGTCTCGTCGCCCGAAGACCTGAAAGGCATGAAGATCCGCACTCCCCCGGATCAGATGACTGTCGACATCTTCGAAGCTCTGGGTGCGGCGCCCGCACCGCTGGCATGGTCGGAACTGCCGACCGCTCTGCAGTCCGGCGTGTTTGACGGTCAGGAAAACCCGCTGACCAACATCTACTCGGCCAAGCTGCACGAGATCACCCCCTATGTGACCATGACCGGCCACAAGTACGAGTCGACCCCCGTGGTCGCAGGTCTTGCTTGGTGGGCAACCCTGGACGCGGACAAGCAGGAATGCGCGCTGAAGGCGACTGCCGAAGCGGGCGAACTGCAGCGCAACCTGAGCCAGGAAGGCGACACCTCGCTACCTCCGAAAATGGAAGCAGAAGGCGCAACCTTTGCTGATGCAGACAAAGAGGCCTACAAAGCCGCAACCGCATCCGTCTACGAAAAGTACGCAGAGACCTACCCCGAGTTGGTCAAAGCGCTGCAAGAGGCGACGGCCCAGTAATGGGTAAAGGTTTCGGCGTGAGCCCGAACAATGGGGAGGGGGCGCAAACGCGTCCCCTTCACCGGTATGTCACGCAGATCATCCGTCTGATCGCGCTCTCGGGAAAGCTTATCGCGGTCGGCACCATTGTGTTTATGTTTGTGGCGCTGCTGGCCAACGTGGTCCTGCGGTATGCCTTTGGGTCCGGCATTTCTTGGGCCTATGAAATCCATGCGCTGCTGCTCCCTTGGTTGGTGGCATCGGGGCTGGTGATTGCCGCATCGCGCGGTACAAACATCGCGATCACCATTTTGCCCGATTTCATGCCCTTAGACTTGCGGCGCGGTCTTCTGGTGATGATCGAAGTCGCGATCATCGTGATTTCTGTCACAGTTCTACAGTCCAGCCAGCCAATCCTGATTGCGTCCAAGTTCCAGACTTTGTCGACGCTGGGGATCAAGCAGTACTGGGGCTACCTGAGCCTTGTTTACGCATTCGCAGGTATGGGCCTGATCTCGGTGCTCGAGATTCTGCGCCTGCTGAGTGGTGCGTCCGTGGCGACCAGCGACGTCGAACGTCGCAGTTTGAGTTAAGAGGGGGAAGCCATGACCGGACCTATGATCTGGGTATTCTTTATCCTGCTAGCGTTTGCGGTGCCGATCGGGCACGCGATGCTGGGGGGCGTTGCAGCCGCCCTATGGCTGGATGGCAAGCCGATGGCGGTGATTGCGCAGCGCCTGTACACGCCGACGCAGAGCTTTCCGATGCTCGCGATCCCGTTCTTTATTCTGGCGGGCAACCTGATGATGTCGGGCCGGTTCGGGCAGTACCTCGTGAACATTGCGCGCCTGTTCGTGGGGAACATGAAGGGCGGTTTGGGCCAAGTCTCGATCATCGGCTCTGTGATGTTCGGCGGCGTGTCGGGTTCGGCTGTGGCGGACGCTTCGGCATTGGGGAACGCGCTGATCCCGGTGCAAAAGAAACAGGGCTACCCGTCGGGCTTTGCGGCTGCGGTGAACTCGGCATCCTCGACTGTGTCGGTGCTGATCCCGCCATCGATCCCGCTGATCCTGTTCGGCCTTGTGTCGAATGTGTCGATCGTGGACCTGTTCGTTGCGGGCGTGCTGCCGGGTGTTCTGTTGGGGGTGGGCATGTTCACCACCGTCTGGTGGACCGCGCGCAAGCAAGACCTGCCACGCTCGCCGCTCGAAGGGGGCTTCCGCGCCTTCAAAGGGCAGCTTTTTGCTGCGATCCCAGCGCTGATCATGCCCATCTTCGTCATCGGCACCCTGCGTTTCGGCATTGCGACCCCGACCGAAGTGTCGGTGATGGCCGTGGCCTACGCACTGCTGGTATCGGGTGGCATCTACCGTGATCTCGGCCCCAAAGAGATTTGGGACGCACTTGTCGATACGGCCGCCATGACCGGTGCGGTCATGTTGATCATCATGGCGTCTTCGATCCTCCAGTGGGTGATGACCGCAGAGCGCATCCCCCAGGAACTGGCATCTTGGGTCGCCGCGACCTTTGCGGACCCTTGGATGGTCATTCTGATGCTGAACCTCGTGATGCTGGTAGTGGGTGCCTTCCTTGACCTGCCCGCAGCTGTGCTGCTGCTGGGACCGCTGTTCGTGACGATTGGTCAGTCGATTGGTCTGGATCTGGTGCAGCTGGGTCTGATGATGGTCGTGAACCTTGCTGTTGGCCTGTATACGCCGCCGGTGGGAACGACGCTGTTTATCTCTATGGGGAT
Organism: Donghicola sp.; assembly: GCF_025210255.1. Lineage (NCBI taxonomy): Bacteria > Pseudomonadati > Pseudomonadota > Alphaproteobacteria > Rhodobacterales > Roseobacteraceae > Donghicola > Donghicola sp. Next base: position 112,005 of record NZ_JAOARZ010000009.1, on the reverse strand, counting down.
TGCGGATTCAAAGTTGGGGCCGACAGTCAAATCGCTACTGCCGTTTTATGCGGTGGCGCTGATTGTGTTGCTGCTCATATCTTATGTGCCTGCCCTGACGATTTACTGATTGCAGCTATCCGAGACGTAGCGAACGCGGGTCCTGTGGGGCCCGCGTTTTCGTTTGTGTGACGTAGCGTGACTTCGCCCGACCGCTGGACAGGAGGGCAGGTGGCGGATCACTCTGGCGCGGACCGGCACGGAGGAGCGTGCCGCGGACGAAACAGGGGAGAGTTTCATGTCCAGCAAAGATCCGATCGTCATTGTCGGTGCATCTCGAACAGCGATGGGCGGTTTCCAAGGCGCGCTCGAAGGGGCCTCTGGGGCTGAACTGGGGGCCAGCGCGATCAAAGGTGCTTTGACCGGTGCAGGCCTGAGCGCGGATGCAGTGGAAGAGGTGATTATGGGCTGCGTCTTGCCTGCGGGGCAGGGGCAGGCTCCGGCCCGTCAGGCGGCTTTGGGCGCGGGGCTGCCTTTGTCTGCTGGGGCAACGACCGTCAACAAAATGTGCGGATCAGGTATGAAGGCGGCGATGCTTGCACATGACCTCATCCTCGCGGGCAGCGCGGATGTCATGATCGCGGGCGGGATGGAGAGCATGTCGAACGCCCCCTACCTGCTGCCCAAAGCGCGCGGCGGCTACCGGATGGGGCACGGTCAGGTGATTGACCACATGTTTCTGGACGGCCTGGAAGACGCCTACGACAAAGGCCGCCTGATGGGCACCTTTGCCGAGGACTGTGCCGAGGCCTATCAGTTCACCCGAGAGGCACAGGATGCCTATGCTATTGCGTCTTTGGACCGCGCGAATGCCGCGATCAAAGAAGGCAAGTTCACGTCAGAGATTACGCCGATCACTGTACGTCAGGGACGGGCAGAGGTTGAGGTCGATACCGATGAGCAGCCCGGCAACGCACGCCCTGATAAGATACGCGGCCTGCGCCCTGCCTTCCGCAAAGACGGGACGGTCACGGCGGCAAATGCGTCTTCTATCAGCGATGGCGCTGCGGCGATGGTCCTGATGAGGATGTCCGAAGCAGAGCGGCGCGGTTTGACGCCCCGTGCGATCATCCACGGGCACAGCACCCATGCCCATGAGCCGAACCTGTTCCCGACGGCCCCGATTGGGGCCATGCGCAAGCTGTCAGAGAAGACGGGCTGGGACCTGAAGGATATTGACTTGTTCGAGGTCAACGAAGCCTTTGCCGTCGTCGCGATGGCGGCGATGCGGGACCTCGATCTGCCCCATGACAAGGTAAATCTTCATGGCGGCGCTTGTGCCTTGGGCCATCCCATCGGGGCCTCTGGTGCACGGGTCATGGTCACACTGCTGAGCGCGCTGGAAACGTATGACCTGAAACGCGGGATGGCGTCCCTCTGCATCGGCGGCGGGGAGGCGACAGCTATCGCCATCGAACGTGTCAATTAGGTCCGCATAAGAATGTTGTGAGCTTTCAGTCTTTGGAGTTTTCGGCAACGGGCGCTAAGTATCCGCATGGGAAACGATTCCCGTGAATTATCGGCGATCCTTGGCTTGTCGGGTCTGGGGTCTTTCCATATATGCCGATGTCCTGTGCGGATGCGCTAACCGGAAGGCAGAGACATGCTCCAGACGCCCTATTACCTGATCGACAAATCGCGCCTGTTGCCGAACATGGAAAAGATCGCGTGGCTGCGCGAGCATTCTGGGGCCAAGGCTTTGTTGGCGCTGAAATGCTTTGCCACTTGGTCCGTGTTCGACATGATGAGCGAGTACATGGACGGCACGACCTCTAGCTCGCTTTACGAAGTGAAGCTCGGGCGCGAGAAGTTTCCGGGCGAAACCCATGCCTATTCCGTGGCGTGGGCCGATCACGAGATCGACGAAGTCTTGGCAAGTTCGGACAAGGTCATCTTCAACACCGTCGGGCAACTGAACCGTTTCGAGGAAGTTAGCCGCAACCACACGCGCGGTCTTCGTGTGAACCCGGGTGTATCGACCAGCGGTTTCGATCTGGCGGACCCGTCGCGCCCCTTTAGCCGCCTTGGCGAGCATGATCCTGCGAATATCGAACCCGTGGTCGACCTGATCAGCGGCTTCATGTTCCACAACAACTGCGAGAACGCGGATTTCGAGCGCTTTGATGCGATGCTGAACGGCATTGAGCAGCGCTTTGGCTACCTGATCCGCCAGATGAAATGGATCAGCCTCGGCGGCGGCATCCACTTCACGGGCGAAGGCTATCCGCTGGACAAACTGGCTGAGCGTCTGAAACGCTTTAGCGACCAGAATGAAGTGCAGGTCTACCTAGAGCCCGGCGAGGCCGCGATTACCAAATCCACCACGCTCGAGGTCACCGTTCTGGACACTCTGTTCAACGGCAAAAACCTTGCCATTGTGGACAGCAGCATCGAAGCGCATATGCTGGACCTGTTGATCTACCGCGAGAGCGCTCGGATGGAGCAATCCGGTGATCAGGAATGGATGGTCTGCGGCAAGTCCTGTCTGGCCGGTGACATCTTTGGCGAATTCAAATTCCCCGAGCCGCTAAAGGCAGGGGACCGCATCAGCATTCAGGATGCGGCTGGCTATACGATGGTCAAAAAGAACTGGTTCAATGGCGTGAAGATGCCCGCTATTGCCATCCGCGAATTGGACGGAACCGAGCGTCTGGTTCGAGACTTTGACTATCAGGATTTCGCGGCAGCATTGTCGTGATCGCGTCGTCTTCGGGCGATAGAACTTTTCCCTAAACACAGAGACAAGGGGGTTCGATACGTTGAAACAGAACGTACTCATCATCGGCGCTGGTGGCGTCGCTCAGGTCGTGGCGCATAAATGCGCGCAGAACAACGATGTGCTTGGTGATATCCATATCGCAAGCCGGACGCTTTCCAAATGCGAGGCGATCCTTGAGTCGGTCCGTGAGAAGGGCGCGATGAAGCAAGAGGGCGTTCTGGAAGCCCATCAGGTTGACGCGATGGACAGCGCGGCTGTTGCAGCGCTGATCAACAAGACCGGCGCGCAGATTGTGATCAACGTCGGCTCGGCCTTTGTGAACATGACCGTCATGGATGCCTGCATCGAAACCGGTGCGGCCTATATCGACACCGCTATTCACGAAGACCCGACCAAAATTTGCGAGACCCCGCCGTGGTACGCCAACTATGAGTGGAAAAAGCGCGACCTGTGCGCCGAGAAGGGCGTGACCGCCATTCTGGGTGCGGGCTTTGACCCAGGTGTTGTGAACGCGTTTGCGCGCTTTGCGATCGACGAATACATGGACGAAGTGAAGTCCATCGACATCGTGGACATCAACGCGGGCTCGCACGGCAAGTACTTTGCCACCAACTTCGACCCCGAGATCAACTTCCGCGAATTCACTGGCGTCGTCTACTACTGGGAAGACCAGCAGTGGAAAGAGAAGAAGATGTTCGAAACCGGCCATGACTGGGAGCTGCCGGTCGTTGGAACCAGCCGCGCATACCAGTCCGGCCACGACGAAGTGCACTCGCTTGCGACCAACTACCCGCAGGCAGATGTGCGTTTCTGGATGGGCTTTGGTGATCACTACATCAACGTATTCACCGTCCTGCAGAACCTTGGCCTGCTATCTGAACAGCCTGTTAAGACCGCTGAAGGACAGGAAGTCGTTCCGCTGAAAGTGGTGAAGGCCGTGCTGCCTGATCCGTCGAGCCTCGCGCCGAATTATACCGGCAAAACCTGCATCGGCGACCTGGTCAAGGGCACCAAAGACGGTCAGGACGTCGAGGTGTTCGTTTACAACGTGGCCGACCACAAGGACGCCTACAACGAGGTTGGCTCGCAAGGCATCAGCTATACCGCCGGTGTACCGCCCGTGGCTGCTGCGATGCTGGTTGCGACCGGCGAGTGGGACGCCAAGACCATGAAAAATGTCGAAGAGCTGGACCCCAAGCCTTTCTTCACCATCCTCGATAACATCGGTCTGCCGACCCGTGTGCAGGTCGGTGGCTTGGGCGGCGAGGATAAAGCCTGGAACGAATAATCTGTCTGATTGACAGATGCAGGGCGGGGGTTTCCCCGCCCTTTTTCGTTTGCGTGCCTATAACCTGATTTCTGTCGCGTGCCTGCCGGAATGCCGCTAATGAAGCGGGCATGGAATCTGAAAACACCTTCGACATCTTCTTGGTTGCCCCGCCGGGGCTGGAAAGCGTCATCGCCGCCGAGGCCCGCGAGCGCGGCTTCTCAGGCGTGACCCAGCAGGCGGGCGGTGTCACCGTTCGCGGCGACTGGCCCGAGGTCTGGCGCGCCAATCTGCAACTGCGGACTCCAGTGCGGGTCTTGGCCCGTTTTGCCAGTTTTCGCGCGATGCACTTGGCGCAGCTGGACAAGCGCAGTCGCAAGATCGACTGGGCCGCACTGCTGCCGCAGGGTGTATCCGTCAAGGTCGAGGCCACCTGCCGTAAATCCAAGATTTACCACGACCGCGCCGCAGCCGACCGTGTGAAGACCGCGCTGAAAGACAGTGTCAGTGCAGTCATTGATCCCGAGGCCGAGTTGGTGATCAAGCTCCGGATCGAGGATGACCTCTGCACATTTAGCATCGATACCAGCGGTGAGAGTCTGCACAAACGCGGCCACAAGGAGCGTGTGAACAAGGCGCCGATGCGCGAAAACCTTGCCGCCGCTTTCCTGCGGCAGATGGGGTATGACGGGTCGCAAGCGGTACTGGATCCGATGTGTGGGTCCGGCACCTTTGTGATCGAGGCGGCGGAAATGGCGATGGGTCTCTATCCCGGCCGCACCCGTAGTTTTGCTTTCCAGACGCTGAGGAATTTTGATGCAGCCGCGTTTGACGCGGTGAAGGCCGGTGTGCAGCCCCAAAAGGTCGCCGCTCAGTTCTACGGGTCGGACCGCGATACCGGCGCTATTCACATGAGCACCGTGAACGCAGAAAAGGCGGGCGTCGCTACCTTGACGGAATTCCGCCACGCAGCGGTCAGCGACTTACAGCGCCCCGATTGCGCACCCGGCATTGTCATCGTGAACCCGCCCTATGGTGGTCGCATTGGCAATAAAAAACAGCTTTTTGCGTTGTACGGCGCCTTGGGTAAAACCCTGTTAGAGCGTTTCAAAGGCTGGCGTGTTGGCATCATCACTACAGATGGTGGTCTGGCCAAAGCGACCGGTTTGCCGTTCCTGCCCACGACGCCGCCCGTACCCCACGGCGGCATGCGGATCACACTGCATCAGACAGACCCGCTGTCCTAGAATCTTAGGCGGGCGTGAAGTCTACTTTCTGGTCCTTCTTCTCCGCGGTCTCGTTCAAAGACAGCTCAATTGGTGTGTCGCTGGCAACAACGAATTCGCTTAGATCGGTCTCGGGGCTCGGTTCGTCGATGTAGTCGCTCAGGCGGAAGATGCGGATCGAATCGCGCAACGTGGCTGCCTGTGCAGACAGCTCTTCGGCAGTGGACGACAGCTCCTCGGAGGCGGCCTCGTTCGCCTGTGTCGAGCCATCAAGTTCCAAGATCGTCTGGCGCACGCTCTGCGCTCCCATCGAGATTTCAGCGTTAGACCGCGAAATACCCGCCACAAGGTCGGATGTCTGTTCGATTGCCGTGACCAGCTTGGACAGCATTTCGCTGGCGTTCTGGGCTGCATCGACGGTGCCATGAGAGATCGCGCCGATTTCGGTTGCGGCATACTGGCTGCGCTCGGCCAGCTTGCGCACTTCCGAGGCGACAACCGCAAACCCACGGCCATGTTCCCCCGCCCGAGCGGCCTCGACCGCAGCGTTCAGGGCCAGCAGGTCGGTCTGTCGTGCGATCTCTTGGACGACTTCGATCTTGGCCAGGATATCGTGAAGGGCAGACATGGACTGGTTCACCGCGTCGCCGCTCTGGCGTGCCTCAATCGCTGCTTCGGCTGCGAATTTCTCAGTCTCGGCAGCGTTCTCGGCCGTTTGAGCGATGTTGGCCGTCATCTGTTCGATTGCAGCGGATACACGCTCGGTCGAACTGGCTTGCGTGGTCGCTGAGGTGCGCAAATCCTCGGAGGTTTGTGCCATCTGGTTCGACCCGATCGCCACATTCTGAGCACCCGTCGACACTTCGCCGACGATCCCGCGCAGACTCGTCACCATTCGGTTCAAGTTGTCCAGCAGGTCGCCAATCTCGTTTCTGTCGTTGTGTCGTGCCGTCTGCGTCAGATCCCCATCTGCTACGCGCGCGCTCAGGTCATTAGCCTTGCGAAAACCGCGGGACAGGGTGGACACGGTGCTAATCGAAGACACGATAGAGACCAGAGCTGCGACAGTGAGAAGACCGATTGCAATCATCCGCGCTTGGTCAAAGGTTTTGGCTGATTGGACCAGTGCGGCGTCCATCGCCTTGCGTTCCTTGTCCAGAATGCCGCCAATCAGCGTGGCCATTTCGGAGTCGACGATAGAGCTGTTCATATAGAGCAACTCGCCTGCTTTGGACGCTCCGCCAAAGGTCAGGACCTGCATGACCTTCTTGTTGATCGTTTCCAACTCGTTTCGCAGACCAGAGTAACGGTCCAGCAGCGCCAGCGTCTCGGGCGAGGCCCCGTCGCGCGCTTTGGCTAAACGGTCGTCGAGTTGCGCGCGGTTCGCCTTGAGTTCCGCCTTGAAGGACCGGCGCTGCTCTTTGGCGTCGAGCAACAGGTAATCCCGCATGATGCGCTGGATCACGGCTTGGCGTTCGGCAAGCTCATCAAAGATTTGCACACGTTTGAAATTCTCGTTCACGATGGCGTCGCTGTTGGCCTGAATGCGGCTGAGTTCATAAAGAACCAGAACCCCCATGCCGACGAGAAATGCGAATTGCAGGAGAAACGTTACCACAAGGCGAAACTTGAGAGACAGGCGCATGGATGGGCTCCAAAGCTATCGGCTACCCCAATGGCATGCCGAGTGGACCGGAAGAGTGATCTATAGCTTAACCGCAGCGCGCAGACCGCCGCTCCGTGCATCGGGCTGTTTCACCTGTGAAAAAGTAGGCTCAGTTTTGGCACCCCACCCAGAAGTGTGTGGCCGCTGGTGATCGCCCGATGGCTCTACGCAATTGACCGGAGCGCCGGAATTTGAGAGGCCTTGGCCAAGTTATTCCGGAGCATTCCTATGTCGAAACCGATTTTTGTCCTGAACGGGCCCAACCTGAATATGCTGGGGACCCGCCAACCCGAAGTCTACGGCTATGACACGCTGGCTGATGTTGAAGCCAAGTGCCGTGCATTGGCGTCGGAGCATGGGCATGATCTGGTCTTTGCCCAGAGCAACCACGAAGGCGAAATCGTCGAGCTGGTTCAGCGCGCGCGGCTCGAGGCCTGCGGGATCGTGATTAATCCCGCCGCCTACACGCACACGTCGGTCGCGATCCGAGATGCACTCGTCACCTGCGAGATGCCTATCTTTGAAGTGCATATTTCGAACGTGCATGCGCGCGAAGCTTTCCGTCACCATTCTTATGTCTCTGATATCGCGACCGCTGTGATCGCCGGTCTGGGCATCGAAGGTTACATGGCCGCGCTGCGCCGTCTGGTTCAGTTGGTCTAACGTTCCCATCGGTACGAGGCGTCCATTATCGGAAACCCCTGTTCCCATGGCAGACATCGAAACGCCCCTTTCGTCAGAAAGCGGGCGTTTTTTCGTTCCGATAGGGCAGGGGATCGGGATACTCGCCCGCACGCCTCAGGTTCGGGGTGGACCTTGGAATTGGAGCAGAACCCGTATGGACGCTGCAGATACTCTTTGCCGCTCGCAACAGCGCAGGACGCTAATCGCAGGTGATCTGGCGTTTTCCGACAGATTCTTTCCAAAACGACGCGCTAGGAATTGCTTCAGGAAAGCTGCTCTGCGTCACCAAAGGGGAAACCACGCGGGCCGAGGCGCAGTTCTACGCCAACACTTATCGTATTTCACGCTCAAGACGACCGCTCAAGGATCACACGCATGACAAAGTATGCTCTGACCGTCACCTGCCCCTCGACCCGCGGGATCGTGGCCGCCATCGCAAACTACCTCGCCGACAAAGGCTGCAACATCACCGACAGCTCGCAGTTTGACGACAAGCAAACCGGCAACTTCTTTATGCGCGTCAGCTTCAGCAGCGAGAAGGGCAAAGAACTGCCCGAGCTGGAAGAGGGCTTTGGAGGTCTGGCGGGCGAGTTCGACATGGACTTCACCTTCCATGACGAGTCCGAGAAGATGAAAGTCGTCATCATGGTCTCGCGTTTTGGCCACTGCCTGAACGACCTGCTGTACCGCTGGCGTATCGGCGCGCTGCCCATCGATATCGTGGCGGTGATCTCGAACCACATGGACTACCAGAAGGTCGTCGTGAACCACGATATCCCCTTCCATTGCATCAAGGTGACCAAAGAGAACAAGCCTCAGGCCGAGGCGCAGATCATGCAGGTCGTCACCGACACCGGCGCCGATCTGATTGTTCTGGCGCGCTACATGCAGATCCTGTCGGACGAGATGTGCCAGAAGATGTCCGGCCGCATCATCAACATTCACCACTCATTCCTGCCCTCGTTCAAAGGGGCAAACCCTTACAAGCAGGCTTTTGAGCGCGGCGTGAAGCTGATCGGCGCGACATCGCACTACGTCACCGCCGATCTGGACGAAGGTCCGATCATTGAGCAGGACATCATCCGCGTGACCCATGCGCAGAGCCCCGACGACTACGTCTCGCTGGGCCGTGACGTCGAAGCCCAGGTTCTGGCCCGTGCGATCCATGCGCACATTCACCGTCGCGTCTTCCTGAACGGCAACAAGACCGTGGTCTTCCCCGCGAGCCCGGGGTCCTACGCGTCTGAGCGCATGGGCTAAGCGTCCGCCACAATTAAACTCTGCAAGGCCTGCACCCAGTGGTGCGGGCCTTTTTCTTGCCCAATCTTCGCCTCAAAGCGGTGCGGTTGCCCGAAAACGCAGCTATGCGACCGACAAAAATACAAAATAGAGAGCAGGGCCTGAGAGCTAAATACTGCGCATCCTCGTCTATACGAAAGAGAAATGGCACGCCTCCTATCTCAATTTGCGAGTGGGGCTCTTTCTGATGAGCTATCTAGAAATCGTAATTATGAATAACGGATATGGTCCGGAGGACTTCCTTTGCGGAAGGGCAGAATACGAATTGGGCGCGAAAAACAAAAGGAAAACGACGAAATTACAGATTCGCGATGCGCATGATCATGGACAGAAACTCGATTCTTCGGGCCTGTGGATAATCCGGAAATTCTGCGCGAGACGCCTGTGTTAGAGCAGGAAGCTCGTGCGATCCGCTCCTGCTCGCGTCTGGAGAGTCGTTGCAACAATCTTTGTGATCGGAATGTACTGTTGCAAAAATATAGATCAAACGGGCTAGGCTTCGGTGATTTCCGCCCTCCTATCCATGCGAATTGTCCGATAGAGCGTGATTTAGGCCACAATGGGCCCCGCTTCCCCAAAAATACTGGAGATTGTGTCCAAAAGGGGGTAGCTTCAGTACCAATGGTAATAAGGCCACGCGAAAAGACGGGCCTATTTGAGGCGGAGCAGAGCAATGCAGTCAGTTGACTATGTCGTCAAGGACGGCACAGGTATTTATCGTGGTGGCTTAGCAGGGGAGGGCGGTCAGACCGTTCTTCAAGTTACAGGTGGCCAGGAGATTTCTCTGAACTTGCGTCGTGATTCAGTCATGAATTACGTTCGTGAGGGGGCCAACCTTCAAATCGCGCTGGCCGACGGCCGCGTGATCGTGCTGCAAGATTATTTCAGTGGCGCGGAAAACAAGCTTTTCGTATCGGCCGACGGTGAACTGTCGCAGGTGATTATCACCGGCGAAGAAGGCGCGTCGACCTTTGGTGGATACGCAGACGTTGCGACCTGGGGCAAGTGGAGCCCGTCGGACGAACTGATCTTTGTCGATGGCGATGAGATTTTCGCCATGGCACCCGAAGATGACGAAGCCGTCGCGATGCTGGCACCCGCCGCACTCGCAGGCCTTGGACCGGCAGGTCTGGCGGCAGCGGGTCTCTTGGGCCTTGCGGCCTTGGCCGATGGCGATGATGACGATGGCAGCGGTGATGACTCGACCAACACGCCGGTCGTGCCCACCGTCGATCCAGGTGATTACACTGTCACCTCGGACGAAGAAACGCAGTCGGTTCCGATCACCGGCACTGCGCCTGCAGGCTCGACAGTTGAAGTTGTTATCGGCGACGTGACCCTGACAACCACCGCTGATGACGATGGCAACTGGGCCGTTTCGACCGAACCGGGCAATATTCCGGACGAAGGTAGCCACATCGCCGAGGTGACCATCACCGACCCCGATGGCACCGTGACCAACCTCGAAGGTCCGTCTGTCTTTGTCGACACGATTCCGCCGGAAACCATCATTACCGATGGTGCTGTTTCGACTGACGACGTGTGGAACGAAGAGGAATATGAAGATCAGGATGGCGTTCTGATCGTCGGCGAGGGCGAGCCGGGTTCTACCGTTGCACTGACCATTGACGGCACCACGCGTGACACCGTCGTTGCGGAAGACGGCTCTTGGAGCATCGCCTTCACCTCGGATGAAGTAGCGGACGGCGACGCGAACCCTGACGGTACGCGGAACACCCCGATCACCATCGTTTCGACCGACATCTACGGCAACTCGATCACCACGACCGATGAGCTGGCGCTGGATACCGAGACCTATGTGACCGCTGACTACGAGTCCTTTGGCAACGAAGGCACTGCGTATGATGACGACTTTACTGCGAATGCAGAAGAGGTCGCAGATGACGGCGTGACCCTGACCGGGACAGCCGAAGCCGGCGCAACCGTGACCATCCGCGTTGGCGGCGAGCAGGGCACCACGGAGTACACCGTCACTGCAGACGACACTGGCAACTGGGAACTGGTTGTGCCCGAGGACGAGGTCACTTTGGGCGACCGCTACGACGTGCCGCTCTACATCTATGCGACCGACGACGAGGGTAACACCGCAGTCGAGGGCAACCCCGATGCAGATCCCAACGATGGCACCGTCAGCGCGACCGGCACCGTTTATGTTGACACCGTTGTGACCAATCTGGCCATTGATGATCTGACGCCGACCGGCACCGTCTTCAATTCCGAAGACACAGCGGATGGCCTGACCCTGACCGGTACTGCTGAAATCGGCGCGACCGAGGTCTACGTGACCCTGAACGGCGATGACAGCACCCAGACGCTGGCGACGGTTGATCCGACTACTGGTGAATGGACTGTGACCTTTGACGCTTCGGTCGTTCCCGAGGTGAACAACGGTGAAGTTCTGGTTCAGCTGGACGTGACCGACCTTGCGGGTAACACCGACGGGATTGGCGACGACTACGGCGATGATACCACCATCACAGTCGACAATGTGGTCCCCGAAACGCTGAACGCTGGCTTCATCACCATCTCGCAGGACAACGTGAACACCGTTGGCTTCCGTACCACTGGTGAGAGCGAAGAAGTGCAGGTGTATTCGGTCAGCGAAGAGGGCGCGACTGCAGAAGTTGCGACCACTGCGACTGAACTCGCAACCTACACCAGCGTTGACTTCGCAACGGGTATCAATGGCACCTTGGGCAACGACGCGATCCTCGAGAACTCGGACGACGCAGGCAACTCCTCTTCGGTGTACATCGCATTGCCAGACAACGACGACACCGCAGTCGACACCGATTGGACGGGCCTTGACGAGTTCAACATCGACTCGATCGACCTGTCGTTCCTGTCGGATGCGACACTCGAACTCACCGAAGAGCAGATCCAAGGTCTGTCTGACAATGGTGACACTGTCACGATTGCGGGCGAAGGCGACGATACCGTCACCGTGACCGGCGCAACCGCCACCGGCGAGACCCAGACGATCGATGGTCAGACCTACGATGTCTACACAGTCGGCGACGATGGCGCGACCATCGTGGTGGACGAAGACATTCAGTTCAACACCTGATCATAACGAGCAAGACAGGGCGGCGCGGACCACGCGCCGCTCTTTGAGGCCCGCACCGAACTAAAAAATCATAACGGTGCACGAGCGGAGTTCTGAATACATGAGACGGGCAGCGACCCTCGCTGCCAGCGTTGCCGTCTTTGCGCTGGCTGGCTGTTTCGGTAAAAGTTACGAAGAGACCCATGGGTCTCCGTTTGCGTCTGGTGCTGCCGAGCCGGATGCGGAAATGATTCGAGAGCAGCGCTCTGAAATCATTGCCACCCTTCAAGCGCGTGAAAGCCTGCTGCCTGACCAAAGCCCGTATGACACCGTGGCCGATGCAGTGATGGCTGCGAACGCACGAGCGGCCGAGGCCGAGTTGCGTGCCGCGCTTCTGCGTTCCAAGGCTGCAGACAAGAACTGGCTGCCGCAGTTGGGGCCGTCGATCTCCTTGACCAGCATGAGCGATTTCGTTGCGAGCCTGTTCATCGAGCAGGTGCTGTTCGACAATGGCAAGCGCAAGGCCGAGCGAGAGCTAGCCCGTGCTGACGTCGAAGTCGCCGCTGTCACCCTGTCCGAGGACAGCAACCGCCGTGTAATGACCGCGCTGGAGCTGTACCTTCAGGCCGAAAAGGCCCGCGCCCGTGTCGGGATTACCCGTCAGGCCGCAGCTGATATGACCGAATTCATGCGCATCATGGAAGCGCGTGTGGCGGGGGGTGTATCCGATACCTCGGACGAGCAGGTGCTACGTCTGAAACTGGACGAGGCACGCGAAACCCTGAATGCTGACTTAGAGGCAGAGCGGACCGCGCTGGCCGAATTGGCCGCGATGTCGGCGTATCCGTTGGACCACGTGACTGGCGTGGCCGACGTGCCGATGTTTCCTGCAGGTGTGCAGCCGCTGGACGTGCTTCGTGCCCGGGCCGAGATGGAACGCGACGTCGCCGAAACCAAGATTGAGCGCGCTGGCTTCTTGCCGTCGCTGACCGCTGGCGGCACCGCGAGCAATGTGAGCACCGATTTGGGTGTCACAGTAGAAACCGATAATCTGATCGGTCTGGGGACCGGCGCCGCGTTGGGCGCCATCGAGGCAGACAAGAAAGCTGCCGCGGCCCGCATTGAACAAGCGCAAGAGGACTCGGATCGCAAGATTGCCCGCCTGCGTGAATACCTCGCGTCGCTTGACCGTCAGAGCGCGAATACTGGGACACTGGCCCGTCAATCGGTCTCGAACTATCGGACCTTTCAAGAGCAGTATGAGGCTGGCCAGCGTCAGGTGATGGATGTGGTGAATGTTTACGAAACCATGGTTTCGCGCCGGCTCGAACATGTCGGGCTGAAGTACGACGCGATCCTGACAAAACTGCAGATGGCCGAGGAATTCGGTCTGTTGGTAGACGGGGATGACGTATGAGCAGCAAGGCACCCATCGCACTGACCGTACAACCCGGTGGCAAGGACGCCGGAGGAAAAGCCAAGGCGGTTCTCCCGCCCGACGTCACGCCGCCCAAGAAGGCGGCGAATCCTATTCTGGGCATCGCCCAAATCGCGACCAAGTGGGCAACCAAGCCCAAGGCCGACCCCGAGGGCAGAGCCAAAGCGCGCGCCGATCTGGCTTCGGTCTACGCTGGATATCTGGGGGTGAACGTCCCGCCGCGTGATATTCTGGACGCGATGATGAAGTCGGGCTCGGCCGATGCCACCCAGCCCAAAGCGCTGGCAGCCGGTCTGCAAACCGCGGGTCTGCACACCAAGATCATGACCGTCGGCGCATTGACGCCCGCCCATTGGCCCGCAATCGCGCAGATGGTCAGCGGTCAGTCGATCCTTGTGCTGGATCAGATCGGCAGCGAAGTGGTGATCTACGACACCTCTTGCGTCGACAATCGCGCCTATGTGCCCCTGACCGAGTTCGAACCATTCTTCGCCGGTGTTCTGATCCGAGCAGAAGTCAGCGTCGAGCAGATCAAGAAGATCCACGCCCCGACCCAGGATGAATCCCACTGGTTCTGGGGAGAATTCCCCAAGTTCAAGCGCCAGATCGGCGAGATCGCTTTGGGATCGTTGATTGCGAACATTCTGGCCGTGTCGGTCGCACTATTCTCGCTGCAGGTTTATGACCGCGTGATCCCGCACCAGTCCGAGGCGACCCTCTGGGTGCTGGCCATCGGCGCACTGGTGGCCTTGGGGCTAGAGGCGATGATGAAGCTCGCCCGCGCGCGTCTGATGGACTCGGCTGGTCGCCAGATCGAGCTAAACATTCAGCGCATGCTAATGGAAAAGCTTTTGGGCATGCGCTCGGATCGCCGTGGAGTGTCGTCCTCGCAGCTGTTTGGTGCCATGCGCGAATTCGGCTCTGTCCGTGAATTCTTCACCGCGGCGTCCATCGGATCGCTGGCGGATCTGCCGTTCATTCTGGTTTTCCTGATCCTCGTCGCCTCGATCGCCGGTAGTGTGGTTTGGGTGCTGGTAATCGGCGGCATCCTGATGGTCGTGCCCGGCTTCTTCTTGCAAAAGAAGATGATCAAGCTGACTCGTGAGAGCCAAGGGGCGTCTACCCGCTCTTCGCGTTTGCTGCATGAGACCATCTTTGAACTCGATACCATCAAGACACAGCGCGGCGAAGATCGCATTCGCCGCCTTTGGATGGAGTTGACCGGTCTGTCCTCGATCAAGTCGGGCGAACAGCGCCGCATGGCGACCGCGCTGACCTACTGGAGCCAAGGCATCCAGCAAGCGACTTACATCGCAGCGGTTGTTACAGGCACCTATCTGGTCTTTATCGGTGAATTCACAGTGGGGTCGATTATCGCGGTCGGCATCCTGACCAGCCGGACACTGGCTCCTTTGACACAGCTCGCGGGAACCTTGGCCCGCTGGTCAAACGTTCGCGGTGCACTTGATGCACTGGACGCGATTGCCGAAGCCGAACAGGACTTGGCCGATGGCCGCACCTACCTGCGCCGCGATCAGCTGGAAGGCAGCTTCGAATTCCGCAACGTCCAGTTCAAGTACGACAAGGACAGCGCGCCCATTCTGGACATTCGCGCCTTGGCCATCGGCAAAGGTGAGTCCGTCGCAGTTCTGGGTGTGAACGGCTCTGGCAAATCGACCTTCCTCAAGCTGTTGTCCGGCCTGTATGCGCCGACCGAAGGCCGCGTGATGATTGACGGTGTGGACATGGGGCAGATTGCGCCCCGCGACCTGCGCCGCAACATAGGCTACTTGGGTCAGGACGTTCGCCTGTTCGCAGGCACCCTGCGCGAGAACCTGAACCTGCATCAGCTAGAGCGCGACGACGAGCGCCTGTTCGAAGCCTTGGATTTCGCGGGCCTTGGCCCCTTTGTCAAAGGCCACCACAAGGGTCTTGATCTAGAGATCACCGATGGCGGGCAGGGCCTGTCCGTCGGTCAGCGCCAGTCCATCGGTTGGGCGCGGATCTGGCTGCAGAACCCCCCGATCGTTTTGCTGGACGAGCCGACCGCGTCGCTGGACCAAACGCTCGAAGCCACTCTGGTTAGCCGTCTGGACAGCTGGCTCAAGGGACGCACGACGATTGTGGCAACGCACCGTCTGCCCATCCTGTCGCTGACCAAGCGCACATTGATTTTCCAAAATGGCCGCATGGCTGTGGACGGACCCCGCGAAGAAGTTGTCGCCCATCTGACAGCCAACGCGGCAGGCAAGATCACGAGGTAACCCATGACAACCCTCTCGACAGAATTCGAGGGCCGCACACGCGGCCCGAGCCGCATCATCTGGATGACAGGAGCGGTTCTTATTGCGTTTATCGTGTGGGCCGCTTTGGCACCCTTGGATGTGATCGTGCGCGGTCAGGGCGAGATGATCTCTTCATCCCGCCCTCAAATCATTCAGAACCTCGAAGGCGGCATTCTGGCCGAGCTCTATGTGAAAGAGGGCGATCAGGTCGATCGTGGGCAGATGCTGGCCCGCTTGCACGGTACCCAGTTCAAGTCCGAGGTGGACGACATCGCAGCGCAGGTCACCGCGCTAGAAATTCGCCGCGCACGCCTTGAAGCCGAGTTGGCTGGCGAGTTCTCTTTCGAAGTGCCCGCCGCAATGCAAGAGGCCGCCCCCGAGATCGTGGCATCTGAACGTAAGCTGCTTGAGGCGCGACAGTCCGACTACGTCAAAAGCCGTGATGGCGCGCAGCAGGTGCTGAACCAAGCCAGCGAAGAGCAGGCTCTGCTCGAAAAGCTGCTTGAGCGCAAAATCGTTGCGCTGATCGAGGTGACCCGCGCGCGAAAGGCGACTGCTGACGCGCAGAAGCGCTATGACGAGATCGTCACCCAGACGGATCTGCAGCGGGCAGAGAGCTATTCAGAGACGCTCAAAGAGTTGAACACCCTAAAGCAGAACCTGAAGGCCAGCCGCGACCAGTTGGACCGGACGACCCTGATCAGCCCCATGCGCGGTGTGGTGAACAATCTGGCTGTGACGACCATTGGTGGCGTTGTGCGCTCTGGCGAAGAGATCATGCAGATTATCCCAATGGACGATGAGCTGTTCGTCGAAGCCAAGATCAAGCCCAAGGACATCGCTCAGGTCCGTCCGGGTCAGAAAGCCACGATCAAATTGAGCTCTTATGACTACACGATCTACGGTGCCCTGAACGGCGAAGTAGAGTTGGTGTCTGCGGACACCTTCAAGGACGAACGTTCCAGCGCGCCCGATGGCGATCCGCACTACAAGGTCACCGTGCGGGTTGATCTGAGCAACCTGACAGAACGCCAGCGCGAGATCGAGATGCGTCCCGGCATGCTGGCCACGGTCGAGCTATACACCGGCGAAAAGACTGTCCTGCAGTACCTGCTGAAGCCCCTGTACAAGTCCCAAGAGGCGCTTCGCGAACCCTAAGTCCCCGCCCTCTTACCTCGTCGGCGGAATCACAAGGCCCGGGTGTTCGAAGCCCGGGCCTTGCGTCGTTCTGGGGAAGGGGTCAGGAAGCTGTGTCGACCCAGATGGTGACCGGCCCGTCGTTACAAAGGTGCACCTGCATGTCAGCACCGAACTGACCATTTTCTACGTGCACACCTAGCTTGCGCAGAGCCTCGCTGAAGTACTCGTACAGTGCGTTGCCCTCGTCGGGGCGGCAGGCGGTCGAGAAACCGGGACGGTTGCCGCGGCTCGTGTCGGCGGACAGGGTGAACTGGCTGACCACCAGCGCGGCCTTGTGGGTGTCCATCAGGGACAGGTTCATCTTGCCTGCGTCATCCTCGAAGATGCGCATCTTGCTGATCTTGGCCGCTAGTTTATCGGCGTCCGCTTCGGTGTCGCCTTGCATGCCACAGATCAGGATCATCAGGCCGGCGTCAATCTTGCCGACGGTCTCGCCCGTGATATCGACGCGGGCTTCGGAAACGCGTTGTAATAGTGCTCTCATAGCTCGTGGGTCCAGGGCGGGTTGGCTCCGGCCCGGCTGACCGTGATGGCCGCCGACCGTGCCCCAAGACTTAGCGCGTTCGCAATCACCTCGTCGGACAGGTTTGCGACCCCTTCCTTCGACAAAACGCCAGCCTGCTCCAGCGACGCCAGAACACCAGCATTAAACGTGTCGCCCGCGCCCACAGTATCCACAACGGTCACAGTGTTCGCAGCCACATCTACGCGGCCATTCGCGGTGTAGCCCGATGCGCCATCCTTGCCGCGGGTGATGCAGACCAGCTTGGGGCCCATCGCCAGAACCTGTGCGGCGTTGGCGTCGATATCCTCGCCGCCCATAAGCCACGCCAGATCCTCGTCCGACAGCTTCACGATGTCGGCCATGCCCATCATGCGGTCGATGCGCGCGCGATAGGCGGCCTCGTCCTTGATAAAGCCGGGGCGGATGTTCGGATCGATCATGGTGACGCGCTTTGCCGCCTCGCGGGTCATCAGCGCCTCGTAGGTCGCGCCGCAGGGTTCGACCACCAGAGAGATGCCGCCAAAGAACAGCGCGTTCACATCGTCCGCCAGATCGGGCAGGGCGTCGGTGGGCAGCATACGGCCCGCAGTGTTTTCGTCGTAGAAGGCATAGGTCGCGTGACCGTCCACCAGTTTGACAAAGGCCACGGTGCAGGGCGCATCGGCGCGGTGGACGTACTGGGTGGACACCTTGGATGACTCCAGCGTTTCCGCCAGCAGGTCGCCAAAGAAGTCGGCGGCCAGACCGGTGAACATCGCCACCGGTGCCCCGAGGCGGCCCAAAGCAATCGCGGTGTTGAACACCGCGCCGCCTGCATGGGGGGCAAAAGCGTTTTCGCCCGTCGTCGCCTGACGGGGCAGCATGTCGATCAGGGATTCTCCGCAGCACAGGATCATTGGGGGCCTCACTTGGTCATGTTTGCGCTACCAATACTCGAAGATCGGAATTCTTCAAGTTTATTGATTTATTGCCACCAAGTATCCCACCCCTGCGGCCACGATCAAGCCAGCGATGACCGCGAGCGTGATCTTCCATGCAGAATACGGCCGTTCACCCTGCACGCGGCCTGTCCGCCCGTTCACGACAAAACGGTAGGTTTTGTCGCGATATTTGTAGGCCGCAACCCAGACAGGCAGAAGGACGTGCTTGAAAGTCACGCCGCTGACCTGCGTGTCCATATTGCTGATCCGCTGACGGTCGCCGCCAATGTCGAACTTCACGTCGCGCTCGATCACGCGGGACATCTTGATGCGCGCAGTCTCGAACCCTTCGTCGAGGGCGACGGTGTAACCTTCGGCACGGAAACCGGCGAGGAATTCGGGGGAATAGGGTTCCAGCGCGGACAAGTCCCATGGCTCCAGCGCATCAGTGTATTTCTGCGGCAAGGATTTCGAGGCTAGAACCAGCACGTCATCGAACCAGCGCGCTACGCGGCCAGAGACGGGCGTCCAGCGGACCTTTTGAACCGTGCGGGTCTCGGATTTGCCATTCACCATTACGCGACGCGTTTCATGGTAAACGGTGCCCCGAGCGCCGGTGTATCGGGTCTTGGTATCCGCGTCGTAGGTGAAGTAGGGCACATAGACGCCCTGCATCTTGCGGCCCTTGCGAGCATACTTTTGCAGGCCATTCGGGGCGAACCATAGGCTGCCGAGCCAGTCATTCATCGCCACCCGTGCCCCGTTTTCATCGACCCCGAAGGGCAGAATGCCGCGCGGTTTGATGTGGCGGTGTTCGCCGGTGTCGGTGACCACTGGGGTCGCGCAGAACGGGCATTCCTTGGCGTGGGTTACGCCGTCGAACTCGACTTGAGCGCCGCAATTCGGGCAGTTCAGCACCCGTGTCGTCTCGGTTTCTGCCTCGGGCAGTTGGTGGTTCAGGGCGGCGTTGAAATCCAGTTCGGCGATCGCGGGCGCCGCGGGGCGGTCCACCATCGGCGCTGTGTTGCCGCAGTGATCGCAGACCAGCATGCCCTTTTCAGGAGAGAAACGAAAGTCCGCGCCGCACTGATCACAGGGAAAGCGGTGCTCTTGGCGGTCGGGAGTCTGGGGCGCCATATGTGGGGAACCTGAATGTCTTGGGTCGTTCTGAAAAGAAACCCCGCCCGCGCCGGATGGCAGGGGCAGGGGAGGGTCGGATCAGCCCGCAGGCGGCGGCGGAGGGGGCGGCGGCATAACGGTAAAAAGCTGTGCCAGCTCCATCACATCCTCGGCCCGTTTCCAGCCGTCCTGACCGGGGGTCCAAACGTAGGTGTCGCGTGTCAGTTGCCCTTCGGTTGCCATGCGGCCCATGCGCGCCTTGGAATAGGGGCCAGAGGTCGCGCCGTTCTCGGCGATGTGCCAGACATGCTCGACCGGCGGTGGGGGCGGTGCAATGGGCGCGGCTTGCGGGGCAGGCGCAGGCGATTGCATCGCGCCCCAAGGGCCCATCTGGTGCCCCATGGAGATGCCCATGCCTGCGCCCATGCCAGTTGCCATAGCCGCGCCTGCGGCAGAACCAGAGGCATTCATCGCTTCGGCTGCACGCCACTTCATATGATCGTCCAGATTGCCTGCAATGCCGCGTGAGGTACGGGCGTCCAGCGCCTTTTCGACCTCGGGCGGAAGGGAAATGTTCTCGACGTAGAACTCGGGCATCTCTAGCCCGTACTCGGCCAGTGTGGGCGAGACTTGCGCTGCGATCACCTTGCCCAGATCATCAGTGTTTGCCGCCATATCCAGTAGGGGAATGCCGCTCGCAGCCAAAGCCTGCGAGGCACGGGTCACGATGATGTTGCGGATCTGGAAGCTGATCTCGTCGCTGGTGAACTCGCCGTCGGTTCCGACGATTTCGGTCATGAAGCGCGCGGGATCTATAATGCGGATCGCATAGGTGCCAAAGGCCCGCAGGCGCACGGGACCAAATTCCGGATCACGCAGCATGATCGGGTTTTTGGTGCCCCATTTGAAGTCTGTGAACCGCGTGGTCGAGACATAGTAAATCTCGGACTTGAAGGGCGAGCGGAAGCCATGATCCCAGTGCTGCAGGGTGGTCATGATCGGCATATTGTTCGTTTCCAGCATATAAAGGCCGGGGGTGAACACGTCTGCCAATTGGCCCTCGTGGATGAACACGGCGGTTTGCCCTTCTCGGACAGTTAGCTTGGCGCCGTATTTGATGGCGTGCCCTTCGCGTTCAAAGCGCCACACCATCGTATCGCGGGTGTCATCCGTCCAATGGATGACATCGATAAATTCACCCTTGAGAAAATCGAAAATCCCCATAATGCGAGGTCCTTCTGATAAGTATTATCCCAGCAACTCAGCCGCGATTTGTCGAACAATCGGGACGGCTTGTTTTTTGGTCATGCCCGGCTGCAGTCTGCGATCATACAGGATGCGGAGCAAGAGTTCGTCGTGTCGCGTGAGGAGTGCAAACTCCTCGTCGTCATTAAAAATCGAAGGTCGCGCGGTCGGGCTGTCATTGGGCAGACCCAGGGCCTGTGCCATTTCCTCGTGCAGGCAGGACATCTTGAGCAGCTGCGGATGCTCGGCGCGGATCATGGCCATAGCCTTGGCAAAGCGCGGGCTGCCGTTCTGGTCGCGGAAGGTAACCGCCACGCACAGCTGGTTGCGCGGTGTGTATTTGAAAACATTCATCGCTGCCGTGTCGATTTCCGGAATGGCGCGTTTCAGGCTCTCGCCAAAGGGCATCCGGTCATCTTCGCCCATGAACATCACGTAGTAATTCGCGTTCTCGCGCGTGGTCATGCGGATGTCGTGGCCCGTCACGCGGGCCAAGCGGTTGGTGTAGGATGTGACCGACGCCATCATGCGTTTGCGTTCTGCCGGCGGGACGGACGCACCAAAGACGGTAAAGACGCGAACAGGCTTTTCCCAGCGGCGCAGGACACTGTCTCTGCTCTTATGCATGCGACCGGAGCCGCCGTGGATGTACTCGTTCTTGAGCGCGATCTCGACGAAATCTTTGGTCAACTGGTCAACCGTTAGCGGGATGTCTCGCCCCAGATCTTGACGCAGCTTGCCCGAGGTGAGCAGCTGGTCCTGCATACGGCTGTAATACGTGCCCACGGATTTGCTTTTGTAGCTGGCAGGCACGTATTCGGGGTTTGGATCGGGCAACAGCGCTCTGGCTTCGTCACTGACCGGATTGGCGGCGCGGGGCACCGCAACTGTCGGCGAAAGCGGGTCGGGTGCACATCCCGCCAGAAGAATTCCGGCGAGGCTCGCAGCGGTCAGCAGACGGAGACAGTTGAGGTATTGTAACAAAACAGAGTGCCTTTCGGTCGTTAACTCGGGGGTACAGAGGTGCCTGCAGTATCACCAAGGCCGGTCTTCTTGGCCTTGGCTGCCGCGAGCGTATCGCGCAGTTCGGTTTCCATCGCCTTGAGGTCGGCTTCGGCAGCCGCGCGCTTGGCTTTGCCCTCGTCGGCGATCTGCAGGCTTTCTTGTATCGTCGCGATAAGGTCCGCGTTGGCGGTCTTGATTGCTTCGATGTCAAAGACCCCGCGTTCCATTTCCTGACGAACCTTGCGGTTGGTTTCGCGCAGGTTGGCGGCGTTGGCGGTCAGAAGTTCGTTGGTCAGATCATTCGCCCCACGGATCGCATCCGCCGCTTCGGCGCTGCGCTGAATCGTGACGGCCTGCGCCAGCTGGGTCTCCCAGAGCGGCACGGTGTTCACGAGGGTCGAGTTGATCTTGGTGACCAGCGATTTGTCATTCTCCTGCACAAGACGGATCGAGGGCAGGGATTGCATAGTGACCTGCCGCGTGAGCTTTAGATCATGCACACGGCGTTCCAAATCGTCACGGGCGGCGCGCAAATCGCGTAATTCCTGCGCTTTGATCACCTGATCATTCTCGGCAGCGGCCTGAACCTCGGCTTCTTTGGCAGGGATGGTCTGGCTGTCCATCTCGGCGATCTTGGCCTCACCCGCTGCGATATAGAGCGCAAGCTCGTCGTAGAATTCCAGCGTCTTGGTATATAGCAGGTCGAGCGACTTGATGTCTTTCATCAGCTTGTGCTCGTGGCCCAACAGGTTGTCGGTGATCTTGTCGATCTGCTCTTGCACGGTTTCGTAGCGGGCAGCGAATTTGGCGGCGGGCGCGGCGCGTCCTAGCAGTTTTTCCCACCAGCTGCGGTCGCGGCGGATGTCCAGCTCGCTGATCGAGAAGCCGCGAATGGTGGTCACGATATCACGCAGACTGTCACCGGCAGGGCCGACATCCTTGTTGCGTACACCGTCCAGCATCTGTTGCGAAATTTCCTGCAATTCGGCCTGCGCGGCTGAACCGAACGTGACGATCGAGTTGGAATCGCTCATGTCCAGTTCGGCCATCCGGCGGGTGATTCCAGCAGAAGCAGGGGCGTCGGCAGTTTCCAAGGGCACAATCTCTTCGGTTGGGGGCGGCAGAATGGCCGCATTCAATTGTTCAACCTCTTTAAGGTCTTGAGCCGCTTGGACGTAGGCTTTTTGCGAAGTCGGAGTGGTGGTCATGGGTCAGTCCTCTGAAATGAACTCTGAACAAAATTACTCAGTATGACGAATGCCCTCTCGGGCGAGGCGGTCGCGAAGCACGCCGATCTCGACATCCAGATCGGCTTTGTCATTGACCATGAGTTTGCGGGTGCGGTCGGCGAAATTCTGTTGCAGGTCATCCAGCAGCGACAGGTAGTCGGCGCGGGCCTCTTGGGACGGCGCTCGTTCGGCCAGATCAGCGTATTTGACCGTCGCATCGCGGGCCCCCAGCAAATACACGCTCAGGTATTTGCGGACAGAGGTCAGGTCGCGGGGATCAGCCTCGACCGTGCGGAACAGATCGCGGGCAGTGTCGGCAAAACCGTTGACGCGAAGTTCTATCTGGCGGTCACGGGTCTGACGCGCGGCTTCGGACATGGCGGCCAAGTGCGCCTCGGCCTCTTCGACGGCGCGGGCCACGCGGTCGGTCTGGAAGGTGTCGACGCCCTCGGCTGATTTGTCCTTTAGCGGGTCGATACCAAACGCCAGTACGTGCAGCACCAGTCCGACAACTGCGTAGAGCACTGGTTCGATTACGCTACCTGAACCGGAGAAGGTACCGAGCGCGAGTCCCACGCCGATCAAAGCTGCTGCGAACATCTTGCGCGGAATTGCTGGACGGCGGGCAATACGTCGGGCGTTGTAGGCTTCTTCGGCGATCAGACCTTCGCGGGTCAACCACGCGGCCAGTAGAAGCGCGCCCATCGCGGCCAATTTAAAGGTCATCTCGACGGGACCAGAGCCAAAGACGGCCCCGATCATCGGCAGAGGTGCGATGAACAGCAGGTTTGCCCGCCCGCCTGCGCGCTTACGCTTGGGCGACTTCATGGGTTTCGACGCGCTGGTCTGGCTGCCATCAGGGCTGAATTCGCCACCATATCGCTGAGCCATCATACACCCCCCGAGATTGCGACGCGCAGGATCAGGATGAACAACAGAATAAACGCAATTTTCTGCAAGGTCGTGCCGGACACCCTCTACCTCTTTAGCTGAATTGATGGCTGGTTCCCGCGCGGTCTGTGAGCGGCGTCCGGCGCGATCGCGCGGACGGGACAGGGCAGGGCGGAGCTGGTGTCTTTGTGTCTCACACCCACTAAGGTAGGAAACAAACCGGCGGATTTCACCCCAAACCTAGGGAAAACCCGCCTAATCCGAGGGCAACTGGCGGTAACCCGCTGGTCCGGACGCGCGATGCGCACCCGATCTCTGACGCCGATCTGAGCGGCTGCCAGCATTGCGATACCTCTGCCTCACTAGAACACCTGCTAGGTGCATAGCCCAGCTTGGGCTCAAAAGATATGAAGGACTTGTGAAAAGTCAGGGTTTGCGGCGTGGCACACGAGGCGGGCGTCGTTTCGCAGCAGGCTTGCCCGGTTTTGCAGGGGTTTCCTCGGTCTCTGGTGCCGGACCTAGGCCAAGTTGATCACGCAGGATTCGCGGACGCACTTCTTCGACCTCGCCTTCCTTGAGCTGACCCAGCTGGAAGGGACCATAACTGACGCGCAGCAGACGGTTCACGTTCAGGCCGATCTCTTGCATGGCGCGGCGAATTTCGCGGTTCTTGCCCTCGCGCAGGCCGACTGTCAGCCACGCATTCGCGCCCTGCTGGCGGTCAAGGTTCACGATCATTGGCTGGAAGATTTCGCCATCCGCTTCGATGCCTTTGCGCAGCGGCTCCAGCGTTTCGTCGGTGGGGCGTCCATTCACGCGCACGCGATATTTGCGCAACCAACCGGTCGAGGGCAGTTCCAGCTTGCGCTTCAATTCGCCGTCGTTGGTCAGCAGTAGGAGGCCCTCGGAATTCAAGTCGAGGCGGCCGACAGACATCACCCGTGGCAGATATTCGGGCAGATTTTCGTAGATGGTGGGGCGGCCCTGTTCGTCCTTGTGCGTCGTCACGAGGCCCGTAGGCTTGTGATAGAGCCACAGGCGCATCGGTTCCGCAGCGGCCAAGGGTTGGCCGTCTACAGTGATGCGGTCACGCGCAGTGACGTTCAAGGCGGGGCTGTCGATGACCTTGCCATTCACCGCGACAACGCCGGCTGTGATCAGCTTCTCGGCTTCGCGGCGCGATGCAACACCGGCGCGTGCCAGAACTTTGGCGATGCGGTCGCCCTCGGGGGTGCCAGCTTGGGGCTTGGCCTGCGGCTTAGGGGCGGGCTTGGCCTTGGGGCGCGATTTGAACGAGCCTTTGGGGGCGGGCTTGCCGGACCGGGGACGGTTTTGCGGTGTTTTCTGGGTCATTGGGCGCGTCTAGCGAAACTCTGTGGATTGCGAAAGGGGGAACGCTACAGATAAGCCTAACCCATGACGTTCCGTTCGCATATGCAAATCGCCCTGACCGAAGCCGAGGCCGCGGCCGCCCGAGGAGAAATCCCCGTGGGGGCTGTGTTGTTGCGGGACGGCGAGGTCGTCGCGCAGGCTGGGAACAGGACGCGCGAGCTGAACGACCCCACCGCCCATGCGGAAATACTTGTGATCCGTGAGGCTTGCCGCGTTTTAGGGCAGGAGCGCCTGACGGGTTGTGATCTGTATGTGACACTGGAGCCGTGCCCCATGTGCGCGGCGGCTATTTCCAACGCGCGGATCGGGCGGCTTTATTATGGGGCCTCGGACCCCAAGTCGGGCGGTGTGGGGCAGGGGCCGCGTATCTTCAGTCATCCCCAGTGCCACCATGCGCCCGATGTTTATGACGGAATCGACGAGGCGCGATCTGCGGCCCTGTTGGCCGATTTCTTTGCGAAGTTGCGAGAATGAGCGCCTATGGCGCACAGGTTTGTTCGGGCTGACGCCCGGTGCCTCCGGCTGGGGTATTTTGGCCAAGATGAAGGATTGGGCGCGTTTCGTGGCGGGTGCGGGTGGTCTGATGCTTGCGGGCGCGGGCTTTGGGCGGTAAAGCCCGAGGGAAATACGAGACACACGGAGATGGCCCATGTCGATCGACACTGGCACTGCCGCAAAAGTGGCGAAACTGGCCCGGATCAAGGTCGAGGACGACCAGCTTCCTGCGCTGGCCGAAGAGTTCAACCGCATTCTGGGCTTTATCGAACAGCTTGGTGAGGTGGATGTTGAGGGCGTAGAGCCCATGACCTCGGTTACGCCGCAGCGTTTGAAGCGCCGCGAGGACGTGGTCACCGATGGCAGTTACCAGGACAAGGTCCTGTCGAATGCCCCCGACGCCCGCGAGGGCTTCTTTGCCGTGCCGAAAGTGGTGGAGTGATCCGATGAACGAGCTGAATAAACTGACGCTGGCCGAAGCGCGTGATGCGCTGCGCAAGGGTGATGTGACGTCGGTCGAATTGACCGAAGCGTGCTTGACTGCGATTGATGGGGCTGATGCGCTGAATGCCTTTGTCAACAAGACTCCTGAGTTGGCGCTGGAGCGCGCGAAGGCTGCGGACGACCGGATCAAGGCTGGCGATGCGCCTGCCATGTGCGGCCTGCCCATCGGTATGAAGGATCTGTACTGCACCAAGGGTGTGGCGAGCCAAGCGGCGAGCGGCATTTTGGAGGGCTTTGTTCCCGAGTATGAGTCGACCGTCAGCCAAAAGCTGCAGGACGCCGGCGCTGTCATGCTGGGGAAACTGAACATGGACGAGTTCGCCATGGGCAGCTCGAACGAGACCTCGGTCTATGGCGACTCGGTTAACCCTTGGAAGATTGACGACCGCAAGCTGACCCCCGGCGGGTCTTCGGGGGGGTCGGCGGCGGCTGTTGCGGCAGACTTGTGTCTGGCGGCAACAGGCACCGACACCGGTGGTTCCATCCGTCAGCCTGCTGCCTTCACCGGCACTGTAGGCATCAAGCCGACCTATGGCCGTTGCTCGCGTTGGGGCATCATCGCTTATGCAAGCTCGCTCGATCAGGCGGGTCCGATGACCAAAACCGTGCGTGACGCGGCGATCATGCTTGAGGCGATGGCCGGTCACGACATGAAGGATTCGACCAGCGCAGACCTGCCGGTTCCGAACTTCGAAGCCATGCTGACCGGTGATATCCGCGGCAAGGTCATCGGTATTCCCAAAGAGTACCGCCCCGAAGGGATGTCCGAAGAGATTGCCAAGCTGTGGGACGAAGGCGCGGAGATGCTGAAAGCTGCCGGTGCCGAAATCCGCGAGATCAGCCTGCCGCACACCAAGTACGCGCTGCCTGCCTATTATGTGATCGCGCCTGCAGAGGCCTCGTCGAACCTCGCCCGCTACGATGGTGTCCGCTACGGCCACCGCGCAAAGCTGTCGGCTGGCGATGGCATCAACGAGATGTACGAGAAAACCCGTGCCGAAGGGTTCGGTGACGAGGTGAAGCGCCGCATCATGGTTGGCACCTACGTGCTGTCCGCAGGCTTCTACGACGCGTATTATAACAAGGCGCGCAAAGTACGCACCCTGATCAAGCGTGACTTCGAAGACGCGTTTGCCGCTGATGTGGATGCAATTCTGGCGCCCGCAACGCCGACCTCGGCCTTTGGTCTTGGTGAGATGAAGAGCGCGGACCCCGTCGAGATGTACCTGAACGACGTGTTCACCGTGACGCTGAACCTTGCTGGTCTGCCCGGCGTCGCAGTGCCCACGGGTCTTGACTCCAAAGGTCTGCCGCTGGGTCTTCAGCTGATCGGCCGCCCGTTCGAGGAAGGTGATCTGTTGAATACCGCTTACGCGCTGGAACAGGCTGCAGGCTTTGTTTCCAAACCGTCGAAGTGGTGGTAAGTGCTGAAATGGCACAACTTTGAGGTGAGATGATGCTTCGACACACGGGATTGGTTCTGTTGGCTCTGGCTGGGTTGTCCGCATGTGGGCCAACCGTACCTGACAGCGCAGCGGGAATCACATCGAACAGCTATCGTTCAGCGCGTGAAGCGCAGCTGAACGGCGGCATCCCGTCGGCACCCGTAGTTTCGCAAGAGACCTTGGGCAATGTGGGCACACTGACCCCAGGCCAGCCGCCCCGTGCACGCACGCTGGCCGAGGTGAAAGCCGCGTCCGAAGAGGCGATCAACACCGCGAACCTTGCTGCATCCAACAGCGGGGCTGTGCCGTTACAGGCCAGCCCGTCCAACCCTGCACCTGAATTGGCGACAACGGCCAATGGGATCTCGTCCGAGAATGATTTCTCGGCAGTCAGCAACGAGCGGAGCATCGAGGACGACAAAGAGCTGATTGAGCGCAACCGCAGCCTCTATACCGTCATTCAGCCCGAGGCTCTGCCTTCGCGTCCCGATGGCAGTGTGAATGTGGTGTCCTATGCCTTGGCCACCAACAACCGTGTGGGGCAGCCGCTGTATCAGCGCAGTTCGTTCCGAGCAGAGGCTAAGTATGCGCGCGCTTGTGCGGATTATGCGTCTGCGGATTTGGCTCAGGCGGCGTTCCTCGCCAAAGGCGGGCCTGAAAAGGACCGCTTGGGTGTAGATCCCGATGGGGATGGATTTGCTTGCACATGGGATCCGCAACCCTTCCGCAACGCGGTGCGTTGAGCCGGTCCCCCAATCACGGCCCCCGCAAAGGGGATGTGCGGCCCGACATGATCGTGCTGCACTACACGGTGATGGACTTGGATGGCTCTCTCAACCGTCTGTGCGATCCTGAATTCGAGGTTTCGGCCCATTACGCCCTCTGTCCAACAGGGGGCGTTTTTCCGTTGGTGGATGAGGATCGCCGGGCATGGCACGCGGGGCTGTCCCATTGGGATGGCGTGGCGGATGTGAATTCGCGGTCTATCGGAATCGAGATCGTGAATGATGGAGAGAGCCCGTTTTCCGTGCCGCAGATGGATGCGCTTGTCACATTGCTGGACCAGATTCGCGGGCGCTGGGATATTCCTGATCATCGGATTGTCGGGCATTCGGACGTCGCGCCGGGGCGCAAGGTTGATCCGGGGCGCAGATTTGACTGGTTGGGCCTGTCGCGGCGCGGACACGGGGTGTGGCCGGACGCGGTGGGGCAGGGGGTCGACACCTGCTGGCACACGTTCCTGCAGGCGCTACGGGACTATGGCTACACCGCACAGGCAGAGCCCGAGGTCTTACTGGACGCCTTCCGTATGCACTTCCGCCCGTGGGCCCATGGGGTGCTGTCCGGCGCGGATGTGGCGGCCGCTGTAAACCTTGCCGACCGCTTTGCCGTTGACCGCGCGCCCGACACCCAATAAGGCCCCATGTGCGCGGAGGGCCGGATGGCCGCGGGCAGGTCTCTGTCCGAGGAAAGTCCGGACTCCACAAGACAAAGGTGCCGGGTAACGCCCGGCCGGGGTAACCCGAGGGAAAGCGCCACAGAGAACAGACCGCCCCGTTTATCGGGGTAAGGGTGAAACGGCGGTGTAAGAGACCACCGGGGGACTGGTAACAGGCCCCGCATGGCAAGCCCCACCTGGAGCAATGCCGAATAGGAGCCTCGCGCGGCATGTCCGCAGGGTCGTCTTGGCCCTGAGGTTCGGGTTGGCAGCTAGAGGCACGCAGGCAACTGCGCGCCAAGATGAATGGTCATCCAGAGCGTTTACGCTTGGACAGAATCCGGCTTATAGGCTCTCCGCGCAATTAACCTGCTTTTTCTGCTCGAATGGTGTTGACTCTTTGCCCGCCAACCGTAAAAGGCGGGGTTCAAGAGATTACACGCGGGTGGCCGCAAACACCGCCCGACCTAGCGAAAGACGAGAGTACCATGGCGAAGCCTACCACTATCAAAATCCGTCTGAACTCGACCGCTGGCACGGGCCACTTCTACGTGACCAAGAAGAACGCACGCACTATGACCGAAAAAATGGTCGTACGTAAGTACGATCCGGTGGTGCGCAAGCATGTCGAGTACAAAGAAGGCAAAATCAAGTAAGCCTTCTGGATCACCAGACAAAAGAGCCGCACCAGCAAACACTGGCGCGGCTCTTTTTATTTTTAAAGCATGGTCGCGCCGGAGATTTCTCAAAGAAATTTTCACCCGGCGAAATGGAGAGAGACCATGCCACCCTTACCTTTAATCTATACCATCAGGCCTGCCGAAATAGGTGATGCTGAGCGGGTGACCGCCCTGCTGCAACTGTCCTACCCGGTGCTCTTGGAACGCGACTATCCGTCCGAGCTGTTGCGGCGCGCGTTGCCGCGGATCAGTGTGGCCCGCCCCGAGCTCTTGCGCTCTGGCTCCTACTACGTGGCAGAGACGCCACAGAGGCAGATCGTCGCTGCAGGGGGGTGGAGTTGGTCAAGCCCGCTCAGCGCCTCTACGCCCGCTGGAATGGGGCACATCCGTCATGTTGTGACCTCGCCCGATTTTGTCCGTAGGGGCGTTGCACGGGCCATTCTGGACCGCGCTATGGATCATGCCGCGGAAGAGGGCGTCAGGCGGCTGGAATGCCTGAGCACCCGCACCGCTGTCCCGTTCTACGAGGCTCTAGGCTTCAAGACCTTGGCCGAGATTGAACTCTCGCTAGGACTGGACGTCCGTTTTCCCTCTGTACACATGACCACGCTTCTATGACCCAGACCCGACGCAATAAAAAAGGGCCGGTCTTTGCGACCGGCCCTATCTGTTTCTAAGCTGCCGCAGTGATTATTCGCGGTTGCCCATGAACTGCAGCAGGAACATGAACAGGTTCACGAAGTCGAGGTAGAGCTGCAGCGCGCCCATGATTGCCGACTTACCTAGCCATTCCTGATCGCCCGAGTGAGCCATCTGCAGGTAGGTGTTTTTAATGTTCTGGGTGTCATACGCAGTCAGACCCGCAAAGATCAGAACACCAAGGACCGAGATCGCGAACTGAAGTGCGCTCGATGCAATGAAGATGTTCACCAGCGACGCGACGACCAGACCGATCACACCCATCATAAGGAAGGTGCCGAAGCCCGACAGGTCTTTCTTTGTGGTGTAGCCATACAGGGATAGACCCGCGAACGAGATCGCCGTCACGAGGAAGGTCTGGATGATGGACACGCCGGTAAAGACCATGAAGATCCAGCTGAGCGACAGACCCATTGCGGCCGCGTAGACGTAGAAGAACACCTGAGCAGCCGCAGCCGACATTTTGTTCAGCATCGCGCTGAACGCGAAAACCATGACCAGCGGAAGGAACATGATCACCCACTTCAGGGGCGAGTTGTACAGCGCTTGGCCCAGACCAGTCAGAACGGTGTTGCCGGTGGCCGGATCGACAGTTGTCGCAAGGCCAGAGATCGCCCAAGAGGCTGCTGCAGTGATGAGCATGCCCACGGACATCGTGCCGTAAACCTTGTTCATGTGGGCGCGCAGGCCCTCGTCGATACGAACCGCACCGGCGCTAGTGCCAGCGTGCGTCGTGCGGAATTCAGCCATTTCGATCCTCCAAAAATCCGAAGCTGTTGGGTGCACAAACAAAAACGCACACCCGTTACCTGTGAATATCGGCAGGGATGTGCGTGATTTCAAGTACACTTGTTCGGGTTTTTGGAGGATCCTCTGTCAATTAGACCCGCCAATGTGCAGGGACGTCCCAAGGGGCGCGGTCAGCTTCGGATTTTGCTTCGGTCTGGGTCAGGCCGATATCCTGAAGAAGCCGGTCATCCAGCTGGGAAAGCGCGTGCCGCTGGCGCGAGATCGCAGCGTAGTTGGCAAAGGCGCTAAAGAGGGAAGAGAACCGGAAAGGTCTGCTTGCGATCGCAAGTCTGCCGAGTTGAGTAGCCATGTCATTCACCATTATTTGATTGATTGCGCGCGTTGCATCAACGCGCTTGATGTATGTGGCATTTTCTGGTTCATTTTGGAAATGAATGAATGTGACGTATTTCATCAGGAGTTGTGATATGGCCAGAAATCTGGATCTGACTGCGCTGCGGTCTTTTGTGGCGGTGGCAGATGCAGGCGGGGTGACACGTGCTGCGGGGTTCCTGAACCTGACCCAGTCGGCCGTTTCTATGCAACTGAAACGTCTAGAAGAATCGCTTGCGACGAATCTTTTGGACCGAACGGCGCGCCAAATCGCGCTGACCCCTGCGGGCGAGAAACTGTTGGGGTATGCGCGCCGGATGCTGGAGCTGAACGACGAGGTTTGGTCGCGCCTGACCGATGATGTTTACGAAGGTGAAATTGTTTTGGGGGTGCCCCACGACATCGTCTACCCAGCGATTCCGCGCGTTCTCCAGCAGTTCAACTCCGAATTCCCGCGCATGCGAGTGCAGCTGATCTCGCTGTATACCAAGGGGCTCAAGGTCGCTTACAGCCGCGGTGAATGCGACATCATCCTGACCACCGAAGATGGCGTGTCGGATGGCGGTGAAACTCTGAAAACCTTGCCGCTGCTCTGGATCGGGGCACCGGGGGGATCAGCTTGGCGCCAGCGGCCCTTGCGTCTGGCGTTCGGTCGGCACTGTATCTTCCGCGCCGGTGTGATCCGACGCGTCGAAGAGGCAGGCATCCCGTGGGAATTGGCCGTGGAGTCCGAGATGGATCGCGCGATCGAGGCGACGGTGAGCGCCGACCTCGCCTTGAACGCCATGCTCGAAGGCACCGAGCCGCCTCATTTGGAGCGGGTGCAGCACAAGGGCGCGCTGCCAGAACTGCCGTCAAAGAAGATCAACATGTATCTGTCCGACGCGATCAAGGGTGAGGCCGGCCTGCGGATGGCCGACCTGCTGCGACAGGCCTACGACCAGATGTAATCAGATCGTAATGACGACTTTGCCGGTGGACTTGCGGG
This sequence comes from Donghicola sp., assembly GCF_025210255.1. Taxonomy (NCBI): domain Bacteria; kingdom Pseudomonadati; phylum Pseudomonadota; class Alphaproteobacteria; order Rhodobacterales; family Roseobacteraceae; genus Donghicola; species Donghicola sp. The sequence continues at coordinate 79,438 of NZ_JAOARZ010000009.1, read as the reverse complement.
CCTTCAGCATCTCGAGCCCATCGGCGACCTGGTTCAGCGGAAACGTCTCGCTGACGTGGGGCTTGATCTTGCCTTCGCTGTACCATGCAAACAGCTGCGCCATGCTGTCGGTAAGAGCCTTGGCGTTGAATTTCAGATAACCGCCCCAGTACATGCCGATCACGGTCAGGTTTTTGACCAACATGTGGTTTGCGGGAATGGGCGGCACGTCCCCGCTGGCAAAGCCGATGGCCAGCAGGCGCCCGTCTGGGTTCGTCGCGCGGAAGGCCGCTGTGAATTGCTCTCCGCCGACGGGATCATACACCACATCTGCGCCACCCAAGGACTTCACGACGTCGCGGATGTCTTCTTTGGTGGCGTCGATTACGTGGTCTGCGCCATAGGCTTTGGCGATCTCCAGCTTCTCGGGGCCGCGGGCGCAGGCGATGACCTTGGCTCCCATGACTTTGCCGATCTCGACGGCGGTTAACCCAACGCCGCCCGCTGCGCCCAACACAAGCAGCGTCTCGTTCGGCTGTAGACGTGCTTTGTAATCGAGAGCTAAGTGTGAGGTCCCGTAAGCAATTTGGAAGCCCGCTGCATCGACCTCTGACATGTTGTCGGGCAGGGGGATTGCCCTTTCGGCAGGAAAGCATCCGTACTCTGCCAGACCACCTTGCCCCGCAAATAGGGCGACCCGCGTCCCGATCGCAGGCTCTGAAACGCCTGGTCCATGTGCGTCAACGATGCCTGCGACCTCCATCCCCAAGGTAAAGGGTGCCTGCGGTGTGTCCTGATATTTGCCTTTGATCATCAGAAGATCGGCAAAATTGAGACCACAGGCCGTAATCCTAAGGCGTATTTCGCCTTCTGCGGGATCACCTTTTGGTAGATTGACCAGTTGCGGGGCTTCCCCAGAAGTATAAATATGATAGGCTTTCACGCGAATGTTCCTCCGTTTGAAGGTAGAACACGGTCTGCCTTTGCGTGTGTCAATGGGACATAGGGCTCTTATTATCCTTAGGAATACCCCTATCGATCATAAGGCTAGCTTGGTTTTTCCGCATAGGTTTAGTTACATATTGTCTTACATGGGTTAAGCAGGGCTTGAAGTCGCTCTGGTTGTGTGGCCTTAAGTCGCCGGTATCGCTGATGGGGGTGTGAGTGTCGGCGGATTTTGGGGAAAGATACGAAACAAATTACAGCTCGCGCAAAGATTGACGACGGGCTGACCATAATGGAGCTAAAAATGACGCACCCTGTGGATGTCCACGTTGGCCGTCGTATTCGTCACCGCCGATGGATGATCGGCATGACGCAACAACAACTGGCAGAGCGGGTTGGAATTAAATTCCAGCAAATCCAGAAATACGAAACAGGAGCTAACAGGGTTAGCGCATCTCGCTTATGGGATATCGCCACCACTCTTGAAGTTCCGGTGAGCTTTTTCTTCGAGGGCCTCGAAGGACAAGACGCACCTGCCGCAGACAAAGCCCCCGCACTGCCTGCTGATATCTTGGGCGACAAAGAAGCTCTGGACCTGATCCGCTCCTATTATGCGATTCCGGAAAACCAGCGCCGCCGTCTCTTTGATCTCGCACGTGTTCTGAGCGACGTGGCTTGATTTGAAACGCCCTACGGGGTAGCGCCCTTTGAAACCACTCACCAAAGGGCTGCCCCATGTCGCGTTTCACATCCGAGACCCAAACCACTCTGATTGATGTGGCTTCTGAAATGGCCGACGCTGCCCGCGCGGCCATTTTGCCGTTTTTCCGCAATCCAGACCTGATGGCGGACAACAAGGAAGAAGATGGCTTTGACCCCGTGACCGAAGCCGACCGCGCTGCCGAAGCTGCGATGCGCAATGTGCTAGAGCGCCGGCGCCCGCAAGACGGCATCTTTGGCGAGGAAATGGGCAAGCAAGAGGGCGAGAGCGGGCTGACTTGGGTCCTAGATCCCATCGACGGCACGCGCGGTTTTCTCAGCGGCACACCGACATGGGGCGTCTTGATTGCGCTGTCTGATGAAAACGGCCCGATCATGGGCGTCGTGGATCAGCCCTACATTCAGGAACGCTTCTTTGGCGGGTTCAACCAAGCTTGGTGTGATGGGCCCCATGGTCGCCGCAGCCTTCGGGTTCGAGGTCCGCGCCCTTTGAACGAATCGATCCTCTTTACGACATTCCCCGAGGTGGGCACGCAGGACGAGCGCCGCGCCTTCCACTACTTGGGCGATCGCATGCAATTGGTGCGCTATGGTATGGATTGCTACGCGTATGCTTTGCTCGCGGCGGGCCAAATCGATTTGGTGGTCGAGGCGGGGCTGAACCCCTACGATATCCAAGGGCCTCAAGCTGTTGTCCAAGCGGCGGGTGGGATCGTCACCGATTGGCACGGAGGGCCGGCCCACAATGGTGGTCGTGTCATCGCCGCCGCGTCCGAGGCGCACCACGCCGAAGCGATGCGTTTTCTGGAAGAAGGTCTTGCGAACATCTGATTTGCGGGCTTAGAGATGTGAGAGCGGTGTATCCTTTGTCCTTCTCTGGCGCCGCGCATCTCTGATTGTGATCTGAGAGGGACATGGCTGACCAGAAGGGGAAATGCCGTGTCCGACATTCTCATTCGCAATATAGATACTCTCATCACCATGGACGACGACCGTCGCGAGTTGACCGGCGTGGATCTGCGCCTCTCTGGCGGCGTAGTAGCCGAGATCGGGCAGGGGCTCGAGTCTGGCATGGCGGAAACGGTTGATGCGCGCGGCTGCGTTGTCACGCCGGGCCTCGTAAACACGCACCATCATCTGTACCAATCGATGACACGCGCCGTACCCGGGGCGCAGGACGCGTTGCTCTTTGGCTGGTTGCAGAAACTCTATCCAATCTGGGCTGCAATGGGACCCGAAGAGATGTTTGTCTCTGCCCAAGTTGGGCTGGCAGAGTTGGCACTGTCGGGCTGTACGCTCAGCTCGGACCACTTGTATCTCTACCCCAATGGCGCAAGGTTGGATGACACTATCGCTGCTGCACGCGAAATCGGGCTGCGGTTCCATCCGACCCGTGGGGCCATGAGCATCGGCGAAAGCGATGGCGGCCTTCCACCTGACAGTCTGGTCGAGCGGGAGGCGGACATCTTGAACGACTGCATCCGTGTCATTGATGCCCACCATGACGCATCCGTAGGGGCAATGGTCCGTGTGGGTATTGCGCCGTGTTCGCCGTTTTCCGTCAGCCGCGATCTGATGCGGGATGCGGCGCTTTTGGCGCGCGACAAGGGTGTGATGCTGCACACCCACTTGGCCGAGAACGAAGAAGACATCGCTTATAGTCTGGCAAAATTTGGGTGCCGTCCTGGCCAATACGCTGAGGAGCTGGGCTGGACCGGTCCCGATGTGTGGCATGCACACTGTGTGAAGTTGGACGGTGCTGAGATTGATCTGTTCGCCCGCACTCGGACAGGGGTCGCACATTGCCCCTGTTCGAACTGCCGCCTTGGGTCGGGCATCGCACCCGTCCGAGCGATGCGGGATGCGGGCGTTCCCGTTGGCCTTGGCGTGGACGGGTCGGCCAGCAATGACGCTGGCAACCTCATCGCCGAGGCGCGGCAGTCCATGCTCTTGCAGCGGGTGCAGAACGGAGCGGACGCCATGAGCCCACGCGAAGCGCTAGAGATTGCAACGCGGGGCGGCGCCGATGTTCTGGGACGTCCCGAGTGCGGCCGTGTGGCGGTCGGCAAACGTGCAGACATCGCCATCTGGGATACGCGCGGGATCGAAAGTGCCGGCAGTTGGGATCCTGCGGCCTTGCTCTTGGCGGGCCCGTCCCGCGTGCGCGATCTATTCGTCGAAGGTCGTCAGGTTGTGTCAGACGGGCAGCTATCCACAGTCGACTTGGGGCAACTTGTGGAAAAACAAAACCGCCTTGCGAAGCGGTTGGCCGAACGCACCTAAAAGGTTAATAAATCGTTAACGCCTGTGGATAACTCTGTGTGGGAAATTCGCCGCAATGGCGATTTCCCTTACCTTCATTCGCCTGTGACCGGATGACCGTTGACCCACACGGATTTGATAGCGCGATCGTCGCCCATCATAATTGTTGGGAAGAGTGTTTCCCAAATGTCTTTCGCACGGGCGTGGCGTTGCGCGATTGCAGGGGTGGAGGCCAGATCCAGAACGGTGATGTCAGCCTCGCTGCCGATGGCTAACGTGCCGATGCGATCCTCGGCCTTCAGGGCGCGCGCCGAGCCTTCGGTGGCAAGCCACAAGAGTTGCGCTGGGTGCAGCGCAGTGCCCGCCAGCTGACCGATTTCGTAGGCGGCTGCCATCGTCCGCAGCATTGAGAAGCTAGACCCTCCGCCAGTGTCTGTCGCCAGCCCGACGCGAATGCCCCGCGACGCCATCTTGGCGGCCTCGAAGACCCCGGACCCGATAAAGGTATTAGACGTTGGGCAGTGTACGACCGCTGCGCCCACTTCGGCCAGACGATCCATCTCGCGCGGCTCCATGTGGATCACATGACCATAAAGCGCGCGTTCCCCGAGTAGGCCAAACTGCTCATAGGTCTCTAGGTAGTCTTTTGCGTTCGGGAACAATGACTTGACCCATTCAATCTCGTCGGTCTGCTCACTAAGGTGCGTTTGCATCAGGCAGTTCGGATGCTCTGCCCACAGAGCGCCAAGCGCCTCGAGTTGTTCCGGAGTCGAGGTGGGTGAAAACCGCGGAGTGATGACGTATTCGGCGCGGCCCTTGCCATGCCATTTGCCGATCAATTCTTTGCTCTGATCATAGGCGGTTTGCGGTGTGTCGCGCAGGCCATCGGGCGCATTGCGATCCATACAGGTTTTGCCTGCAAAAACACGCATTCCACGCGCTGCAGCTGACTCAAAGAAAGCATCCACACTGCACGGATGAATGGTGCAGTAGCTGACCTGCGTGGTGGTTCCATGTGCGAGCGCCAAGTCCAGCGTCAGGTCTGCACGGGCACGTGCCTCGGCAGGATCGGCAAGGGTCACTTCCTCGGGAAAGGTGTAGGTATTCAGCCAGTCAATCAGACGCTTGCCCCAACTCGCGATCATTCTCGTCTGGGGATAATGCATGTGGGCATCTACGAAACCGGGCAGGATTAGTCCTTCTCCACAGTCCACGACGTCTGCCTGTGGATAACTTTTTCGGAGGTCATCTGCATCCCCGCGGTCTGCGACTTTTCCACCGTCAATCAGAATGCCGCCGCGCCGATGATAGCGTGCTGCATCAGCCACGTTTTGCATGGCATCGCCTTCAAACCACAGGGTTTGGCCGATCATCAGCGTTTGATTGGACATGAACGTCGCCTCCTACTTAGCGGATCAGACCATAAGTGGCGTCGCGGCAAAGGAAAAGGTGGCTTCCCTCTGTCCCTTTTTATAGTGGCTCGCTAAGGTGCCCACAAATCAGAATGGAGGGCGACATGTTGGATGACAAAGACGAGTCCGAAGTACATGACGTTCTGGACAACGAGGATGAGGCGATCCTCGACGGCAAGCGCGTGGCAGCCATTCGGCTGGCGCTGGCGGCTGGCGATTCTGAACGTGTCTCAGCCTTGCTCGAGCCGCTGCACGCAGCGGATATTGCCGACTTCCTAGAGCAGATCGATGGCGGAGAGCGGCGCGAAATTCTGCTGCTGGCCCCTGCCTTGTTCGACGGTGAGGTACTGTCCGAACTGGACGAGGCGATCCGCGAAGATGTGATCGAGTTTCTGCCGCGCCAGTACCTCAAGGATGCGGTCCGGGATCTGGAATCCGATGACGTTGTTGACCTGATCGAAGATCTGGAAGGCGAACAGCAGAGCGTGATCCTGCAGGCGCTGGATGGCGCTGATCGTGCCGCAGTCGAGCAGTCTCTAGGCTACCCCGAGTATTCTGCCGGCCGTTTGATGCAGCGCGAGGTCGTGTCTGCGCCCGAACATTGGACCGTCGGGCAGGCGATTGATTTTCTGCGTGCCTCCGAAGAGTTGCCAGAACAGTTCTACCATGTGACGCTCGTGGACCCGCGCATGCGGCCTGTCGGGAACGTGACCCTTGGGCGTCTCATGGGCAGCCCCCGCGCGATTTATCTGAGCGACATCCAAGAAGACACCTTTCGGACGATCCCCGCGACCACCGCGCAGGGAGACGTCGCCTACGCCTTCAACCAGTACCACCTGATCTCAGCGCCGGTCGTAGATGATGATGGGCGGCTGGTCGGGATGATCACCATCGATGACGCGATGATCGTTCTGGACGAAGAGCACGAAGAAGACATCCTGCTGCTGGCGGGTGTCAGCGACGGCAGCCTGTCCGACCGCGTGATCGAGACGACCAAGCAGCGCCTACCGTGGTTGGCGGTGAACCTGCTGACGGCGATCCTTGCCAGCCTCGTGATTGCCCAATTCGAGGACGCGATTGCAACCGTGGTTGCCTTGGCTGTTTTAATGCCGATCGTTGCATCTATGGGCGGTAACGCAGGCACGCAGTCGCTGACTGTGGCTGTGCGCGCGCTCGCGACCAAAGACCTGACTGGCTCTAACGTCTGGCGGGTCATCCGTCGCGAGAGTTTCGTGGGCTTGATCAATGGGGTCGCTTTCGCGGTGATCATGGCGATTGTCGGAATTATCTGGTTCGGCAGTCCTGTGCTTGGCGGCGTGATCGCTGTCGCAATGGTGGTGAACCTCGTCGTTGCGGCGCTCGCTGGGACGGTCATCCCGATTATCATGGAGCGTGTCGGCGTCGATCCCGCTCTGGCGTCCGGCACGTTCGTGACCACCGTGACTGATGTGGTTGGCTTCTTCGCCTTCCTCGGTCTCGCCAGCGCTGTGATGCTATGACCGACCTGACCGCTATTAAGGCAGAGGCCCGCAAGGCTGCCTTTGCCCGCCGCAAAGAGGCGCACGCCAACCATCGCCCCGGACGGGCAGGGGAGCTGTCTTCGTTCCTCGCCGGGCATCGCGGCGTGCCGATTGCAGGCTACATGCCCATCCGGACCGAGATTGATCCGCTGCCTGCGATGGCAGAGGCTGCGGCCTACGGCCCCGTGGGCGTTCCGGTGATCGAGGCTGAGGGCAAGCCTTTGCAGTTCCGCGCGTGGGAGCCGGATTGCGCGATGACAGATGGCCCGTTTGGGGCCAGAGTCCCTGCTGCAGGTGACTGGATCATTCCGCAGATCGTCATCGTCCCGCTGGTGGCCTTCGACCGCAGGGGCGGGCGTCTGGGCTATGGTGGCGGGTTCTACGACCGGACTTTGGAACTGCTACGCGCCGCGGGGCCTGTGCTCGCTGTTGGCTTTGCCTATGCTGCCCAAGAGGCGGAGGATCTGCCGCTAGAGCCGACGGATCAACCGCTCGATATGATCATCACGGAACAGGGCGTGGTCAGCCTGTGATCAGGACTTGGTTGCCGCTGCGGGCGGCGTGATTTTGCGCTTTATCATTGCCTCGCGCCACGTGATGTAGCTGACCGACGCGATGATCACCCCACCGCCCAAAACGGTGAAGGGGTCGATACCCTCTCCGAACACAAGCGCCCCGAGCGCAACTGCCCACACCAATTGCAGGAATGTTGCGGGCTGGGTGACCGCGACCGGCGCCTCTTTGAACGCGAGCGTCATGGTGTAATGCGCGCCGGTCGCGAGCCCCGCAACCGCCAGCAACAATCCAAGCTGGGGTAGGGTCGGGTTCACCCAATGGGTCACCGCCATCGGCATCAGACCAATGGTGACTGCGATAGAAAGCCATGCCACCACATGCGCCGAATTCATCTGCGTGCTCAGCTGCTTGGCGATCAAGTAGCTCGTGGCCAGCCCAAGCGATGTCCCGAGCATCGCAATGTGACCGGGATCCAGTTCTCGAAACCCGGGCCGCAAAATGACAACCGCGCCAAGCAGTGCAATCCCCACCGCGATCAATCTGCGCAGTGCGAGCCGTTCCCCCAGAAACAGGCTCGCGCCCAAGGTCACGTAAATTGGATTCAGGTAATTCAGCGCAGTGACATCCGCCAAAGGAATGCGCACCATCGCATAGAACCAAAGAGACACGCCGATGGTGTGCGCGACGCCGCGCGCTGCGATCAACCGCACTTGTCGGCCGGTGGGCAAAGCTCGCATCAGCGAAGGCACCAAGGGGATAAAGAATACCAGCCCCAAAGCGAACCGCAGAAACGCGCTTTGATAGACCGGGATCGCCGTCCCCAGTGATTTTACCAGAGCCGTCATTCCGACGAACTGGAAACCGGTCAGAACCATCCAGAAAATGCCCCGACCGGGGCGATGTGCACGTGTGTCTTCCATTGCGCTATCACACCCGAAATCCGTGCGTGCGCAAGCCCCTAGAAACGCAGCCCCATCCCTGCAGCAGAAAACACCACTGCTTCTTTTTGCCTTAAATACTCAAAAGGGCGCGCCGGTTTGACCGGTCGCGCCCTTGATGCTTTGCAGAAATGACAGCAGATCAGAGCTGCGCCATCACCTCGTCGCTGGCTTCGAAGTTGGTAGTGACGCGCTGAACGTCATCATCATCTTCGAGCGCGTCAATCAGCTTCATCAGCTTCTGCATGCCTTCCAGATCCAGCTCGGATGTGGTGGTCGGCTTCCAGATCAGCTTCGTGGATTCCGACTCGCCAAGGTCCGCTTCCAGTGCGTTCGACACTTCGGCCAGATCGGTGTCCGCAGTGTAAATGGTGTGACCATCTTCGGACGACTCGACGTCTTCGGCGCCCGCTTCGATCGCGGCCATCATGACGTCGTCAGCATCGCCGACCGACGCGGGGTACGTGATCTCGCCCTTGCGTTCGAACATAAAGCCGACAGAGCCGGTTTCACCCAAGTTACCGCCGTTTTTGCTAAACGTCGAACGCACGGTCGACGCGGTGCGGTTACGGTTGTCAGTCATCGCTTCGACGATCACGGCCACGCCGTTGGGGCCGTATCCCTCGTAGCGGATTTCTTCGTAATCATCGCCTTCGCCAGCCTGCGATTTTTTGATGGCGCGGTCGATCACGTCCTTAGGGACAGAGTTCGACTTGGCTTCCTTGACGGCCAAACGGAGGCGCGGGTTCTTGTCCGGATCGGGGTCACCCATCTTTGCAGCGACGGTGATCTCTTTCGCGAGTTTCGAAAACAGTTTGGAGCGAGCCGCGTCCTGACGACCTTTGCGGTGCTGGATGTTAGCCCATTTAGAGTGGCCGGCCATGGGTGCCTCCGATTACCTAATTCTCAGCTTTGTGCCTCTATAAGGTAGGCACACGGTGGGCTGCAAGCGCCCCCGTGTGCACAAATCTGGCCAAGCTTAGTTATATAGAGGCCAAATCAGCGGAATAAGCGCCGCAGAGATCAAGCCGATGCTCAGGTTCAAGGGAATACCGACGCGCATGAAGTCGGTGAACTTGTACCCGCCGGGTCCGTAAACCAGCGTGTTGGTCTGATAGCCAATCGGGGTCGAGAAGCTGGCAGACGCCGCAACCATGACCGCAACAACCAGCGGCCTCGGGTCTGCGCCGATGGCTGCCCCAAGGCCGATGGCGATCGGCGTCACCACCACAGCCACCGCGTTGTTGGTCACCAACTCCGTCAGCACTGAGGTCAGCAAGAAGATCGACCAGATGATGATGAACGGCGGCATGGTTTCCAGCACGGGGGCCACGCCGGACACGATCAGGTCCACCGCGCCCGAGTTCTGCAAGCCCGCTCCGATCGCGAGCATCGAAAAGATAAGTGCGAGCAACCGTCCCTCGACGAACTCAAACGCCTCATCAGCGTCAATGCAGCGCGTGACCAGCACGATCGCCACCGAAAAGACCGATAGCATGAGAATGGGCGCGACACCGATTGCGGAGAGAAAAACGATCGCAAACAGGGCGATGATCGCGATGGGAGCCTGCTTGCGGCGATACGCTCGCTCGGTCGGCTGCGCGATATCGACCAGCTCCATGTCGAGGGCGAGACGTTGGATGTCCGCAGGAGAGCCCTCGAGCAGTAGCGTGTCACCGACGCGGACCACCAGATCATCCAACTGGCGGCCAATGTTCTGGTTTCGGCGGTGGACGGCCAAGGGGTAAACACCGTAGCGACGACGCAAACGCATGGAGCCTAGGCTGCGGCCGACCATCTTGCACCCGGGGGTGATCAGGACTTCGACAGTCTGCGTTTCAACCGAGGACAGCTTGTCGACCATCTTCAGGTCTTTGGATTGCTGTAGGCCGAGAAGTTCGGTCATCTCGGTGCGTAGAACCACGCGGTCACCGGCTTGCAGGACCACAGTTGTCAGATCACGGCGGAGCGACGCGTCCCCGCGCAGCACGTCGATCAGGCGGACGCCGTCGCGCTTGAACAGGTCAATGGATACCACATCCTGACCAATCAGGGCACTGTCTTCGGGGACCGCAACCTCGGTAAAGAACTTCATCTTTGACCGGTTGCCGACCATACCTGCAAGGCTATCGCGCTTAGGCAGCAGGCGGCTGCCGATAAACAGCATATAAATCGCGCCCCATGCGATCAGGACAACGCCCAAGGGCGTGACTTCGAAAATGGTAAACGGCTCTAGCCCCTGATGACGGGCGACACCATCAACCAGCAGGTTGGTCGAGGTGCCAATCAGTGTGGTCGTGCCCCCAAGGATCGTCGCATAGCTCAGGGGAATCAGCAACTGAGAGGGCACCATGTTTAGGGTGCGTGACAGTTGAATGAACACGGGGATCATGACAACGACCACCGGCGTGTTCGAGACGAACGCGGAAAAGATCACCACAGCAATCATCAACCCGAACAGTGCTGTCTTGGGATTTTGCTTGGCCCTGTGGTCCGCAAATTGGGTAAAGGCAGCAAGCGCGCCCGTGCGCACCAAAGCGCCCATAACAATAAAGAGTGCGCCAATGGTCCACGGGGCGGGGTTGGACAGGATGTCGAGCGCGCTTTGATAGGGTAGAATACCAAGCGCCATCATCAATGCCGCGCCCATGATGCCCACCACTTCGGTGGGATACGTCTCGCGCATGAACAGAACGAACATACCGATCACAATGACCAACGCGAGGATCGCCTGATAGGCGTCTGGTAGTGCTAACACTTAGACTAGTCTCCGCTCCCTAGGGCACAGCAGAGGCATTCTTTCGCAACTGATCGACCAGAGCAAGCGTGCAGTGGTCCAACATTGCAATGGAAACCGGCAAAAGTTGGCGCAATAGGCATTCTATCAGGAGGCGACCGGACCCGAGGGCTGAAGTCGTCCACCCTGACGCACCATGCAAACCGTTTTCGCCAGACCTGTGCGGTCGTCGGTTTCGACGTAGACGCCAGACAGGGTCGCCTCGCCATTGGCGGGGGTGTAGCGGCCCTTGGACATGCCCGTCACGAAACGGCGCAGGGGTTCGGCTTTGTCCATTCCGATCACACTGTTGTAGTCGCCGCACATGCCTGCATCGGTCATGTAAGCGGTGCCGCCCGACATGATCTGGGTGTCGCCGGTTGGGACGTGGGTGTGCGTGCCAACCACAAGACTGGCCTTGCCGTCCATCCAGTGCCCAAGGCCCATCTTTTCACTGGTCGCTTCGGCGTGCACATCCACAATCGCGGCGTTCACCGTCGCGCCAAGCTTGTGCGTCTTAAGCACTTGGTCAATGGCAGAAAACGGGTCGTCAAACGGACGCTTCATGAACACTTGCCCGAGGATTTGCGCCACCAACACCTTGCGCCCACCCGGGGCGTTAAAGATGCGGAAGCCGCGACCTGGCGCGGTCTTGGCAAAGTTGATCGGGCGGACGATGCGGCTGTCGCTTTCGATATGCTGGAGCATGTCTTTTTGGTCGAACGCGTGATCGCCAAGGGTGATGCAATCGGCACCGGCCTGAAAAATCAGGTTCGCGTGCTCTGCGCTCAGGCCCATGCCGTTCGAGGTGTTCTCACCATTCACGACCACAAAATCCAGCGCCCACTCTTCTTTCAAGCGGGGCAGGTGCTCTTGGATGGCAGCGCGTCCTGCGCGGCCCACAACATCGCCGAGGAACATTAGTTTCATGGCCCGTCCGTAGGCCCATGCCCGCCCAAGAGCAAGGCGGAATGCCGCCGCATTTTGTCACAAACCGCAATTTGTCGCCGGATCGACGCTCTTGCAGCGGTGTTCACCGGATTGTGGCTGTACTCGTGGCGTGATCGGTTAGAATGGGCCGATCAGGCAGTGCAGATAATAACAGGACTTCACATGAACACAGGCACAAAGGCGCTCGCGATTGCCCTGCTCGCTGCAGGGTGCAGCTCCACCAACCCCGAAGAAAAGGCCGTGATGGGGTACTATTCGCCGCCGTGGCAGTCGGGCCTCAAGGAAATCCGGCCCTATCCCTTCCAAAACAGCATCTGCAAAGAGATTGGCTACAATCTGGTGTCCCGAGATTTCTATGACGACTCGAAACTGCTGGTCGGATGCCCGCGCACTGAGCAAGGCGCGATTGCAGACCGGACCGCCGAAGGCGGGGTCGAGGTTGGCTATGTCCATCACTGGACCCTTTTACATATGCCCAAGCCCTGAGCGCAGAACGGGGGCGCGCTGACAGATGGTCGCAGCCCCCGATTGATTTTCCTGAACAATTTTTGACCACTTCGCATGCGTTGGCCGTGTTGACGCAAGGGGCATTGCGCCATTTTCCAGTTTTGTTGATTGACTAGTCAATAAAAAACCTACTTACTAAGGGCCAAGCCGAGAGGAAAGCTATGCCCAAAGTCGGAATGGAACCGGTGCGCCGCAAAGCGCTTGTCGAAGCCACAATCCACGAGATTGGTCGGGCGGGGACTCTGGACGTGACGGTCAGCCAGATCGCCAAACGCGCAGGTATGTCCAGCGCGCTGGCCCACCATTACTTTGGCGGTAAAACGCAGATTTTCATGGCGGCCATGCGGCACATCCTGTCCCAATACGGGCTCGAGGTGCGGCGCCGCCTGAAAAAGGCCAAGACCCACGAGGAACGCTTGCGTGCCCTGGTCGATGCGAACTTCGCCCCCTCGAACTTCCGCGAGGAAGTGGTGAGCGCGTGGATGAACTTCTACGTGCTGGCCCAGAATGTGGAAGAAGCGCGGCGCCTGCTGACGGTCTATTACCACCGTCTCCATTCTAACTTGGTGCACGACCTGCGCCCCTTGGTCGGGGACGAGGCGGTCATCATCGCCCGTCGGATCGAGGCGCAGATTGATGGTGTCTACCTGCGCCAGAGCTTGCGAAACGAACCCGCAAATCCGGCGACGGCGTCGGATTTGGTTCTCGGCACACTCGAAAACGAATTGGCTCGCTGCGGGGCGCAGCGCCCTGCGGCCACACTCAGCCTGATTGCACAGAAGGAACGCTCCGAATGACGATCGACGTAAAGCCGACCGCCAGCCATTTCATCAACGGTGAATATGTCGAAGGTGGCACCGAGGATCTGCCCGTTATCTACCCCTACACCGGCGAAGTTGTCGCGACACTGAAACTGGCCGACGATGCGCTGGTGGATCAAGCGGTTGCCGCAGCCAAAGCGGCTCAACCTGCTTGGGCCGCCATGTCTGGTGTCGAACGTGGCCGCATTCTGCGTCGTGCCGCCGATATCATGCGCGAACGGAACCGCGAACTGTCCGAGATTGAAACCATGGACACCGGTAAACCCCTGCAGGAAACGCTGGTCGCAGACGCGGCCAGCGGGGCAGAGGCCCTGGAGTACTTTGGCGGATTGGCTGCCTCTTTAGGCGGTGAACACATTCAGCTTGGGAGTGATTTCGCCTACACCCGCCGCGAGGCTTTGGGCGTTTGCGTTGGTATCGGTGCATGGAACTACCCGATCCAAATCGCCAGCTGGAAGGCCGCGCCTGCGCTGGCCTGCGGCAACACAATGGTTTTCAAGCCGTCGGAAACCACGCCATTGTCGGCGCTGAAACTGGCGGAGATACTGATCGAAGCGGGTGCGCCTGCGGGCGTCTTTAACGTCGTGCAGGGCAAGGGCGCTGTCGGCTCGCGTCTGGTCACGCACCCAGATGTGGCCAAGGTGTCCCTGACCGGTTCTGTCCCGACAGGCCGCAAGGTTTACGCCGCCGCCGCCGAGGGCCTGCGCCACGTCACGATGGAGCTTGGCGGGAAGTCTCCGCTGGTGATTTTTGACGACGCCAATGTCGAGAATGCGGTCAGCGCCGCGATCAACGCGAATTTCTATAGCTCTGGTCAGATTTGCTCGAACGGCACCCGCGTTTTCGTCCAAAGGGGCATCAAAGAAGCGTTCCTGTCGCGTCTGGCCGAACGCCTGAAGGGCGTGAAGATGGGCGATCCGATGGACGAAGAGGTCAACTTTGGCCCTATGGTCAGCGAACAGCAGATCAACATCGTCGAAGGCTATCAGGCGAAAGCACAGGCCGAAGGCGCCCGTCTGATTTCCGGCGGAAAACGGCTTGATGGTCCGGGCTACTGGATGGAGCCGACCGTTTACGCCGACGTCACCGACGACATGACCATCGCCAAAGAAGAGATCTTTGGCCCCGTCATGTCCGTTCTGGACTTCGAGACCGAGGAAGAGGCGATCACCCGCGCCAATGCGACCGAATTTGGTCTGGCTGCAGGCGTGTTCACCAACGACCTGTCGCGCGGCCACCGTGTCGCAGCCGCGTTCGAGGCGGGCACCACTTGGATCAACACCTACAACCTGACGCCGGTCGAAGTGCCTTTTGGTGGCTCGAAAATGTCTGGGGTTGGCCGCGAAAACGGTCGTGCTGCGATCGAGCATTATTCCGAGTTGAAAACTGTTTACGTCGCCATGGGTGACACCGAAGCGCCGTTCTAAGGAGGCCCCGATGCAAGCCGATTACGTCATCGTAGGCGCGGGCAGCGCCGGTTGTGCCATTGCCTATCGTCTGGCAGAGGTGGGGAAATCCGTGATCGTCATCGAGCATGGCGGTACGGATGCAGGCCCGTTCATTCAGATGCCCGCGGCTCTGAGCTACCCAATGAACATGCCGCTCTATGACTGGGGTTTTCAGTCAGAGCCTGAACCCCATCTGGGCGGGCGCCGTCTGGCGACTCCGCGTGGCAAGGTGGTCGGCGGATCGTCTTCGATCAACGGGATGGTATATGTGCGCGGGCACGCCCGCGACTATGACCATTGGGCCCAGTCCGGTGCCCGTGGTTGGAGCTATGCGGACGTGCTGCCCTACTTCAAGCGGATGGAGCAGTGGGATGACGGCGGCCATGGTGGCGACAAGGAATGGCGCGGCAAGGACGGCCCGCTGCACGTGACGCGCGGTGCCCGCGAAAACCCGCTGTTTGACGCCTTTGTTCAGGCGGGCAAGCAAGCTGGCTATCCGGTCACAGGCGATTACAACGGCGAGCAGCAAGAGGGCTTTGGCCCGATGGAACAGACGGTCTACAAGGGTCGCCGCTGGTCTGCCGCGAATGCCTATCTGAAGCCTGCGATCAAGACCGGCAAAGTCGAGGTCGTGCGCGGGCTGGCTTGCCGCATCGTCATCGAAGAGGGCCGCGCCCGCGGCATCGAAATCGAGAAGGGTGGCGAAAAGCAGATCATCAAGGCCACCAATGAGGTCATCATTTCGGCATCCTCGATCAATTCGCCCAAGCTGCTGATGCTGTCCGGCATCGGCCCTGCTGAACATCTGGCCGAGCACGGGATTGACGTCATCGCGGATCGCCCCGGTGTGGGGCAAAACTTGCAGGATCACCTAGAGCTGTATCTGCAGGTCGCGTGCAAGCAGTCGATCACGCTGTTCAAGTACTGGAACCTCTGGGGCAAGGCGCTGATCGGGGCCCAGTGGCTGTTCACCAAAAAGGGTCTGGGTGCGTCGAACCAGTTCGAAAGCGCTGCGTTCATCCGCTCCAAAGCTGGGGTGGAATATCCAGACATCCAGTACCACTTCCTGCCCATCGCAGTGCGCTACGATGGCCAAGCGGCCGCCGAAGGGCACGGGTTCCAAGCTCATGTCGGCCCCATGCGCAGCCCCTCGCGCGGGCATGTCACGCTGGCGTCGAGCGACCCCAAAGCCGCGCCTAAAATCCTGTTCAACTACATGTCCAGCGAACAGGATTGGGAAGATTTCCGCACCTGTATCCGCCTGACCCGCGAAATCTTTGAACAAAACGCGTTTAAACCCTACTACAAGCACGAGATCCAGCCGGGTGCGGACGTACAAAGCGACGAAGAATTGAACGCCTTCATCAGCGAGCACGTCGAAAGCGCCTATCATCCCTGCGGCACCTGCAAGATGGGCGACCGCAATGATCCGATGGCTGTCGTTGACGAAGAGTGTCGCGTGATTGGAGTGGATGGTTTGCGTGTCGCGGACAGCTCGATCTTTCCGCAAATCACCAACGGTAACCTGAATGGCCCGTCGATCATGACTGGCGAAAAGGCTGCGGACCACATTCTGGGCCGCAAGCTGCCGCGTGACGAAAGCGAGCCGTGGATCAACCCCGACTGGCAAACGTCCCAGCGATAAAGCAGAGAAAGAGGCGAGTTTGATGCGTATCAAAGTCGCCTTTTTTCTGTGCGGTTACTCTGACTGTGAACTTGAAGAGTAAGGAGTCGAGAATGTCTCACACACCGCACCAGCTGACAGAAGAATTCCCGCAGCATGTTGACGCGATCGCGCGCTTAAAGGCCGAGGACGCTCACTTTGCCAAGCTGGTCGACACCTATAACGAGGTGAACCAGCGTGTGTATCTGGCTGAAAGCAACGTCCAACCCATGGAGCAGCTGGCCGAAGAACAACTGCGCAAGGAACGTTCTCTGCTCAAGGACCAGATCTGGTCGGCGCTGTCGGCAGTTTCTGCCTGATTGACGCTGCTTGAGAACTAAGGGTCGGAGTGCCGGAGGGGGCGCTCCGGCCCTTTTTTATTTGTCTACGCGGTAGGGCAGGACGCCGCGCTCGTCGGGGGTGATGGTCAGGCGACGCTCCAGCGGCGGGACGGAGCGTTGATGGCAGTCCGTGCGCTCGCAAATGCGGCAGGATATGCCGATGGGTTCGAAAGCTGCTGAATTGGTCACATCCAAGCTGTCTGCATAGACCAGATCGCCAGCGTGGCGGACCTCGCACCCAAGACAAATCGCGTAACGACGGGTCGGCGCTCCGAATGCACCCCCGGGTTTTGACACGTCGCGCGCAAGGCAAAGATAACGCACGCCATCGGGCGTTTCGGCCAGCTGACGCAGGAACTGCGCGGGCGTTTCGAAGGCGCGGTGCACGTTCCAGAGGGGGCAGGCGCCGCCAAACCGGGCGAATTGCAAGCGTGTGGCCGAGTGGCGTTTGGTGATCGTGCCCGCTTGATCCACGCGAACGAAAAAGAAGGGGATGCCCTTGTTTCCAGGCCGCTGGAGGGTCGAGAGGCGGTGTGCGACCTGTTCGATCGACGCGCCGAAACGGGTGGCCAGAAGTTCTAGGTCATGCCGGTATTTCTTCGCTGCCTCGAGAAAGCGCGTGTAGGGCATGAGCGCCGCGCCCGCGAAGTAATTGGCGAGGCCGATCTTGGCGATGGAACGCGCTTCGTTCGAATGGAAGCGGGCGAGGTCGAGCGTGGCGTCCAGCAGCTTGTTTTGTGTGATCAGCGCGAGTTGCAGCAGGATCTGGAAGCGACGCGTCTCGGGCGCAGCTCGGTTCGAAATCGACAGCACCATGTTTTCGGAGTCGAAATGACGCAGGCGCGCGCCTTCGGTCAAACGCAGGGTAATGCCGTTGTCATTCAGGGCGTGCTCTGCACCCATAGGGCCTGAGAATTTCTCGGCAAAGTGTTCGGCGGCGCGGTCGACCGCGTCGATGTAGTTGTCACAATAGTGAAAGAAGTCGCGCACCTCTTCCCAAGGCGATGGCTGCACGCGGGCATCCTCGCGGCCCAAGGCTTCGTCCAGGGAAGCCAGTCGTTCGTGGGATTGCCGATAGGCGCGATGTAAATGCAGGAAGGCCCGTGCCAGAGCAGGGGCGTTGCTGGCCGCCAGTCGTAGGTCGGCCAAAGGCGGCGGTTGGTCAGTGAACACTGGGTCCGCCAGAGCTTCACGCATGTCAGACACAAGCCGCTCACTGTCGCCCGCTGACAGCTCTGTCACATCGAACCCGAACTCCGACGCCAGCGCCAGCACGACCGATGTGCTGACGGGGCGGTTGTTGTTCTCCATCTGGTTCAGATAGGGCAGGGACACGCCAAGCTTGGCTGCGAATTCCTTTTGTGTCAGGCCGAGGCGCGAGCGCAGTTCGCGCAGCTTGACGCCTGCATAGAGTTTCTGGGGTGCCATCTGGGTGCCTTTGCGGGTTTGCTAATGCAGGTCATACCATTTGCAAATTACAGCCTCAACGGACCAGTTGTCGCTCTCGGTGGTAGACGTAGAAGATGGCCAGAATCGCGGCCACCGCGCTGGCGAACATGATCAGCAAAAGTGGCACTGCACCGGTTTCGAGCGTCAGGAGCGATCCGGCAAGAGCTGACAATGCCGCGCCGCCCCCGATCATGATCGCACCGCCCAAGCCGGATGCTGTGCCCGCAAGATGCGGGACCACAGACAAGGAGCCCGAGGTGGCGTTCGGAATGACCATGCCGTTGCCAAAGCCCACGGCTGTCATGAAACCAAAGAACACCAAGACAGAGCCAGCACCGCTCAGGTGGATGAGCAAGGAAATCCCGACGCCCACAGCATTCACGACCGATCCCCACAGAATCATCCTGTTGATTCCCCAACGGCGCGAAAATTTGCCCGACATGAAGTTTCCGGCGAAATATCCGATGGCAGGGGCACTAAAGTAGAAGCCCAAGGTTTCGGGCGGGAGCTTGTAGATTTCGCTGCCCACAAAGGGTGCACCGCCGAGATAAGCAAAGAAGGCACCCGAGGCAGCCGCCGCAGCCAGCGCGTATGCCCAAAACCGGCGCGAGGTTAGGAGCACGGGATATTCTCCGAATTGGCGAAAGAGCGAGATGTCGCGCGGGCAGCCAGTCTCCCCCAGGTCGGCCCACGTGAGCCAGAACATCACGCAGCCCAGTAGGAACAGTCCCCAGAAGTTGGCCTTCCATCCGAAGGCCGCATCTAGCACGCCGCCAATGGCGGGGCTGATCATCGGTACCAAGGCCATGCCCATGGTCACATACCCGATCATACTGGCCGCAGAGTCTTGGTCATGGACGTCGCGAACAATGGCGCGCGACAGAACCATGCCAGTGACGATGACAGCTTGGCTCATCCTGAATACCAAGAAAAGTCCGGCAGTTGGCGCGAACAGACAGCCCAGAGTGGCCACCAGAAACAGCGCAATTCCCCAGAGCAGAACCGGTCTGCGCCCGTAGCGGTCCGCGATTGGCCCGATAAACAGCTGGAGCACGGCATTCACGCCTAAATAGAGTGCGACGGATAGCTGCATCAGCCGGTAGTCGGTTTGAAAGTAGGCCGTCATCCCCGGAAGCGATGGTAGGAAAATATTCATCGAAAGGGCGGCGAGTCCTGCGAGCATTATCAAGGTCGCGATATGCGGCGCAGTATTTTTGTTGAGCATTTTAAAAGCCATCACGGAGTGGGACGTTGGGCCGACGCTACGGGGTCGGGGGCTCTGATGTCCAATTCCGATTGGTGATTTAGCAGATTTGCATTTTCAATCGGAGTTGCTGAGAAGAATTTGCAAATTTGCCAATGATTGCTTTGCGGGCGCAGAAACGCATCCTATGGTCGCGTCAAAGCGGAGGGCACAGATGAAAGATATCCTGCAAGAACTCGAAGATCGTCGCGAACAGGCGCGTGCCGGTGGCGGTCAGAAACGCATCGACTCGCAGCACGCCAAGGGCAAGCTGACGGCGCGCGAGCGCATCGAACTGCTGCTGGACGAAGGCAGCTTTGAAGAGTTCGACATGTTCGTGGCGCATCGCTGCACCGAATTCGGGATGCAGGAAAACCGTCCCTATGGCGACGGTGTTGTGACCGGTTGGGGCACCATCAACGGTCGCATGGTCTATGTGTTCTCTCAGGACTTCACTGTGTTCGGCGGCTCGCTGTCGGAAACCCACGCGCAGAAGATTTGCAAGATCATGGATATGGCGATGCAGAACGGCGCACCTGTGATCGGCATCAACGACTCGGGCGGTGCGCGTATCCAAGAGGGCGTTGCCTCGCTGGCCGGTTATGCCGAAGTATTCCAGCGCAACATCGAAGCCTCAGGCGTTATCCCCCAGATCAGCGTGATCATGGGCCCCTGCGCCGGCGGCGCGGTGTATTCGCCCGCGATGACCGACTTCATCTTTATGGTGAAGGACAGCTCCTACATGTTCGTGACCGGCCCTGACGTGGTTAAGACCGTGACCAACGAGCACGTGACCGCAGAAGAGCTGGGTGGTGCGCTGACCCACACCAAGAAAAGCTCGGTTGCCGATGGCGCATTCGAGAACGACGTTGAGGCTCTGACCGAAGTGCGCCGTCTGGTGGACTTCCTGCCCCTGTCGAACCGCGAGAAGGCGCCCGTGCGTCCCTTCTTTGATGCGCCGGATCGTGTGGAGAACAGCCTTGATACGCTGATCCCCGAGAACGCGAACACGCCCTACGACATGAAAGAGCTGATCAACAAGATCGCGGACGAGGGTGATTTCTACGAAATTCAGGCCGAATACGCCAAGAACATGATCACCGGCTTCATCCGCCTCGAAGGTCAGACCGTTGGTGTTGTCGCGAACCAGCCGATGGTTCTGGCGGGCTGTCTGGACATCGACTCCAGCCGCAAGGCCGCGCGGTTTGTGCGCTTCTGTGACTGCTTCGAAATTCCGATCCTGACCCTGGTGGACGTGCCCGGCTTCTTGCCCGGGACTTCGCAGGAATATAACGGCGTCATCAAGCACGGCGCGAAGCTGCTGTTTGCTTACGGCGAAGCGACCGTTCCAAAGGTCACTGTCATCACCCGCAAGGCTTATGGTGGCGCGTATGACGTTATGGCGTCCAAGCACCTGCGCTCGGACTTCAACTATGCATGGCCGACCGCAGAGATCGCGGTGATGGGCGCCAAGGGCGCGACCGAAATTCTGTATCGCAGCGAACTGGGTGATCCCGAAAAGATCGCGGCCCGCACCGCAGAATACGAAGAGCGATTCGCGAATCCCTTTGTCGCGGCAGAGCGTGGCTTCATTGACGAAGTGATCATGCCGCACAGCACCCGCCGCCGTGTGTCCCGCGCCTTTGCGGCGCTGCGCCAGAAGAAGCGCAGCATGCCGTGGAAGAAGCACGACAACATTCCTCTCTAAGACTGGATACGCGTCCAAATGGCAAAAACACGCTGGCATATCGTCAAGGACGGGCAGGGGGGCATCACGGTGTCCCGCCAATTGCCCGCCCGTTTCGACTTCGCGGTCGAAGCGACGGTGCCGGCGTGTCATCCCGTTCGGCTAGCTCATCAGGTCCGGCAGGATATGTGGCGCGCATTACAAAGCTTGCGCGGATTTCTTCCTGTGGTAGAAATCGTTTGCGATGGCAACCATGCACGCATTCGTGCAGGCGGTTCTGTCCAAGGAAGCTTGCCTTTGGCGCACGTTGAGGGTTTAGTTTCACAGTTGCTTCATGATCCCAAGCGCCGTGCGCGCTGGGTCATGCACGCGAAGCGAGCATCGTAATGCTGCGTTTCGCGACCATAAGTTTCGTCGCCCTCCTGGCAGTGGCGACCACGGTTCGGGGGCAGGAGGGGGCTCCCGCCGTGCCCTCGGGCCTAGACCTGACCTTGTTTGAGTTGATTCTCGAGAATCAGCCCGACGGTCAGGTCTGGGCCCGATATCGTTTCGTGGCCCCCGATCTGCAGCAATCCGATTTTGACCGAGTCTCTGGCGATTTCCCCGAGATTTGTGCGTCTTATGCGCTGCCGGAATTGGATGCCCGTGGCACCCATCCTGCGATGATTGTCCTCAGCTATGCCGACCGTCCGATTCCATTCGGCGAGGCCGCGCCAGAGGCTGTGCAATTCGTCGAAAGCTTTCGCGTAGATCAGGGTGCTTGCATCTGGGAGGTCTATTAATGACCACCTCTCATTTGCATTTTTCCCTTTGTACACTGGCTGATGGGGATTTTTCGCCACAGGCCAAATATGCGGAATCTGCCCCATATCAATCGGCAGAGATTCGCGCTATCGTTGCGTCGGGAGTATCCCAAGACCCCCATACCTCGAAGCAGTGGTCGGGCAAGGACGCAGAGTTCACCCCGACAAATAACGATAGAAGTACATACAGGAGACACGCATGTCGAAAGTCGTCATCACCCTTGCTGCGTTCGCAGTTGCCGCATCGGTTGCAGGCTGCGCGAAGAAGCCCGCAGAAGAAGAATACGTGGTTGTTCAGCCCGAACCCATTTCGGTGGAACCCACTTACACCGGCAAGTACAAGTAACCGTACTCTGACGAAACCGGGGCGGGCCGTCGGGCCCGCTTTCACAGGCCGCGACCATCGCCCCTATACCCAATGGGGGCTTGTATGCTGAAACATCGTGGCTTCCCGGGCCGTATGCCCGGAACTGATTATCAATTCGTAATTCGCCGCGCGAATCCGCGCGGGGTGACGCCGCTCAAGGCGCTTCGCCGCTTTCCTGACCGCAAGCCTGCGGACAAGAGAGCTGACGAATGCTTCCTTGCTGCGCTCTGGCTTCACTTCGGAGAAGAGACTTTCGAACGGGGTAACTTGGATGCCGGACGCCTGAATTGGCTGTTCGAGCGTGAAGTCGTGCCCGCAGAAGAGCCCTTTGACCCCGCGGATTACGGCGCACTGCTGCGCATCGACATGGACGAAGCAGAGCGATCCTTCCCTCAGATCTTCAACGGGAGTTCGGAATGGGTCGGCTAAGCTTTGCCCAGTGCATACAGGCAGTTAAGCGGATTTCGGCGCACGTTTTTCGTGCGCCCGCCGCCATGCTTGCAAGCACGGGCGAAGCAGCCAATCTAGGGCTGTGTAAGTCGCGCATTGCGCGGCGGACGATGTCTCTTACCGAGACCCCTTCCCCGACTTGCGCGCTGGGCTCTACAGGCCTGAGCGCGCATTTTTTCGGATTGCCTCACGGTTTCGTGTGGTCGGCTTTTAACGGGCGTGGGAACCAGGTGCAGGGGGGTGACGTTGCTTACACATCAGAACGTCGCACCCGTGTGGGTGGACACGGGATTGTTGAAAGGATTGCACAATGCTTAAGAAAACTTGGATCGTTGCTTCGGTTGCCCTTCTTGGTCTGGCCGCGTGTGGTGACACGCTTGGCGAACAGGCTCTGCTGGGTGCAGGCGCAGGCGCAGCCGCAGGTGCTGTCACCGGTGGTGACATGGTCACTGGTGCCGTCGTCGGTGGTGCAGGTAACGTTGCGTACTGCCGTACTTACCCCTCGCGCTGTAACTAAGCAGCCGCGCGGCAACGCGCCTATCCATTCTTATGGCTTTTTGGCCGCCGGACCTCGTCTGTCCGGTGGCCTTTTCTTTTGCCCGACGGCCGGTGCGACCGGCCGAGGCACAATCTAATAAGACGAAAGGGACGGAGACAAATGATCGACAAGATCCTCATTGCCAACCGTGGCGAGATCGCATGCCGCGTGATCAAGACGGCGCAGAAGATGGGCATCAAAACGGTGGCCATCTATTCGGACGCAGACAAGAACGCTCTGCATGTGAGCATGGCAGATGAGGCGGTCCACATCGGTCCTCCGCCCGCGAACCAGTCGTACATCGTTATCGATAAGGTGATGGATGCGATCCGTCAGACTGGCGCCAATGGTGTGCACCCAGGCTACGGCTTCTTGTCGGAAAACTCCAAATTCGCCGAGGCTCTGGAAGCCGAGGGCGTCGCGTTTGTTGGCCCGCCCAAAGGCGCGATCGAGTCGATGGGCGACAAGATCACCTCGAAGAAAATCGCTCAGGAAGCGGGCGTTTCAACCGTTCCCGGCTACATGGGGCTGATCGAGGACGCCGAAGAAGCTGTGAAAATCAGCAACGACATCGGTTACCCCGTCATGATCAAAGCTTCCGCTGGCGGCGGCGGTAAGGGCATGCGGATCGCGTGGAACGATGAAGAGGCCCGAGAAGGCTTCCAGTCCTCCAAGAACGAGGCGGCCAACAGTTTTGGCGACGACCGTATTTTCATCGAGAAATTCGTCACTCAGCCGCGCCACATCGAAATTCAGGTGCTCGCCGATAAACATGGTAATTGCATCTACCTTGGTGAACGCGAGTGTTCGATTCAGCGCCGTAACCAGAAGGTCATCGAAGAAGCGCCGTCGCCGTTCTTGGACGAAGCGACCCGCAAAGCGATGGGTGAGCAGGCTTGCGCATTGGCCAAGGCCGTCGGCTACGCCAGCGCAGGTACCGTAGAATTCATCGTTGATGGCGACAAGAATTTCTACTTCCTCGAAATGAACACTCGTCTGCAGGTGGAACACCCTGTGACCGAGCTGATCACCGGTGTCGACCTTGTGGAGCAAATGATCCGCGTGGCGAACGGCGAAGAGCTGTCGCTGAAGCAGGAAGACATCACCCTGAACGGTTGGGCGATGGAGAGCCGCCTCTACGCAGAGGATCCCTACCGGAACTTCCTGCCGTCGATCGGCCGTCTGACCCGCTACCGTCCCCCCGCCGAGATCGCCGAAGACACACGCGCTGTCCGCAACGACACCGGCGTTTACGAGGGCGGCGAGATCAGCATGTACTACGACCCCATGATCGCAAAGCTGTGCACATGGGCACCGACCCGTCTGGAAGCCATCGAAGAGATGCGCGTCGCGCTGGACAGCTTCGAGGTTGAAGGCATTGGTCACAACCTGCCGTTCCTGTCAGCTGTGATGGACCACGAGAAGTTTGTCAGCGGCGATATCACCACCGCGTTCATCGCCGAAGAATACCCCGAGGGTTTCGCTGGCGTCGATCTGCCCGAAGCGGATTTGCAGCGCATCGCAGCGGCCTGTGCCGCCATGAACCGCGTTGCCGAAATCCGTCGCACTCGAATTTCGGGCACCATGGACAACCACGAGCGCAAGGTCGGTGATGACTGGGTCGTGCGTCTGGGTGGCGCAGAGTTCTCTGTCACCGTTGCCGCGGACCCCGCTGGGTCGGATGTGACCTTTGCTGACGGCACCACCCTGCGTGTCGAAAGCGATTGGACCCCAGGTGATCAGCTGGCGAAACTGTCGGTCGGTGGCAGCCCGCTGGTGCTGAAAACGGGCAAGATCACCAACGGCTTCCGCATCCGCAGCCGCGGCGCGGATCTGAAGGTGCATGTCTACAGCCCCCGTCAGGCGGAACTGGCAACCTTGATGCCCGAGAAGCTGCCGCCCGATACTTCGAAGATGTTGCTCTGCCCGATGCCTGGCGTTCTGGTGAAGATGAACGTCGAAGTTGGCGACGAGGTCCAAGAGGGGCAGGCGCTCTGCACCATCGAGGCGATGAAGATGGAGAACATCTTGCGCGCCGAGAAGAAGTCGGTCGTCACCAAGATCAATGCTGGCGCGGGCGACAGCCTTGCCGTCGACGAAGTGATCATGGAGTTCGAATAAGCCATGGCGCTGGCCGCTGACATATCGCGCAACTTGCGGGGTGGTCAGCGGCTGTCGCGGATCTCTTGTTGGCGCATCGGCATTTTGTCGATCGTCCGAGAGATTTCCCGCACGGTCCACGGGGAAGGTTTGCGTAGTTTGACGCCGCCGTCTTTGCCGATCAGCACAAAGCCGAAGCCGCGCGGATGCAACGCTTGGCGGAGCGCTGATCGGGCGTCGGGGTCGGTATCGATCAGAACGATGACGTCCCGCTCGACCAGACCGTCGAGTTCGTCTTCGATCAGGTCCATCTGCTGCACGAAGGCAGGATCATACGGGCTGTCGGCGAACACGATCAGCGGGCGGTGCGTCCATTTGAACTCGGCCAGATCGGCGGTCCGACCGTCAAGGATCACGGCCTCTGTCATATCGGTCTCCTGTGCCCACGCGTGCGGGGCGGTCACTGACAATAACATTGCGAACAAAGCGGCAAGTCGGGTCATGGCTCCTCCTGTCGCTGTAGAGATAGGGGCGATGTCCCCGATTACGAAGCTTTTTTCCGCGGAAATGTCAGGAGATGGCAGGCCCGCGTCGATTGGAGGAACGGACAGATGACCCAAGATAAAGACGCCTGGCGCGCACTGGCCGAAAAGGAACTGCGCGGACGCCCCCTTGATGACCTGAACTGGCAAACGCTGGAAGGGATCGAGGTCAAACCGCTGTACACCGAAGAGGACACGGCCGGTCTGCCCCACATGGGCGGCACCCCCGGTTTCGCGCCCTTCACCCGTGGTGTGAAAGCGACCATGTACGCGGGCCGTCCTTGGACGATCCGCCAGTATGCCGGTTTCTCGACCGCCGAGGAGTCGAACGCATTTTATCGTAAGAACCTTGCTGCTGGTCAGCAGGGCGTGTCGGTGGCTTTCGACCTTGCGACCCACCGCGGCTACGACTCGGATCACCCCCGTGTGGTGGGTGACGTGGGCAAAGCCGGTGTGGCCATCGATAGCGTCGAGGACATGAAAATCCTGTTCGACGGCATCCCGCTGGATAAGGTGTCGGTGTCGATGACCATGAACGGGGCGGTTATCCCAATCCTCGCGAACTTCATCGTCGCGGGCGAAGAGCAGGGCCACGATAAGTCGGTGCTGGCGGGCACCATTCAGAACGACATTCTGAAAGAATTCATGGTCCGCAACACCTACATCTATCCGCCCGAGCCCTCGATGCGAATTATCGCGGACATCATCGAGTACACCTCGAACGAGATGCCCAAGTTCAACAGCATCTCGATTTCCGGCTACCACATGCAGGAAGCGGGCGCGAACCTCGTGCAGGAACTGGCCTACACGCTGGCCGATGGTCGTGAGTACGTGCGCGCCGCGATTGCCCGTGGCATGAATGTGGACAAGTTCGCAGGTCGCCTATCGTTCTTCTTTGCGATCGGCATGAACTTCTTCATGGAGGCCGCCAAGCTGCGGGCTGCGCGTCTGCTGTGGTCGCGCATCATGGATGAATTCGAGCCCAAAGATCCCCGCTCGAAAATGCTGCGCACCCACTGCCAAACCTCTGGCGTGTCGCTGCAGGAGCAGGATCCCTATAACAACGTGATCCGTACGGCCTACGAGGCGATGTCGGCTGTACTGGGGGGCACCCAGTCGCTGCACACCAACGCGCTGGACGAAGCGATCGCGCTGCCCACCGAATTCAGTGCCCGCATCGCGCGGAACACCCAGCTTATCCTGCAGGAAGAGACCGGCGTCACCAACGTCGTCGATCCGCTGGCGGGCAGCTACTACGTTGAAAGCCTGACCAACGAACTGGCCGAGAAGGCTTGGGCGCTGATCGAAGAAGTCGAAGAGATGGGCGGTATGACCAAGGCGGTTGCGTCTGGCATGCCCAAGCTGCGCATCGAAGAGACCGCAGCCCGCCGTCAGGCGGACATTGACCGCGGCGACGAGGTGATTGTCGGCGTGAACAAGTACCGTAAGGACAAAGAAGACCCGATCGATATTCTGGAGATCGACAACACCAAGGTGCGCGAAGCTCAGGTCGCGCGTCTTGAGCGCATCCGCGCATCGCGTGACGAGGCAGCTTGCCAAGCCGCGCTGGAAGAACTGACCCGCCGCGCCAAAGAGGGCGGCAACCTGCTCGAGGCGGCTGTGGAAGCAGCCCGTGCTCGTGCCTCTGTCGGAGAGATCAGCATGGCAATGGAGAAAGAGTTCGGCCGCCACCGTGCCGAAGTAAAGACCTTGGCTGGCGTCTATGGCGCGGCCTATGAGGGTGACGAAGGGTTCGCAGCCATCCAGAAATCGGTCGAAGATTTCGCCGAGAAGGAAGGCCGCCGTCCTCGTATGCTGGTGGTGAAGATGGGGCAGGACGGTCATGACCGTGGCGCCAAAGTCATCGCTACGGCCTTTGCGGATATCGGGTTCGACGTTGACGTTGGCCCGCTGTTCCAGACCCCCGAAGAAGCAGCTCAGGACGCGATCGACAACGACGTGCACGTGATCGGGATTTCCTCGCAGGCGGCAGGTCACAAGACGCTGGCGCCCGCGCTGATCAAGGTGCTGGAAGAGCAGGGCGCCGGTGACATCATCGTCATCTGCGGCGGTGTGATCCCACAGCAGGATTACGACTTCCTGAAGGCGGCGGGTGTGAAGGCGATCTTTGGCCCTGGCACCAACATCCCGAACGCGGCGCAGGACATTCTGCGCCTGATTGAAGAAGCGCGCGCCTAAGGCTAGCGTGGCCGGGAGGGGGCTGTCTGCCCCCTCTTGGCGCATCCTGCGCCAATTCACCCCCGAGAGTATTTCGGCAAAGATGAAGTGGGTTTGGCGGTATGGCGTTTCTGGTGCGGCAGGCCTGTGCGGCTGATGCGGCGGCGATTGCTGAGTTGTGGAATGGATTTATCCGGAACACGGCAGTCACTTTCACGACATTGGAAAAGACGGAAGAAGGCATCGCGGCGGACATTGCGGCGCGGGGGCCTTGCTTTGTTGTGGCTGAAGCTGATGGGGCGCTGCTGGGGTTTGCGACCTGTTTTGCGTTCCGCGGCGGGCCCGGCTACGCGCATACCAAAGAGCATTCGGTCATGCTGGCCGAGGCTGCGCGAGGGCAGGGGGGTGGCCGCGCGTTGATGGACGCCTTGATGGCGACGGCGAAGGCAGAGGGCTGTCATTCCATGTTCGCAGGTGTGAGCGGCGAGAATACCGAGGGCGTTTTGTTTCACAAAGCGATTGGCTTTGCCGAAGTTGCGCGCTTGCCGCAAGTCGGACGCAAGTTCGATCGCTGGATGGACCTTGTGCTGATGCAGAAATTCCTGTGAATCCGGCCTGACAAGTTCTGCGTTCAAAGGTAGTCTGCCCGCCATGTCGATCTGGACCTGCATTTCCGAAGCACTGGCCGCCCTTGCAAAAGGCGAGGGGCTTTCTGCTGTCTTCGAGCGTCTGCGCACGCCGCCTGAGCGGACGGTGGGTTTTACCATCGCGGTGATCGCTCTGTCGGCTAAAATGGCCAAGGCTGATGGTCTGGTGACGCGCGATGAGGTGACGGCGTTTCGCGAGGTGTTTCACATCGATCCGTCCGAAGAGGCAAACGCGGCACGCTTGTTCAATCTGGCCCGTCAGGATGTCGCCGGGTTCGAGGAATATGCCCGCCGCATTCGGGCCATGTTTGATTCCGAGTCCAGCGCTCTGTGCGATTTGATGGAGGGGCTGTTTCACATCGCGATGGCGGACGGCACCTACCACCCTGCTGAGGATGCTTTCCTGCGCCGCGTTGCAGATATTCTGGGGCTGGATGAGCGCCGGTTCACCTCGCTCAAGTCGCGATTTGTGCCGGGGGCAGAAGCGGATCCCTATGACGTGCTTGATGTCTCGCATGATGCGCAAAATGCAGAGGTGCGGGCCGCGTGGCGCGCAGCTGTTCGAGAGGCGCACCCCGATCAAATGATGGCGCGCGGCGTTCCGCCAGAGGCGATCAAGCTGGCCGAGGGTCGTATGCAGGCGATCAACCGCGCATGGGAAACGATCCGCGCAGAACGCGGGCTCTGACGCTCTAGGAATGGTGTGGGGCGAAGCCTATATTGCAAAATATGAAACAGACTTTGATTGTTGCGACCCTGCTGCTTTTGCCGTTCTCGGCACTGGCGCAAGACCAGAACGCGATTGAGCCCGCCGAACCCGAGAGCGGGTTCGAACGGATGCAGCGTGGCTTTGGGATGATCTTTGACGGCCTTCGCGAAGAGGTTGATCCGACCGTAGAAGGCCTGAGGGACAAAGCGCGCGAGATGGCGCCAGAGATGCGGGATTGGGTCATGGCGATGGGGCCAGATCTGCGCGATCTGGCGGACAAGATCGGCGATCTGAACGACTATCACGCACCGGAAAAGCTGCCGAATGGTGACATTATTCTGCGCCGCAAAGAGCGGGCGGACGACGCGCCGCAATCGGACTTGATTGCGCCGTCGGGACCGACCGATATCTAATCCGCGATAATCACTTCGTGGGTGGCATCCAGCGCTTTGGCGAGCGAGTCTAGGCGCGCGGCGGCCACTTCGGAAAAGAGATCGGCGGCGTCCTTGTGAAGCACGAGCTTCAGCGCCTTGTCTTCGGTGTTCAGCTTGAATTTCCCTGGCGCGCGGTCTTTGTGCATCCAAAGCATTGCCCCGAACCGCATAGCTTTGCCAAGAACTTCGGCCTCTCGGGTATCTTCTTCGCTTAGGAGTGGCGCGAGCATTTCGAACTGACTGGAACTGGGCTTGTTCTTGTAGCGATAGAGCAGCGAAAGGCCGATATAGATGCGTTCGCTGTGGGACAGACCGCCAAGGTTCGCGCGGGTCGAATTGTCGAAACAGATTTCCGCACGATAGTCAGGGTGTGCGCGCCACGTGACGTCGTGCAGTAAGCAGGCGGCCTTGATGATCCGCGCTTTCTCGGGAGTCACTTTCGGAAAGAGCGGCGAAATAAAGCTGAACAGGATTTTGCCAAACCCCGGCATCCGCGCGTCTTTGATTTCCGAAAAGCGGCAGGCTTCGATCAGCGGATCCCGATCCCTTAGGTCTTGGGGCATCTGTTCGTACAGCAGCCCTTCGCGGATGCCGTAGCTCGAGATTGCGATGTCATGAGGATCAAGCCGTTTGACCACCGCCTCTAACACTTCGGCGGCCAGCGGGACCAAGGCCATACGGGCGCTGGAGATGCCGCAATCCTTGCGCAGGCTTTCCAGATCCTTGTGCTCTTTGATGAACTCTAGCGTATCCATGAGTTCTGAGCAGGTGATCTGGTATTCATGCAGAACGTGAAGCGGGTAATTCATACGCTCCATGTTGATGCGGCCGATGGCACGCCAGCTGCCGCCAACCAGAAACAGGCGGTCGTGCTGGGGGCCCAATTCTTCGAGCAGTTGGTCTAGCGTTTCTTCGATATGGGTGCGGCGGGCTTTCGCGCCGCCCTCGATATCCTGAAGCTTCAGCGGCGCTAGGGGCGAGGTCACGCATTTCCCGATTTTGCCCTTGCTGATTTCGGCCAACTCCATCGACGAGCCGCCAATGTCACACACCAGACCATAAGCACCGGGCCACCCCAGCAGCACACCCTGTGCGGACAAGCGCGCTTCTTCGGTGCCATCGACCACATGGATGGTCATGCCGGTTTCGGATTCGATCTGCTCTTTGAATTCGGGGCCGTCTTTGGCCTCTCGCATGGCGGCGGTCGCGACCACATGCAATGGTGCGCAGCCAATGCTGCGGGCCAAAGCCTGAAAACGGTGCAGCGTCGCGCGTGCTTTGACCTTGCCTTCGGGGTTCAGCATGCCGGTTTCCAGCAATCCTTTGCCCAAGCCGCACATGACCTTTTCGTTAAAGAAATAGGCGGGACTGCGGGCCGCGCCGTCAAAAATGACCAGTCGGACCGAGTTCGACCCGATGTCTACGACGCCGACCTTGGACATGGCGCGCGCCTGTGGGTCTACGATCAGTGGGCGGGCAAAGATCGCGCGGTCACCGAACATGGGTTGGCTGGTCGTCATTGGCTCGAACCTAAAAATTGCAAAGTTCTCATTCGGGGCACCTTGGGCAAAGCGCTCCCCAAGGTCAATCGCCAGTATGCGTCAGTTTGGGTACGTCGGCCGCACCCGCAGAGCCCCGACCCGAGAGGGAGGGGTTCTCCATAAAAAAGCGGTGGCAGCTGAACGCAAACTTCCCTTCCTCTAGGTTGGCGCGCTTGAACTTGCCGTCTGGGCCCATCACCCAGCTCTGGGCGACGTCGGCCATGTTGGCGGCCATGATCTGGTCGACAATCTGCGCTTTAACCGTGGGGTTCTCGATCTCGATCAACGTTTCCACCCGGCGATTCAGGTTGCGACCCATCCAGTCAGCAGAAGACATAAACACCCGCGCCTGCCGAGAGGGCAGGGCATGCCCGTTTCCGAAGCAGGCGATCCGCGAGTGTTCTAGGAACCGGCCGACGATGGATTTGACGCGGATATTTTCGGACAGACCCTTGATGCCCGGACGCAGCCCACAAATGCCTCGGATGACCAGCGACACGGGAACACCTGCCTGAGACGCGCCATACAGAGCGTCGATCACGTCAGGCTCGATCAGTGAATTCATTTTGGCCCAAATACCCGAAGGACGCCCGGCACGGGCGTTCTCTGCTTCCTCTCCGATCATGCGGATCAGGTCAGCCTTCATGTTGGTGGGGCTGATCGACAGGTTTTCTAGGTGCTCGGGCATGGCGTAGCCCGACAGGTAGTTGAATACCTTGACCGCGTCGCGCCCGATCGACGGGTTGCAGGTGAACAGGCTGAGGTCAGTGTAAATCTTGGCCGTAATCGGGTGGTAGTTGCCGGTGCCAAAGTGGCTGTAGGTGACCAACTGGTCGCCTTCGCGGCGGACCACTGTGCTGATCTTGGCGTGGGTTTTCTGGTCCACAAAGCCATACACCACGTGGGCGCCCGCGCGTTCCAACCGGCGCGACTGGCGGATGTTGGCAGCCTCGTCAAAGCGGGCCTTTAGTTCGACCAAGGCGGTGACGGATTTGCCATCCTCGGCGGCCTCGCAGAGGGCTTCGACAATGGGGCTGTCTTTGGACGTCCGATAGAGCGTCTGCTTGATCGCCACGACACTCGGGTCGCGCGCAGCTTGCTGCAGGAACCGAACCACCATGTCAAAGGTCTCGTAGGGGTGGTGGAGCAGCATGTCCTTCTGGCGGATCGCCTTGAAGATATCGCCGTCGTGGTCGGTCACACGTTCGGGAACGCGGGGGGTGAAACTGGGCCACAACAGATGTGGCAGGTCGTCGATCACCAGTTCCTTGAGGTCAGAGACACCGATCACGCCGTCTACTTCGATGACCTCTTCGTCGCTCAGGTGGAGTTCACGCATGATGATGTCGAGCAGGTTCTTGGGCGCGCCGGCAGAGACCTTCATCCGGATCACTTCGCCGCGGCGGCGACGCTTTAGGGCGCTTTCGAATTCGCGCACCAGATCTTCGGCTTCTTCTTCGACTTCCAGATCGCTGTCGCGCAGCACGCGGAAGGTGCAGTGCCCCTTGAGCCGGTAGCCGGGGAACAGCTGGTTCAGGTGCAGCAGCAGCAGCTCTTCGAGCGGGATATAGCGGAACTGATCGGGCTCGGAGGGCAGGCGCGTGAAACGCGGGACCTGCGCGGGAATAGGCAGCAGGGCGTGCAGGATTTTGCCGTCGCGGCTGCGTTCCAGTTGCAGTGCCAGCGAGAAGCCTGTGTTCGGGATGAACGGGAAGGGGTGTGCGGGGTCAATCGCCAAGGGGGACAGAACCGCGAAGACTTGGTTGAGGAAAACATCCGCCAGATAGTCTTCGTCCTCTTCGGTCAACGAGGCGCGGTCGTAGATGGTCAGATTGTTTTCTTCCATTTCGGCCCGCAGGTCTCGCCACGCGCTTTGTTGGCGGTCCATCAGGTCGCGAGCGTCCGCATCGATCAGTTTTAACTGCTGGGACGGGGTCAGGCCGTCTTGGGCTGGGGTCGTGTTGCCCTCGCGCTTGAGCTCGCGCAGACCGGCAACGCGGACGGTGTAGAATTCATCAAGGTTGGTGGCCGAGATTGACAGGAAGCGCAGGCGTTCCAGCAAGGGTACGCGCGGGTTCTCGGCCTCTTCCAGAACGCGCATATTGAACCCCAGCCAGCTGAGTTCGCGGTTGTATAGGCGCTTGGGGCCTTCGATCTCTTCGGCGGGCAGCTCGATGGGCTCTGAAAAGCCTGCGTGCAAGAAATCAACTACGTCCACGGTCAGAAGTCCTTCTGGGGTTTTATCGCCTAATCACTTTACCTGCTTCGTAGCTTGTCCAGCACCTCTGAGGCAAGCTTGCGATTGACCGCGCGGTTCTGTTCGAGGCCAGTTTTGTCAATCGCTGCTACGACTTTGATAGCGCTGGAAAAAGATCGGTCCATGTGCCGGAGCAGATAGGTGATCGTATCCGGGCTGGGGAACAACTGACGGTCGGCGAACAACTTGGTCAGTACGGCGGTCAGCAGCGCGTCATCAGGTGCTTCGAGGCCGATGGACTGCGCCCCCTGCATCCGGCTCTGTAGATCGGGCAGCGTCAGGCCCCAGACCTGCGCGGGGCGGGTGTCGGTCAACAGCAGGCGATTGCCCTCGGCCAGGACCAGATTGTGGAGGTGGAACAGCAGCTCTTCGGCCGTGCGGTCACCCGCAATGGCCGAGATATCCTCGATCGCGACGTGGTTTTTTGCCAGCGACGGAATGTCGAGCCCCGACAGATCGCGGCTGTTCAGGATCGTGGCGTTGGTTGTTTCGGCCCACACATGCGCCAAGTGGGTTTTGCCAGAGCCTTCGGGGCCATACAGAACCAGCTTGCCACCTGCCCAATTGCGCCAGCCATCCAGCAGGGCAACTGCCATCGCGTTGCCCGGCGAGACAAAGAAGTCCTCGCGGCCCAAGGCAGGGCGAACTGGCAGATCAAAGCTGAGCTGGCGTGCCATCGGTTACGGTGCGTCCCTGCCGGTCAGGCCTCTGTACAGGCGGCTGTCTTTGTATTGTGCGGCGATGTAACGGATCACAACCCCAAGAGAGGCCGCCAGCGGTACAGCAACCAGAAGGCCGATGAAACCGAAAATCGACCCAAAGACAGACAAGGCCAAGATGAGCCAGACCGGGTGCAAGCCAACAGAATTGCCGATCAACATCGGGGTCAGCACGTTGCCCTCTAGGATCTGGCCAACTTGGAACACCGCAAAGACCGCGGCGATCATCCACCAGTCCCCCCAAAACTGGAATAGCGCCAGACCAATGGACAAGACGCCGCCCACGATTGCGCCCACATAGGGGATAAAGCTGACAATGCCCGCGATGAATCCAACCACGAGGCCAAAGTTCAGCCCCACGATCATCAGCGAAATCGCGTAGTACGCGCCAAGGATCAGGCAGACGGTGCCTTGGCCCCGTACAAAGCTGGCGAGCGTCGCGTCTATGTCATTGAAAATCTTGCGAACCACGGGGGCGTGGTCGCGGGGCAATAGATCGTCAATTTTGGCGATCATGTTGTCCCAGTCCAAGAGCAGATAGAACGACACCACCGGCACCACGACAAAGAACATGGCGATGTTCAGCAGGGATGCAGCAGAGGAGAGGGCGCCTTGGAGCAGCGTGCCGCCCTTTTCCTGAATGGTTTGGCCCGCCGAAGTCAGCGCATTATGCACTGGGCTGCCGCTGGCGATCAGCTCTGGGAAGCGCGATGTCAGGCTCGACTTCAGGCGGTCCATAATCTCTGGCGCGGTTTTGAACAGGTTGACCGCTTGCTCTGTCATGGTCGGGATGATGACCAACGCTGCCGCTGCAAACACCAAAATAGCGACCAAAGTGATGACCACTGTTGCCATCGAGCGGCTCAGCCCTCTTTCTTCGAGCCAGTCGGCAACTGGATCTAGGAAATAGGCGACAGCCGCGCCCACAAAGAACGGCAACAGCGTGTCCCCAAGCACCCAAAGAATGGCAAAGAAAACGACGGCGGCGATTCCCCAATATTTTGCCTGTTGCTTTGCAGGTAGAGCCATGGGTCATCCTCCGATCAATCATTCAGGTTTTCGCCGAAGCTGCGTGATTATGCAAGCGCAGCGCCGGTTTGGCGGGGTCTGGCCCGACTTAGCTGTTTCCAATGGGCGTTTGGCGCTTTAAACCCCTGCAAAACGAAATCACTGTTCCGAGGGTTCCATGCGCCTGTCCCGCTACTTCCTGCCCGTGCTTAAGGAGACGCCTGCCGACGCGCAGATCGTCAGCCACCGCCTGATGCTGCGGGCCGGTATGATCAAGCAAACCAGCGCCGGTATCTATTCCTGGCTGCCGCTGGGTTTCAAAGTCCTGCGCAAGATCGAAAACATCGTCCATGACGAGCAGATCAAGGCTGGCCACATCCCCATGCAGATGCCAACCCTGCAGTCGGCGGATCTGTGGCGCGAGTCCGGTCGCTATGACGGCTACGGTCAGGAAATGCTGCGGATGAAGGACCGTCACGACCGTGACATGCTGTTCTCGCCTACCGCAGAAGAGCTGTTCACCGACGTCTTCCGCAGCTACGTGCGCAGCTACAAAGATCTGCCGCTGACCCTCTATCAAATCCAGTGGAAATTCCGCGACGAAGTCCGCCCTCGTTTCGGCGTGATGCGTGGTCGCGAATTCTACATGAAGGACGGCTACAACTTCGACCTGACCAAAGAGGACGCGCTGCACGCCTACAACCGTCACCTTGTTAGCTACCTGCGCA
The DNA here is from genome assembly GCF_025210255.1 of Donghicola sp. NCBI lineage: Bacteria > Pseudomonadati > Pseudomonadota > Alphaproteobacteria > Rhodobacterales > Roseobacteraceae > Donghicola > Donghicola sp. The sequence continues at coordinate 43,239 of NZ_JAOARZ010000009.1, read as the reverse complement.
CCTACGAGCGCATGGGCCTGCAGGCGATTCCGATGCGTGCTGATTCCGGCCCCATTGGCGGCGATGACACTCACGAATTCCTTGTTCTGGCGGACACTGGTGAATCCGAAGTCTTCTACGATGCCGAGATCACCGATCTGACCTTCGGTGATCGCGAGATCGATTTCGCGGACAAAGAGCAGTGTCAGGCCGTACTGGAAGAGTTTACCAGCCGCTACGCCCGCACGGATGAGACCCACGACGAGGCTGTCTACAACGAAATCCCCGAAGAGCGCCGCCGTGTTGCGCGCGGGATCGAAGTTGGCCAGATATTCTACTTCGGCACCAAGTATTCCGAAGCCATGGGCGCAACCGTTCAGGACGCCGATGGCAACAAAGTCCCCGTTCATATGGGCAGCCACGGCATCGGCGTCAGCCGCTTGCTGGGTGCGATCATCGAGGCCAGCCACGACGAAAACGGCATCATCTGGCCCGAGGGCGTGACCCCCTTCCACGTTGGTATCGTGAACCTCAAGCAGGGTGATGAAGAGACCGACGGCGCGTGCGAGAGCCTGTATGCCGAGTTGGTCGCTGCTGGTTTCGAGCCCCTGTACGACGACCGCAAGGAACGTGCAGGCGCGAAATTCGCAACGATGGATCTGATCGGTCTGCCTTGGCGCATCACCATCGGTCCGCGTGGCCTGAAAAACGGTGTGGTCGAGTTGACCAGCCGCCGCACTGGCGAAAGCGAAGAGCTGTCACCCGAAGCCGCGGTCCAAAAGATCAAAGAGATCTACGCGAAACACCCGGACCCCAAGGGTCTGTAAGGCCACATATCCATTTCGATCCAAGGCTCCGATTTCGCATCGGGGCCTTTTTTTCCACGTCGCGAATCAAATCGCTACAGAAATGACCGCGAGACTGGAAAACCCGATTGGTCGCTTGGGGAAATCCATATCTTTTCCAACGATCCAACGGGGTTTGCAGAAAACGATGGTCGCTTTCTCTTTTGGATTCCGATAAGCCTATGCGCCAGTTTTAGACGCGAAGAGGTCATGGTCCTAAGGGCATTTCTAGTCAGTTTCGGTATTGTGTCGGGCGCTGGTTTTTCCCAGTTTCCGGAGTTCTCGCAGCAGTATTTGCAGCGATTGGGCGGAGCTGTGGACGAACTCTCGACTGTGGTGAGCGACTTTGACCGCTCTGCCGCGACCTTTGGAATGACCCGTCATCAAGCTTTGGAAGAGATGAATGGCTCGCCATTTCTGCAAAGACGGCAGGCCGACCTGCGTCGGACGATTTCCCGCTACGAAGAATTGAGCGAGGCCTACATCGCCCTGCGATATGCGGGCCCCTTTACGCGGTTCTACGAGGTGCAGCACATGGGCGATCCTGAAATCCTCTCAGGCACGTGGCAAGACTATCGGCCCGCTGTACCGCTGACCTTTGAGGGTGGCATGTTCTCGCTCTTTGGGTTCTTGGTCGGCTACGGATCGCTGTCGGCGCTGATCAAAATCGTGCGCCCCAGCCGTCGCAGGAACAAACCCACGGCTGCGTGACTTGACCCACGACGCGCGATTTGCGCATCTACGCGCGACAGTCGAGGAAGAGCATGGCCCATACCACCCCCCCATTCGCACCGTTCGAATTCATGATTGCTTGGCGCTATTTGCGTGCCAAACGTGCCGAAGGCGGGGTCAGCGTGATGACCTGGATTTCGCTGCTCGGAATTACCTTGGCGGTGTTCGCACTAATCGCCACGTTGGCCGTGCGGTCTGGCTTTCGAGAAGAGTTTGTGGACACCATCCTTGGAGCCAACGCGCATATCACTGTTTACCAAGATATGCGTATCTCCGAAACCGGAGCTGCCAGCCGCAAGATCACCGAGTACACAGAGTTGGCCGAACAGATCGCCGCTGTACCGGGCGTGACGCATGCGGCGCCCTTGGTCAAAGGGCAGGTGATGGCCAGTGCGCGTGGTCGCAACGCTGGGGTCGAAGTGTTTGGTATCAGCGCGGAGGACCTGCAAGGCATCCCGCGGATTGCGAACCCCCAAGAGTCTCAGGGCAGCCTTGATAACTTCGAAGGCGGGATTGCGATCGGCTCTGGTGTTGCCCGAGAATTGGGCTTGCTGGTCGGGGATAAAGTGCAGCTGATCTCGCCTAACGGGGTAAAGACAGCCTTTGGCACCAGCCCGCGGGTCAAGGCCTATGACGTGGTCTACATCTTTACGGCGGGGCGCTATGACGTGGACCGCACGCGGGTCTATTTGCCCTTTGCAGAGGCGCAGGCCTACTTCAATTCTACCGGTGCGGCGGATGAAATCGAGGTCATGCTAGAGAGCCCGAACAACGTCGACGACATGGTTTTGCCGATCTTTCAGGCGGCAGGGGACCGCGCGATGGTCTGGACATGGAAAGACGCCAGCGGTGCCTTCCTGAGGGCACTGGAAGTCGAGGATAACGTCATGTTCGTGATCCTCTCGATCCTGGTGCTGATTGCGGCCATGAATATCACTAGTGGTCTGATTATGTTGGTCAAAAACAAAGGCCGCGACATCGGTATTCTGCGAACCATGGGCCTGACCGAAGGCGCTGTTCTGCGGGTATTCTTCCTGTGTGGGGCGTTCACAGGCGTACTGGGGACGATCGCTGGCGTGATTCTTGGATGTTTGTTCGCGATCTACATCGACCCGATCTTTTCGCTCGTTAACTATGTTGCGGGCGGTGGGGTATGGGATCCTCAAATCCGTGGTCTGTATAACCTGCCTGCCAAACTCGAGTTGGCGGATGTGCTGAGCGCGGTGTTCCTGTCCTTGGGCCTGAGCTTTGTCGTGACGATTTTCCCGGCCCGACGCGCGGCGCGGATGAACCCTGTGGAGGCGCTGCGCTATGAGTAAGGTACTGGAATTAAATGATATTGAGAAAATATACAAGCGTGGCGAACCGGGTGAAGTGGCCGTTTTGCGCGGCGCGGAGCTGACGCTGGAAGCCGGAGAGGTCGTGGCCTTGGTCGCGCCGTCAGGGGCAGGAAAATCGACCTTGCTGCATATCGCAGGGCTCTTGGATACGCCCGATGCGGGGCAGGTCGTTGTGGGCGGTCAGGATGTGACTGGCGCCAGTGACCGGCAGCGGACGCGGGTGCGGCGGGGGGACTTGGGGTTTGTGTACCAGTTCCACCATTTGCTGCCGGAATTTACTGCTATTGAGAATGTGGTGCTGCCGCAATTGGCCAATGGGGTGAGTGCGCGGGACGCGCAAAAGCGGGCTGAAAAGTTGCTCGATCACATGGGGCTGAGTGGGCGGATGACGCATCGTCCGGCGGCGCTTTCGGGCGGGGAGCAGCAGCGGGTTGCGATCGCGCGGGCGCTGGCGAATGGGCCCAAGGTTTTGCTCGCGGACGAGCCGACAGGGAACCTTGATCCCGGGACCAGTGAGCGGGTGTTTGACGCGCTTATGGATCTGGTGCGCGAGACCGGATTGGCGGCACTTATTGCCACGCATAACCCTGAATTGGCAGGGAAAATGGACCGGACCGTGACCTTGGAGAACGGGGTGCTGCGCTGAGGGCGCGGGTATCCGACGGGGTAGGCGCACCGCCCAAAGAGATCGCCAATTGGCCCTTCGGGCATGTGGTGGCGGGGCGGGGGCGTTGGTATCAATGACCTTAGGAAAAGCGTTGTGAAACCACTTAGACTATCCCGGTAGTGGTCGCGGCGTTTGACTTGCGAAACTTGTTAGGTTTCGCCTCCAGAACTCGAACTTTCGCCCAGGGCTTTTGCTCTGGGTATTTTTTTGCCCGATTGCAAATTCTTCGAGTGTTAACGGGGTGCGCTGCGGAAATGTCTGGTCTGTCTGACGTATGGTTTACGTATGGCTCGCGTCATGACGTTGGGTCTGGCACGGGCTGGGCGGGCGCGAATTTGCGGATGGTTAAGGACTTGGGTCAGACGGGCCTTTGGGCTGGGGGCGCCCCTTGCGATCCGGTGCCGGTGGGCTGATTGGCTGGCGGCGGGATTTGAGTATTTTTGGCAAAAAGAAGCCTTGGGTCTTGGGCGCTGGGGATGGGCCGTGATCTGCGGGCGGCTGGGGCTGGAGAGGTCCCTTAGGCGCGGTGCGGCTTTGGGCTGGGTGCCGGTTGAGTATTTTTACAAAGCAGAAAGGGTTGGGCGTGGGCGGGGCCGTCTGGGCGTGCTGGTTGCGCTGGAGACGGTTGGGGCCTGTGGGGCTTTGGGCGCAGTGGTTGGCTCTGCCTTTTGCTGGCTGGTGCCGCAGTGGCGCGTAGTCGATGAGGGGGAGCGGTGCCTGTAGGATGCTGGGCGCGGTGGTGATCCCCTGCGCTTAGCTCGCCGTGCTCTTGTGGCAGGCGACTGGGGTCTTGTGTTGGCGTTGAGGGGGGTGGTGCTGGTGGGGTGCCGGGTGCGGTGGTCACCTCCTGAGTTCGAGCTGGCCCGAACGCTGCGCCCGACCCGCCCCCTAGGGCGGGCGCATTTGCGCCCTCCCTCGGGTACAGGCGCAAAAACGAGTATAGGATATTAAAAGCTTTTGGGAAATCCTATCTATTTGAAGTGCTCTAAAAGGTGATGAATGTCGAAAGAACCATCTGAAGAAGAAATGATCTCATCTGTGTTCAAAGAAGTTTACGCTTTGCGAAAGAATTGGAGGATTTATTGTGAGGTATTTGGCACATCAAAAGAGCGCGTGGATGAGTTCAATAGCGCTTGCGCCGAGGTGTCGGTAGCTTTTGAGAAAGCGCTTTTCGAAAAAATAGTAATGCAGATTTCTCGCCTGACCGATCCGGCCAAAGGGCGCAAGTCCGACATGGTCAACGTCAGTCTCTACTCAGTAATTGACGAGGCTAAATCTAGAGGTCAGATGAATAAAACTTTGTGGGAGAGGTGGCATGAGGTTCAGCGTTTAGCCGCTCCGCTGCGTAATCACAGAGATAAATATTTAGCGCATAATGACAAAGAGTTCGGGGCTCGGCTTACGGAAATTGCTGGTTCGGCCCGCAAGGAAATAGAAGATCTTATATGCGCTATGTGCGAATTGTTTGCGGAACTAGGTATTTTACTTAAAGACACGACCTATGCAACGAACCCACTGGTTGGAAGTTTTGAAATTCAAAAATTCTTTCTAATATTGAGTCTTGGCAACAAGGCTTGGGACGAAAAATTTAAAGAAGACGCCAAGGCAAGAGTAACTCCTGCGACTTTCAAAGGACTTTGGTACGAAGACACTGAGTATGAGCCGCTACGACGATCAATTAAACGCCGTAGCGATGGTATCATCTAAACATCCACATCCTCGACGAACTTCGCGTTCTCTTGGATGTATTCAAAGCGCAGTTCGGGCTTTTTGCCCATGAGGCGCTCGACGAGGTCTCCGGTTTCGCCGGGCAGGTCTTCGTCGATGGACACGCGGATGAGTTGCCGTGTGGCGGGGTTCATGGTGGTGTCCTTGAGGTCTTTGGCGTCCATCTCGCCTAGGCCTTTGAAGCGGCTGACGTCGATCTTGCCGCGGCCGCCGAGGCCTTTGGCCAGCCATTCGTCGCGCTCTGCCTCGTCCTGACAGTAGACGCGTTTTGCGCCTTGGGTCAGGCGGTAGAGGGGCGGGCAGGCCAGATAGAGGTGGCCGTGGTCAATCATGGGGCGCATCTGGGTGAAGAAGAAGGTCATCAGCAGCGCGGCGATGTGCGCGCCGTCGACGTCCGCATCGGTCATGATGATGATCTTGTCGTAGCGCAGGTCGTCAACACGGAAGCGGGTGCCGAGGCCAACGCCGAGCGCTTGGGTCAGGTCGTTGATTTCCTGGTTCGAGCCGAGTTTGGAGCTGGCCGCGCCAAGGACGTTCAGGATTTTACCGCGCAGGGGCAGGAGGGCTTGGGTTTTGCGGTCGCGGGCCATCTTGGCCGAGCCGCCCGCCGAGTCGCCCTCGACCAGAAAGAGTTCGGTGCCGGCGCGGTTGGAGGCGGAGCAGTCCACGAGCTTTCCCGGCAGGCGCAGCTTTTTGGTGGCGGTTTTGCGGGCTGTTTCCTTTTCGGCGCGTCGGCGGAGGCGCTCTTCGGCGCGCAGGACGAGATAGTCGAGGATGGCGCCCGCGGATTTGGTGTCGTTGGCGAGCCAGTTGTCAAAGTGGTCTCGGACCGAGTTTTCCACCCATTTGGCGGCCTCTTCGGTGGACAGGCGGTCCTTGGTCTGGCCGACGAAGGAGGGTTCGCGGATGAAGATCGACAGGAGGGCGCAGCCGCCGGTGGTCAGATCCTCGCGGGTGATTTGGGCCGCCTTTTTGTTGTTTACCAGTTCGCCGTAAGCGCGGATGCCCTTGAGGATCGCGGCCCAGAAGCCGGATTCGTGGGTGCCGCCCTCGGGGGTGGGGACGGTGTTGGTGTAGGACTGGATGAAGCCGTCGCGGCTGGGGGTCCAGTTGATCGCCCATTCGACCGAGCCGGGGACGTTGAATTTATCCTCGAAGCTGACTTTGCCCGCGAAGGGGCGGTCGGCGTAGGTGGAGGCGTCTTTCAGCGTTTCGTTCAGGAAGTCCGAGAGGCCGTTGGGGAAGTGGAATGTCGCCTCGGTCGGGGTTTGGCCGTCGTCGATGGCGGATTTCCAGCGGATTTCCACGCCCGAGAACAGATAGGCCTTGGACTGGACCATCTTGTAGAGGCGGGCGGGTTTGAGTTTGAGCGAGCCAAAGATTTCGGGGTCCGCGTGGAAGGTCACGGTGGTGCCGCGGCGGTTCGGGGCGGCGCCGATTTTTTCCACGGGGCCTTGGGGGACGCCGCGGGAGAAACGCTGTTCGAAGAGCTCTTTGTTTTTGGCGACCTGCACGACCATCGAATCGGAGAGGGCGTTCACGACCGAGGAGCCGACGCCGTTCAGACCGCCGGAGGTCGAGTAGGCCTTGTTCGAGAATTTGCCGCCTGCGTGGAGGGTGCAGAGGATAACCTCGAGCGCGGATTTGCCCGGGAATTTGGGGTGGGGGTCGATCGGGATGCCGCGGCCGTTGTCGCGGACCGAGATTGCGTAATCCTCGTGGAATTCGACTTCGATGCGGTTGGCGTGGCCGGCCACGGCCTCGTCCATAGAGTTGTCGAGGATTTCAGCCACCATGTGGTGCAGGGCGCGTTCGTCGGTGCCGCCGATATACATGCCGGGGCGTTTGCGGACGGGCTCCAGACCTTCGAGCACCTCGATCGAGGAGGCGTCATAGGTTTCCGGTTCGGTCCCGTTCAGAAGATCGTCGGCCATGCTGCTCGCTTTCCTTGGTAGCTTTGAGCGCTAGAGATACAGCACCTTGTAGGGGCGCTGCAAGCGGAGGGCATACGGGGAAACGGATAGAGAGCGCCTGCTGCAGCGTGGTGCCGTGAGTATTTAGGCAAAGCAGAAAGAATGAGGCACTGCGCGAAAACCGGGGACTTAGGCGGTGCGGGCCATGACAAGTACCGCGCCGATGGCAAGGGTGATGCCGATGACGTCGCGGTGGGCGATGCGTTCTTCGAAAAAGACATGCCCGAGGGCGGTAAGGGCCAGAAGGGTAAAGATCGAGGCCGCGACCCCCACTTGGGCCAGAGAGATGAACCGCATGGAGACGAACCAGAGCCCTGCTGAGGCCGCATAGAGGGCGCAGCCGAGGAGGACCTTGGGCGAGACGAGTCCCTGTCCCTCTTCTACAGCGAGTTTGAAATAGTAGTCCCCCGCGATGATGACGCAGGTCGCCATCGCGCAGAGGAAATATCCCCAGAACACGGTCATCGGAATGCCTAAAATTGCCAGTGATTGTTGGGGAAGCTTAGCATCTGACGGGCAGGAATGGTTACGCAAAGTGACGGTGGTCGGGAATACGTGACCTTTGGCTTAGCAGTTCTGAAGGGTCGGCACGGCAGTTTTGCAAATAGTTGCAAGGGCCGACGGACTAAGCGCGTTATGCGTCTGCGGTGCAAGAGGGCTGCGGAAATTGCAGGGGTGTGTTTGACCCATCGCAAGGCGCGCGCGGGCCCGTGCCTGCATAGTTCCGGCGTGTTGAAAAAGGAGCGCAGGATGGAAGAGGCAATGGGGTCCCTGAACGAAGAGAGTGGTCTGGCGGAGGTGGTCGCCGCGCCAGTGGATGCGGTGCCTGCTGCGCCGCAAGACGCGCCGCCTGCGCTGACCAAAGAGACAGTGCGCCGGCCACATGCGGCCACGCCCGAGGAGGTGCGCCGCGCCTTTGAAACCGGCGAGTATCCGTACGACACCAAGATGTCGCGCCGCGCTTATGAGCGGGAAAAGGCAAAGCTGCAGGCCGAGCTGCTGAAGGTGCAACTGTGGGCGCAGGAGACGGGGCAGCGGTTCGTGATGCTGTTCGAGGGCCGTGATGCGGCGGGCAAGGGCGGCACGATCAAGCGGTTCATGGAGCATCTGAATCCGCGGGCGGCGCGCGTGGTGGCCCTGAACAAGCCCACATGGGAAGAGAAGGGCCAGTGGTATTTCCAACGCTACGTCAAAGAGCTGCCCACCGTGGGCGAAATGGTTCTGTATGACCGCTCTTGGTACAACCGCGCGGGGGTTGAGCGGGTCATGGGGTTCTGTGAGCCCAATGAATACCTGGAGTTCATGCGTCAGGCTCCTGATCTGGAGCGGATGCTCGTGCGGTCTGGGATCAAGCTGTACAAGTACTGGTTCTCGGTCACCCAAGAGGAGCAGCGCCGCCGATTCAAGGCCCGCGAGACCGACCCCTTGAAGCGGTGGAAGCTGTCGCCGATCGATAAGGCCAGCCTGAACAAGTGGGACGACTATACCGAAGCCAAGGAGGCGATGTTCTTTTACACTGACACGGCGGATGCGCCTTGGACCATTGTGAAGTCCGATGACAAGAAGCGGGCGCGGATCAACTGTATGCGCCACTTCCTGAGCACCCTCGATTATCCGGACAAGGACCCCAAGATCGTCAAGGCGCCGGATCCCTTGATCGTGGGGGGCGCAAGCCACGTGATCCACAAGTCAGAGCATATTCTGGGGACCGCGCTGCACCCCGATACGCGGCGCACTGGGGACGATGCGTAAGGCTGCATTTCTGCGGGCATAAAAACGCAAGAATATGTGTGCATTCGGGCAGGGGAAACATCTTGCCCGGATGGTGGGGGCGCTCTATGCCGACCGCATGGTCAAAAATGTAGCACTCCCGTATTCCACCCACTTTCGCGCCACGCTGCTGCTGGGCCTGCCGCTGATCGGCGGGCATCTGGCGCAGTTTGTCGTGTGGGCGACCGACACGCTGATGCTGGGGCGCTACGGGGTCGAAGAATTGGCGGCGGTGGTTCTGGCCACCTCGCTGTTTATGACGCTGTTCATCCTTGGGTCGGGGTTCGCGTGGGCGGTGATGCCGTTGGTCGCGGCCTCGCAGGCCGAGGGGGACGAGGTCGCGGTGCGCCGTCAGACACGGATGGGGCTGTGGCTGAGTTTTCTGTTCAGCCTGCTGTGTCTGCCGTTTTTCATCTGGTCCAAGCCGCTGCTCGTCCTGATGGGGCAAGAAGAGGATCTGGCCCAGTTGGCGCAGGATTATCTGCGGATTGCGGGGTGGGGCATGTTGCCCGGCCTGTTCGTGAACGTGATGAAAAGCTATCTGGCCGCGCTCGAGCGGACGGCGGTGGTGCTGTGGATCACGATCGCGGCGGCGGTGGCGAATGCCATCGTGAACTACGCGCTGATTTTCGGGAACTGGGGCGCGCCTGAAATGGGCGTGCGCGGGGCGGCCTTGGCCTCGGTCACGGTGCAGGTTGTGTCGCTGATTGGCTGCGTGTGGTACGCGCTGCGAGTGCTGCCCGAACATGCGCTGTTCCAGCGGATGTGGCGCCCCGATTGGGACGTGTTCCTGACGGTGCTGAAGCTGGGCGTGCCGATCGGTGTCACAGCCTTGAGCGAGGTGACGTTGTTCGCCTTTGCGGCGGTTGTGATGGGCTGGCTGGGGGCTGTGCCCTTGGCCGCGCACGGGATCGTGCTGCAGGTGGCGACGGCCACGTTTATGGTCCACATGGGGCTGTCGAATGCGGCGACGGTGCGTGCAGGCACGGCCTATGGACGCAAGGACGCGGTCAATCTGGCGCGCGGAGGCATTGCGGCGATGACGCTGTCCTTTGGCGTGTCGGTGATTGCGGTGATCCTGATGCTGGTTTTCCCCGAAGAGATGATCATGCTGTTCATGCGCAAGGACGAGGTGCAGATCGACGCTATTCTGGCGGTCGGCGTGGCCTTGATGGCGATGGCGGCGGCGTTCCAGTTCGTGGACGCGGCGCAGGTTCTGGCCATCGGTTTGCTGCGTGGGCTGCAGGACACAACGCTGCCCATGTGGTTCGCGGCGTTCAGCTACTGGGGCATTGGCGCGCCGGCGGGTCTGGCGTTCGGCTTCTGGCTGGACTGGGGCGCGCAGGGCGTGTGGCTGGGGCTGGTGCTGGGCTTGGCGAGTGCGGCTGTGTTGTTGATGGGCCGCTTCTGGCTGGTCAGCATGCCAAAGATTCGCGCTGCCGAAGCGGCGCTAGAGGCCGAGGCGGCCTAGTTTTCGGTGTTTCCGGCGGCCGCTTGGGCGGCCAGAACGCGTTCCGCTTTCTTGCGGGTCAGAACGGTGCGCAGATCGTGCATGGCCAGCAGCAGCGAATCCGAAATCTGTTCAAGCTGATCATCGGTGGCTTTGGTCTGGGCCCAGTGTGTGGTCAGGTTCAGGTGATCGACGGTGCGCAGGATGTCGTCGATCTGGCGCTGCGAAACCGTTTCGGTCCGTTCCTTCATCCAAGCACGGATAACGCGCAGGTCTTCGTCGGTGAGGGCGCGGTCGCCATGGGGTTTGACCTCGCCGTTGCGGATGTTCACAACGGCGATCTGGTCCATTTCAATCCGGCGCATGCGGTTTTCGGTGTCCACACGAAACACAAAGGCCCCGTTTTCTCGGACACGGAAATAGTATGGGGGCAGTTCGGTCGACATAAATCGCTCTCGTCTATGGGCTTATTTCAAATTTGCACAGAACCGCTGGATGCGGGTGCAGGCCTCTTGGAGGGCCTCGTCCGAGGTAGCGTAACTGATGCGGAAGTTCGGAGACAAGCCGAACGCTGCGCCAAATACGACAGCCACGTTTTCTTCTTCGAGAAGGGCGGTGGCGAAATCTTCGTCCGTTTCGATCTTGGTCCCGCCTGCGCTGGTTTTGCCAATGCAGCCCGCGATGTTGGGGTAGACGTAAAAGGCGCCGTTAGGCACGGGGCAGGTGATGCCGTCAGCGGCATTCAGCCCCTCGACCACCAGATCGCGGCGACGTTTGAACATCACGTTGTTGGGCTCGATAAAGTCCTGCGGGCCGTTAAGCGCCTCTAGCGCGGCATACTGGCTGATCGAGCAGGGATTCGTGGTCGACTGGCTCTGGATCTTGCGCATGGCGGCGATCACCTTTTCGGGGCCTGCCGCATAGCCGATGCGCCAGCCGGTCATGGCATAGGCTTTGGACACCCCGTTCACGGTCAGGGTGCGGTCATACAGCTGGGGCTCGACTTGCGCGGGGGTCGCGAACTGAAAGCCATCAAAGGCGAGGTGTTCGTACATGTCGTCGGTCATCACCCACACGTGGGGGTGCCGCAGCAGCACGTCGGTCAGGCCCTTGAGCTCGTCTGCGGTGTAGCCCGCGCCGGTGGGGTTCGAGGGCGAGTTGAAAATGAACCATTTGGTGTTCGGCGTGATCGCGGCCTCGAGCTGAGCGGGCGTCATTTTGAAGCCGTTTTCGATGCCGCATTCGACGATCACAGGCTCGCCCCCCGCCAAGCGGACCATGTCGGGATAGCTGACCCAATAGGGCGCAGGGATCACCACTTCGTCGCCCGGGTTCAGGGTCGCCATGAGCGCGTTATACAAAACCTGCTTGCCGCCGGTGCAGACGATGACCTGTGCGGGCGTATAGCCAAGGTTGTTGTCGCGGGCGAATTTGGCACAGATCGCTTGCTTGAGCTCGGGGATGCCATCGGGGGCCGTATACTTCGTTTTGCCCGCGTCGATTGCCGCTTTCGCTGCCTCTTTGATGTGATCTGGCGTGTCAAAGTCAGGCTCACCGGCCCCGAGGCTGATCACATCCCGGCCCATTGCCGCCAGTTCCCGCGCCTTTTGCGTGACGGCGATGGTGGGCGACGGCTTTACTCGGTCAAGGGCGGTAGACAGGAAAGACATTCTTTAACCTCGGTCATTTGAAAAGCGCTCTGGCCTGTCCTAGTCTCGGCGCGATGACCAATCAAGACAGATCCGAGAAAGGGAGTCTGATGGGAGATAACTGGTATAGCCCCGAAGCTGCAACTTTTGGCGATCGCGTGGCTGCTGCCCGCGAAGCCGCCAGCATGACTCAGGTGCAACTGGCCAAACGGCTGGGTGTGAAACTGGGCACGCTGCAGGGCTGGGAAGACGACACAGCCGAGCCGCGCGCCAACAAACTGCAAATGTTGGCCGGTTTGCTGAACGTTTCGATCATGTGGCTCTTGAACGGTGAGGGTGATGGCGTAGAAGGTCCGGTAGAGGATAACGCCGTCCCCGTCGCGATCACCGACATCATGCGCGAGATGCGCGAGATGAAGATCCAGATGCAGCAGGGGGCAGACCGCCTGGCTCGGCTTGAGAAAAAGCTGCGCCTGACCCTGAAGGAGATCGAGCAGTGACAGACGTCACCGAAACCCACGAAACCCGGTTGAAGCGCCTGAACATGCGCTCCAACTATCGGGGCATCAAGGAAATGGACCTGATCCTGAAATCTTTTGCGGATCGCCGTCTGGCAGAGATGTCAGAAGCCGAGCTGGACCTGTACGAGGACCTGCTCGAGGAGAACGACCATGACCTGTACCAGTGGGTGAGCGGGCAGGGGGCAACCCCTGCGCGGTATCTGAATCTGGTGACCGATATCGCGAGCGGTTTGACGCAATTCTCGAAATAAGGCGCATTTTAGCCATCTTCTTGGGCATTTAACCGAATATTCGGCATTATCCCTTCAGTCTCTGTTTTATCGAAAAACTGCGGAGACATCAGATGGTCCTTCATTCGCCTCCGGCCAAGTCGGCCGACCAAAGCTTTATGGCGCGCTACCTTGACACCCTGTCCTTGGTAGAGCGCCTTCATCGCCTGCTGCTTGACGTCATCAAGGACGAATTCGAACGCGTCGGCGTTCTGGAGATCAATGCAGTGCAGGGCCTATTGCTGTTCAATATTGGTGAACACGAGGTCACTGCGGGCGAACTCAAATCTCGCGGATATTATCAGGGCAGCAACGTCAGCTATAACCTGAAGAAGCTGGTGGACATGGGCTACATGCACCACGAACGCTGCGCCATGGACCGCCGCGCCGTGCGCGTGCGCCTGACCGAACGGGGCCGCGCGGTGCGGGATGTGGTCGCTGACCTGTTCATGCGCCATGCGGACGGGCTTCAGTCCAAGGCCGTGCTGGATATGGACGGGGTGGACACCATCGCTGGCGCGCTAAAGCGCGTAGAACGTTACTGGACCGACCAGATCCGCTACATCTACTGACAAACGCCGGGGGGATGCTTTGTCTGCCAAATGAAAAGGGCCTCACGCGATTGCGGAGGCCCTTTTCATTGTGTCGCGGATCGTGGCTTACCAGTGACCAGTGTTTTCCATGCTGGCCCAAGGCTCTGCGGGGGCCAGTGCGTCACCCTCTTGCAGCAGTTCGATGGACACGTTGTCGGGCGAGCGGACAAACGCCATGTGGCCATCGCGGGGCGGACGGTTGATGGTCACGCCATTGTCCATCAGGTGTTGGCACATCTCGTAGATATTCGGTACGCGGTAGGCCAGGTGCCCGAAATGACGGCTGTCCGAGGGCAGCCCATCATCGCCATCCCAGTTATAGGTCAGCTCGACGGGGCACTCTTCCTGACCTTCGGGCGCCATGAAAACAAGGCTGAAGCGGCCTTTTTCATTGTCGATGCGGCGGGTCTCTTTCAGTCCGAGCAGTTCGAAAAAGGCCATGGTTTTTTCCAGATCCAGCACGCGGACCATGGTGTGCAAATAACGAACGGACATAATAACTCCTTTGTCTTTGGCACTAACGTAGGTGGCGTGGGTCTATGATCAAAGGGCCAACTGGCATTTCCTGATTTGCACCGATAGAACATCAGGCAACGACGCAGCGAACTCGGAGGCCCCCGTGCAGCAGTATCACGAGGCACTACAGACCATTCTCGACCATGGGGAACAATCGACCGACCGCACAGGCACCGGCACGATCAGTTATTTCGGGATGCAGCAGCGCTATTCCCTGGCTGACGGGTTCCCGCTGGTCACCACCAAGAAGCTGCACCTGCGGTCGATCATCCATGAACTGCTGTGGTTCCTGTCAGGGGACACCAACATCAAGTACCTCAAGGACAACGGCGTTTCGATCTGGGACGAGTGGGCGGACGAGCACGGCGATTTGGGCCCCGTCTACGGCAAACAGTGGCGCGATTTCGGCGGTGTCGACCAGATCCAGACCCTGCTGGAGATGATCAACACCAGCCCCGACAGCCGCCGCCTGATTGTGTCCGCTTGGAATCCTGTGGACGTGCCGAACATGGCGCTGCCCCCGTGCCACACCATGTGGCAGGTCCGCATTGTTGGCCGCAAAATGCATCTACAGCTGTATCAGCGCTCGGCGGATATGTTCCTTGGGGTGCCGTTCAACATCGCCTCTTATGCGCTGTTGCTAAAGATGCTGGCGCACGTAACGGGCTACGAGGCCGGCGATTTCGTCCACGCCATTGGCGATGCCCACATCTATTCCAACCACATGGAGCAGGTAAAACTGCAGCTGTCGCGCGCACCCAAGGCGCTGCCGCAGCTAAATATCACCCGCGATGTGCAGTCCCTGTTCGACTTCAAATACGAAGACTTCGAGGTGGTCGGCTACGACCCCGATCCCGCAATCAAAGCACCGGTGGCCGTATGATTTCCCTGATAGTAGCGCGCGACAAAAACGGCGCGATTGGCAAAGACAACACCATCCCGTGGGAGGCGCCCGAAGACCTGAAGTTCTTTCAGCGCGAAACCAGCGGGGCGGCGATTATCATGGGCCGGAATACGTGGGATAGCCTGCCGTTCAAGCCTCTGAAAAATCGCATGAATATCGTCGTTACCTCGCAAGAGGTCAGCGCCGAACATACCGCTGACTCGGTTCAGGACGCGATCGATATGGCGCACGCTGCAGGCCACCGCCGCGTCTACGGCATCGGCGGCGCGGGCATTTACCGCGAAATGCTGGCCTATGCAGACCGCTTGCTGATCACCGAAGTGGACACCGAAGTGACTGCGCCGGACACCCACTTTCCCGAAGTCTTGGATGCGGACTGGCGGCTGATCGGCACGACCCTGTTGCGGACCGAAGCGCCCCGCTGCGCGGTACGGGAACTCCTGCGTCGGGGCTAACGCGCAACCATCAGCCTTTTCATCTTGGCAAAAATACCCATTAAATTGCGGGCGGCCCACCATGTGGCCGCTCTTTTGCAGTGTGCATGTCACGATTGGCCTTCCGGTATTTCCCGACATAGACCCAAAGAGATGACCATGCAGAAATTGACGACCCTTGCCTTTATTTCCGTTACCGCGCTGGCGGGCTGCGCGACGCCGCCGTCGAAAATCGAGCCGGCGACTGTGTTGCCTGCGGCCTACGCTGATCTGGACTGTCGCGCGCTAGAGGCGCGTAGAATCGAAGCGGCTGCCAAACTCGCCGACGCAGAAAAACGCCAGCGCGAGGCTGTGGCGGCGGATGCCGCCGGTGTTGCGATTGCCTTTGTCCCCGTGTCCAGACTGACCGGCGATGCCCACGAAGAGGTTGCGCTTCACAAAGGACAGATGGCCACGATTCGCCAGGTGCAGTTGTCGAAGTCCTGCATCATGCGCGCCCCGCAGGACTAAGCCACGCACAAAAAAACCGAGGCACGGAGGGCGCCTCGGATTATAAATTCAATGGGTAGAATGCCTCGAAGTCAGAGGAGGGTCAGATCGCCTGCCATCTGGCGGCCATCACGGCCTTCTTTCAGCTCGTAGCCCACTTTCTGGTTGTCAGCCAGACCGGTCAGACCCGACCGCTCTACTGCAGAGATGTGTACGAACACGTCCTTGCCGCCGCCATCGGGCGCGATAAAGCCATATCCTTTGGTGGTGTTGAACCACTTGACGGTTCCTGTGGGCATAGCCCCTTACTCCTTCTAGTCGTCTTCCCCGCGCAGCGGGGCCTTGGCGTAACTTCCACGCGACAGTCAAACGACTCGCTCCGAGGTTTCGGCTGCTTCGAGGTGGTCACAACTCCAGCGTTGCATGCCCAACGTAAAAATCAAGCAAAACACAGTTGTATTCGCCGTCACTTTCTCGAAAGTGGCAAAAAAATAGGAGAAGCGAATGATCCTCTATGGGCTAAAGACCTGTGATACTTGCCGCAAAGCGGTCAAAGCGCTGCCCGATGCCAAATACGTCGATGTGCGCAAGGATGGAGTTGCGCCAGAGGTGCTGGAGCGGGCTTATGGGCGCTTTGGCGACAAGCTGGTGAATAAGTCGAGCACCACGTGGCGGCAGTTGGACGAGGATCAGCGTGCCCGTCCGGCGCTGGATCTGATCGCCGAGCATCCGACCCTGATGAAGCGCCCCTTGATCGAAGAGGGCGACCAGATGTGGTTGGGTTGGGGCAAGGATGTGCAGGCGGAACTGGTAGGGTAACCGCCGCCAGCCAAGCCATGAAAAAGGCCGCCCGATTGGGGCGGCCTTTGATGTTTTAGAGCTTACTTCAGGTCGGGCGGGGTGCCTTCGGCCTTCAGGGTGGTGACGATCTCGTCCAGCGTCGCCATGGAGGTCTGCTTTTCCCCCAACCGGCGGACCGAGACGGTGCGCTCTTCGACTTCTTTCATGCCGACCGCGATGATCACAGGCACCTTGCCGAGCGAGTGCTCGCGGACCTTGTAGTTGATCTTCTCGTTGCGGAAGTCGGCTTCGGCGCGGACGCCAACGGCCTTGAGTGCGTCGACCACCTCTTGGACATAGCCGTCCGCGTCCGAAACGATGGATGCGACAACCACTTGGCGCGGGGCCAGCCAGAAGGGCAGTTTCCCTGCTGAGTTTTCGATCAGGATGCCGATAAAGCGTTCGAACGAGCCAAGGCAGGCACGGTGCAGCATGTAGGGCCGGTGCTTGGATCCGTCTGCGCCGATGAAGTTGGCGTCCAGACGTTCGGGCAGGTTGGGGTCAACCTGCAGGGTGCCGCACTGCCAGTTCCGGCCGATCGCGTCGGTCAGGGTGAACTCGAGCTTGGGACCGTAGAACGCGCCTTCGCCCTCGAGGATTTCGTAGTCATAACCCGCCGCGCGGCAGGCATCGCCAAGGGCCTTTTCCACGAAGTCCCAGCTTTCATCGCTGCCAATCCGCTTTTCGGGGCGGGTGGACAGTTTGATGGTCCAGTCGTGGAAGCCGAGGTCTGCATAGACCTTGGACAAGAAGGCGATGAACTTGGCGGTTTCGGACTCGATCTGGTCCTCGGCGCAGAAGATGTGGCCGTCATCTTGGGTAAAGCCGCGCACACGCATGATGCCGTGCAGGGCGCCCGAGGGCTCATAACGTGCACAGCTGCCAAATTCGGCCATGCGCAGGGGCAGGTCGCGATAGGATTTCAGACCCTGATTGAACACCTGCACATGGCAGGGGCAGTTCATGGGCTTCAGAGCGTTGATCGCCTTTTCGCGGGCATGATCTTCGTCAACTTCGACGATGAACATGTTTTCCTGATACTTGTCCCAGTGCCCCGATTTTTCCCACAGCTTGCGGTCCACGACTTGCGGGGTGTTCACCTCGACATAGCCGTCGCGTTCTTGCTGGCGGCGCATGTAGTCCTGCAGGGTGGTGTAGATTTTCCAGCCGTTCGGGTGCCAGAAGATCTGGCCGGGCGCCTCTTCTTGCAGGTGGAACAGGCCCATATCCTTGCCAAGTTTGCGGTGATCGCGCTTAGCGGCCTCTTCCATCATGGTTTCCCATGCCTTGAGGTCTTTGCGGTTCTTGAACGCCACACCGTAAATGCGCTGCAGCATCGGGCGCGAGCTGTCTCCCAGCCAGTAGGCACCAGCCACGTGGGTCAGTTTGAAGCCATCCGCGGGCACCTGACCGGTGG
The DNA here is from genome assembly GCF_025210255.1 of Donghicola sp. Taxonomy (NCBI): domain Bacteria; kingdom Pseudomonadati; phylum Pseudomonadota; class Alphaproteobacteria; order Rhodobacterales; family Roseobacteraceae; genus Donghicola; species Donghicola sp. The sequence continues at coordinate 25,123 of NZ_JAOARZ010000009.1, read as the reverse complement.
TTTGCAGGTGCGGGCCACGGCACAGATCCTGCCAGTCGCCGTGCCAGTACATCCGCAGGTCTTCGCCTTCGGGGATGCGGTTGATCAGCTCGACCTTAAAGGGTTCTCCGCGATCCTCGTAGTATTTGATCGCGCGTTCGCGGTCCCAGACCTCAGTGGTTACGGCGTCGCGGGCGTTGATGATGTCCTTCATCTTGGCTTCGATTTGGCCAAGGTCCTCGGGGGTGAAGGGCTCTTCTCGGTCGAAGTCGTAGAACCAGCCGTTGTCGCGCACGGGGCCGATGGTGACTTTGACGTCGCGCCAAATTTCCTGCACGGCGCGGGCCATGATGTGCGCCAGATCGTGGCGGATCAGTTCCAGCGCTTGGGTGTCATCCTGCATGGTGTGGATGGCGACGCTGGCGTCTTCGGTAATCGGCCACTGCATGTCCCAATGCGCGCCGTTCACGGTCGCGCTGATTGCTTTTTTCTGCAGTGACTTGGAGATCGATTCAGCGACTTGCGCGGGCGTGACGCCTGCGTCGTATTCGCGAGAGTTTCCATCGGGGAAGGTCAGGGAAATCTGGGCCATAAGCCTTGATGCTCCTCGTCGGTTTGGCGCCCACGGAACGCCCGGTTGCGGGTTTGGTTTCGCGGGCTATGTGACCGCATGGGGTAGGCAAGTCAAGTTTAGGTTCCGATTGATGACAAAAGACATTTCTGCAGAGGTTTTCGAAGCACTCAGCGGCGCAGAGGATGACGCGCCCGACCTGAGTGACCACGCCCAACAGGCCGAGGCCCCCAATGGGCTGCGCCACATGGCATCGCTGAGCATGACCAAGGTCGCGGATGGGCTGATTGACCCGAAGCTGGTGTTGAGTTGGCTGCTCAATGCCTTGGGCGCGCCTGCGGTGTTTGTGGGGCTTCTGGTTCCGATCCGAGAGGCGGGGGCGCTGCTGCCGCAAATGTTCTTGGCCGGATGGGTTGGGCGTCTGCGTCACAAGAAATGGGCGTGGACCGTGGGCAGCGCAGGGCAGGGGATCGCGGCTGCGGTGATCGTGCTGGTCGCGCTGATGGTCCAAGGCGCTGCGGCGGGGGCGATGATTTGTGCTGCGCTGGCTGTTTTGGCCGTCGCGCGCAGTGCGTGTTCGGTCAGTTTCAAGGAAATCTTGGGCAAAACAGTTGGCAAATCGCGGCGCGGGGCAATCACGGGGACCGCAGGAACGGCCAGTTCGGCGGCGGTTCTGGTGTTTGCCGCGATCCTGATCTGGCAAGGCGCGAGCGAGGTGCTGGTGATCAGCGCCATCGCTCTGGCTGCCGTGCTTTGGCTGTTGGCGGCTGGGCTTTTTTCGACCCTGAACGAAGAGAAGAGCGAAACAGATGATCGCGGCGGGCTGCCTGATATCAAGCTCTTGTGGCAAGAACAGGACTTGCGCCGGTTCATCATTACGCGTGGCTTGCTGGTCGGAACTGCACTGGCGCCGCCCTATCTGGTGGTGATCTCGGAGCGGGCCGAACTGGAGCAGCTTGGCGCGATGTTGGTCGCCAGCGCGGCGGCCAGTTTCCTGAGTTCGTATGTCTGGGGGCGCCTGTCGGATCGGTCCAGCCGCAAGGTTCTGGCCTTGGCCGGGTTTGTCGCGGCGCTGGCGCTCTTTGGCGGCGTGGCGCTGTCTTGGATGGACTACGGCGACACGCCCTATGCCATTCCAGGCGTGCTGTTCGTGTTGATGATCGCCTATCATGGGGTGCGTCAGGGACGCTCGACCTATCTGGTGGACATGGCCCCAAAGGACGAAAAGGCAGCCTATGCCGCCCTGTCTAATACGGTGATCGGAACGCTGCTGCTGGTCGCTGGACTTGGCGGAGGTTTGGCCGCGCTGATTTCAGCGCAGTGGGCGCTCGTGGTGTTCGGCGTGATGTCACTGGCGGCTGTCGCCTCGGCCCTGTCGATGCGCGAAGTCGAATAAGTTGATGCCCCCAGCGGCGCTGCATATGGTGGCGCCGCAATCAAAGGAGACACCTATGACCACCCCCAGCTTCCTGACGACCTCGACCGGTCGCAAGATCGCCTATCACCGGACCGAAGGCACAGAGCCGGGCATCGTGTTTCTGGGGGGCTTCAAGTCCGATATGGACGGGACCAAGGCCGTCTGGCTGGAAGAGTGGGCGAAGTCCCAAGGGCGCGCGTTTCTGCGGTTCGATTATTCGGGACACGGTCAGTCTTCGGAAAAGTTTGGGGACGGCGCGATTGGCGATTGGGCGGCGGATGCGCAGGAGGTGATCGAAACTCTGACCGCTGGTCCGCAGGTTTTGGTGGGCTCCAGCATGGGCGGCTGGATCAGTCTGCTGATGACCCAACGCATCCCTCAGCGCGTTTGTGGTCTGGTGGGGATCGCTGCGGCACCTGATTTTACCGAGGATGGCTTTTGGGCTGGCTTCACCGAAGAGCAGCGCGCGGCGCTGGAGGCGGACGGCCAGATCGCGCTGCCGTCGGATTACGATGAGCCCTACATCATCACTAAGCGTCTGATCGAGGATGGGCGGGATCAGTTGGTGCTACGTACGCCGCTGCCGCTGCCTTTCCCCGTTCGGTTTTTGCAAGGGACGGCGGATACCTCGGTGTCTGTTGCGACGGCGGTGAAGCTGCTCGACCATGCAGAGGGCGCGGACATGCGACTGACGCTGGTGGATGGCGCGGATCACTCGTTCTCGGCGCCAGATTGTCTGAAGTTAATCGCCAATAGCATTTTGGAGGTCACAGCGCGGGTCTAGCTGTCGACCAGAGTTACGGGGAAAACACGGCAGCCTGTGGATAACTCGGTGCACAGATCTGAATAGGTCTTAACATCCTATGGAAAACTTTTCCTATCGCGCTGTATCTTGTGCGTTTTCCCGTTTGGATAGGAATATATCCGAAGGATGATGCAGATTTGCGGATGTGAAAGTTAACGCGGCTGATTGGGACAACTTTTCCCGCTCAGATTGAGTGTGTAAATTCAGGTAACGGGTTTCGCTGAACCAGTGCGCAAAGAAAAAGGCCAGACGCGGATGCGACTGGCCCTGATGTTCGTTCTGGTGTGCCGATGCTTACTCGGCGGCGGCTTTCGCCTTGGTCCGCTGGTTCGCGTCGATGAATTCGAGCACAAGGGGGCGGATGTTGTTGCGCCAGCTCTTGCCCGCAAAGATGCCGTAGTGGCCTGCGTCGGGCTCCAGATGGCTGGCCTTCATGTTGTCGGGCAGGCCGGTGCACAGGTCCAGCGCTGCGACACATTGTCCAGGCGCAGAGATGTCATCCTTGGCACCTTCGACCGTCTTGACGGCCACATCGGTGATTTTGCCGATGTCCACACGCTTGCCCGCGACCACGAATGTGTTCTTTGCCACCTCGCAGTTTTTAAAGATTCGCTCGACGGTCGACAGGTAGAATTCCGCCGGCATGTCCATCACGGCGAGGTATTCGTCGTAGAAACGGTTGTGCCGGTCGTTGTCACGAGACTCGCCCTTGGAGGCGCGCATGATCTGGTCGGTGAACGCCTTGGAGTGGGTTTCCGCGTTCATCGCCATAAAGGAGGTGAGCTGCAGAAGGCCGGGGTACACCTGACGGCCGACGCCGGGATATTTGAAGCCAACGCGCTGGACCATCATCTCTTCGAGTTGACCCATGGTGACGCGATTGCCAAAATCGGTGACGTCGGTGGGCGCGGCCTCGGGGTCGATCGGACCGCCGATCAGCGTCAGCGAAGAGGGCTGTGCTGCCGGGTCTTCTTCGGCCAGATACGCGGTCGCGGCAAGGGTCAGGGGCGCAGGCTGACAAACGGCGATCACGTGGGTCTGGGGACCAAGCTCTTTCATGAAGTCGACGAGGTAGAGGGTATAGTCCTCGACGTCGAATTTCCCTGCAGAAACAGGGATATCACGGGCGTTGTGCCAGTCGGTGCAGTAGACTTCGCAGTCGGGCAACAGGCTGACAACGGTCGAGCGCAAGAGGGTCGCGTAGTGGCCCGACATTGGGGCAACCAGCAGCACTTTGCGCGGCTTTTCGGGGCGTCCGAGCACGTGGAAATGGACCAGATCGCCAAAGGGGCGTTCGACGATGGTGTCCACGGTGACAATGTGGTCGCGTCCATCTTCGCAGGTATACGAATGAATACCCCAGTCAGGCTTGGTGACCATGCGGGCAAAGCTACGCTCGGTCACTTCACCCCATGCTCCCATCCACTGGAAGACAGGGTTCGGAAACGCTGCGATGGCCGGATAGCCTGCGATCGCTTTGGCTGTTGCGCCAAGCCATTGGTTCGTGTTGCGAACCGTCTCCATCAGATCATATGTCGCCATATAGCGCATGGTGTTCTCCTTCGGTTGCCGGTCGGCCCGGTTCAAATCGTCACTTTGCCCCCTCCGGCCTGCAACGCTATGGTGCAAACAGAGTAGGGGGGAATCGCAGGCATGACAACGCACGACGGCGATACTGGAACTGAGCTAGTCCGTTTGAATGAGAACATTTCGAAAATCGAAGAACTTTCCAAGCGTCTTGTTACAGCACTTTCGCATTATAAGGCCGTAAATCCTGCCCTTCAGGGCCCAGGTCAGGATCTGTATATGAAGGCCGCAGTGGGCTACTGGGCGGAATGGGTACAGAACCCGACCAAGATTTTGGAGCATCAGGTCGAGTACTGGGGCAAGTCGCTTCAACACTATATGGAAGCGCAGCAAGCCCTGACCCAAGGGCTGACGGGCGGCACCGAAGAGGCCGAACGCCCCAAGGACAAACGCTTTGCCAACCCGATGTGGCAGAGCCATCCGTATTTCAACTATGTTAAGCAGCAGTATCTGCTCAATTCCGAGGCGATCTCCAAAGCGGTCGATGATGTGGTCGATCTGGACGATGTTGATCGCAAGCGCCTGCGGTATTTCTCGCAGCAGATCGTGGATCTGATGGCGCCGACGAACTTCCTCGCGACGAACCCTGATGCGCTGGAGCGCGCGGTCGAGACCGAGGGGCAGAGCCTTGTGGATGGTTTGGAGAACCTCGTTCGCGATCTAGAAGCGAATGACGGTCGCCTCTTGGTGACGTTGGCTGACGAAAAAGCATTCGAGGTGGGCGGCAATATTGCAACGTCGCCCGGCAAGGTCGTCTTCCGGAACCACATGTTCGAGTTGGTGCAGTACAGCCCGACCACCGACACTGTTCATGAAATTCCGCTGCTGATCTTCCCGCCGTGGATCAACCGGTTCTACATCCTCGACTTGAAGGAAAAGAACTCGATGATCAAATGGGCGGTTGATCAGGGCTACACTGTCTTTGTGGTGAGCTGGATCAATCCTGATGCGTCCTACCGCGATGTGAAGCTGGATGACTACATCACCGACGGCTACCTGACCGCGATCAACGAAGTGCGCGACATCTGCAACGTCAAGCAGGTGAACGCCGTGGGTTACTGTATTGCGGGCACCACGCTGTCGCTGACGATGGCGCTGTTAAAGAAGCGGGGCGAAACTCCGATCAAGTCGGCGACACTTTTCACAACGCTGACCGACTTCTCGGATCAGGGGGAGTTCACAGTCTTCCTGGGCGATGACTTCGTGGATGGCATCGAAGAAGAGGCGATGGCCGAGGGCTATCTGAACAGTTTCTTCATGTCGCGGACCTTTAGCTTCTTGCGGTCGAATGACCTGATCTACGGTCCGGCAATCAATCGGTACATGAAGGGCGAAGCGCCGCCGGCGTTCGATCTGCTGTTCTGGAATGGCGACAGTACGAACCTGCCGGGCGCGATGGCCATCCAATATCTGCGGGACCTGTGCCAGAAGAACAAATTCGTCGATGGCGGGATCGAGATCTGCGGTGAAGTGCTGAACATTAAGGATGTCACTGTCCCGATCTGCGCTATTGCCTGCGAGACTGACCATATCGCTGCGTGGAAGGCGAGCTTTAATGGTGTGCGCAAGATGGGCAGCCGGTCCAAGACCTTTATCCTGTCCCAGTCCGGTCATATCGCGGGTATCGTAAACCCGCCCTCCAAGGGCAAGTACGGTCACTACACCCACACCAAGATTGCGGTGGAGCCGGATGACTGGCGCGCCGAGGCGGAGTTCACGCCAGGATCGTGGTGGCCCCGCTGGGATGAATGGCTGGCGAACCGTTCTGGTAAGCAAATCCCTGCGCGGGAAGAGGGTGATTCTAATCATCCTGTGCTTGCAGACGCGCCCGGTACCTATGTGACCATGCAGTCAACCGGTTGAGGGCCATAACCTTTTCCCTGTTTTGCTGCACTGCAGAAAAAAAACTTGATTTTCTGCAGTGCAGCATCCATATTGGATTTAGCTGATCAACGGGGTGGGCCCGAACACAGCAAGAAAAGGGATTTGGAACTATGACTGCTAAGACACCTGACTTCACCGCAATGATCAAAGACATGATGGGCGCATTCCCCATGGACATGTCGGCCATGGAAGGCTCGTTCAAGTCGCAGGCTGCTCTGTCGGAGAAGCTGTCGGCTGTCGCACTGGACGCGGCTGAAAAGTCGACCGAGATTTCCACCAAGTGGACCAAAGACGCTCTGACCAAGATGAGCGAACTGACCAAAGCCAAGTCCGAGCCTGCAGACTACGCCAAAGCGATGACCGATTTCGCAAGCGCGTCGGCTGAAATGGCTGCCGAGAACATGGCTGCTTTCGCTGAAGTTGCGAAAAAAGTTCAGACCGAAACCGTTGAGCTGATGATGGCTGCCGGCAAGGACATGAGCGAAGAAATGACCGCCGCTGCTAAGAAAGCGACCACCGAGATGTCCGCGACCGCTAAAAAAGCGACCGCAGCAGCGAAGTGATGAAGGCCCGGATATAGGGTGCCCTCCCGCCCAACAATCCGGTAAGTTAAGGGCAGGCGTAAGCCTGCCCTTTCTTTTTTTATTTTTACGTCCTAGGCTTTTTGCAGCGATGCAGCATGGGAGGGGAGTCCTTGTCGGATAACGATAAACCGCTTTTGATCAAACGTTACGCAAGTCGCCGTTTGTACAACACGGAAACCAGCGATTACGTCACGCTGGAAGACATTGCAGGGTTCATTCGCGGTGGCCGCGAGGTAAAGATTGTCGATCTGAAATCGGGCGACGATTTAACCCGTCAATATTTGCTCCAGATTATTGCCGAACATGAAAGCAAGGGCGAAAGCGTCCTGCCTTTGGCTGTGCTCAACGATCTGGTGCGCAGCTATACGACGCAGGCCACCAGCGTTGTGCCGCAATTCTTGGCTATGTCGTTCGAAATGCTGCAGGACGGCCAATCCAAGATGGTCGAAAACATGTCGGCCATGAACCCGATGGCCAAAATGCCAGGTTTCGAAGCGATGCAGGCGCAGCAACAAGCCTTTCTCAAGGCGATGACTGGCGGTCTTGCGGGCAACTGGGCCAGCAGTTCGCCGGAACGCGAGGATGGCGGCGAGCAGGGCCTTGATGACATCAAGAAGCAACTCGCCGAATTGCAGGCCAAGCTGTCGAAGATGAGCAAGTAAACAATGGTCGATTCCCCGGGAAGGATCACCCTCTGGGGGATCGAGGTCTTTGTGGCCGCGGCCGAAGAAGGCGCGATCTCTGCCGCCGCGCGCCGATTGGGGACCAGCCCCTCTACCGTGTCCCAACAATTAACGAGCCTAGAGACCGCATTGGGCACCACACTGATGGTGCGCAACGCGCGGCCCATGTCACTCACACCGGCGGGCGAGGTGTTTCGTCGCCGCGCTAGTGCGATCCTGAACGAAGCGGCTCTGGCGCGCGCTGAACTTGCGATGTCGGACCTATCCTCGTTGACCCGTCTGCGCCTTGGCATGATCGAGGATCTGGAGGCTGACGTCACACCCGCGCTGATCACACGCCTTGCAAATGATATTTCAGGCAGCCAGTTCCTGCTGGAGACGGGGCCGTCCCACGCGCTGTACGGGCAGCTCGATGATCGGGCGCTCGACATTGTTGTTGCGGCGGAAATGGGGGCAGAGGCCGATTGGATGGAAGTTCACCCCCTGCTGACCGAGCCCTTCGTCTTGGCCGTGCCCAAGGGCCGCGTGGACCCCGAAAATGATTTGCTCGGTCAACTGCGGACGATGCCGTTGATCCAGTACTCGGCACGCTTGGCGATGGGGCGGATGATTGCTGCACATTTGGTGCGTCAGAACCTGAAGCTTTCGCATCGGTTCGAGATCGACAGCTACCATTCGGTGCTCGCACTGGTCGCGGGGCAGGTCGGCTGGTCGATCCTGACGCCTCTTGCGCTGATGCGGGCGCGGCGCTGGCTGGATCGCGTTGATGTTTTCCCTCTGCCGTTTGAACCGCTGTCGCGTAATATTTCCCTGACTGCCCGCCAAGATCTGCTTGGAGACCTGCCAACGCAAATTGCAGTCCACCTCAAGGACCTGCTGTCCGCTCATGTGGTCACGCCTGCGCTGTCCGACTTCCCTTGGCTCAAGGACGCACTGATCCTGCGCTAACGGAAAAAGGAGAGCATGCGCTCTCCTTTCTGCTTTGCAAAAATACTCTGATTTCGACCGGCGCCGCTCAGGTCCCGTAGGCGCGCGCTTCTTCTTTGGCACTCTCTGCGGCAGCGACAAGGGTCCGTGCAATGTAATCCAGATCGTCCTTGGACAGCCGCGCGGGCAAACGCACGTCGCAGGCGTTTTCCAGCATGGCGCGGGTGCGGGGCAGGTCGGGCATCTCGGGCAGGAATTGCCAGTTCCAATAGGCACGGGCGTTGTCTATTGACTGTCCAAACACCTGCACAGAGACACCATTTTCCTTGGCCACGCGGGCAAAGGTCTTGGCCTCTTCGCTATCCATTCCAATCAAGTTGAACTGGATTGAGTCCGGTGCCCGCTCTTCGGGGGCCAGCTTTTCAGGCACCGACAGCGAAGCTGAGGTGTTCAGTTGCGCAGCGACATAGTCGTGGTTCGCGCGGCCATCCCGCACGCGGCGGGCAACTTCGGGAAGCTGCGGGCGGATGATCACGGCCGATAGGTTCGACATGCGCAAGTTATACAGTGGCAGCTTGTTCTGGTGACGGGCGAACGCCTCTTCCAGATCAGAGGTGTTGTCGCCAGCGCGGCTCTTGTGCTTTTTCCAGTTGTGCTCATAGGCACCGGACATGATGACCGCGCGGGCCACCAGATAGGCGTCGTCAGTGATCAGAATACCGCCTTCGCCCGCGTTCACCAATTTGTAGGATTGGAAACTAAAGCAGCCGATTTTGCCGATCGTTCCGATGTTTTTGCCATGCCACGTCGTGCCGAGCGAATGCGCGGCGTCTTCGATCACGGGAATGCCGCGCGCATTGCAGAGCGCCATGATCGCGTCCATGTCGCTGGTGTGGCCGCGCATGTGGCTGATGATGACGGCGCTGATGTTGTCGTCCAGACGTGTTTCGAAATCCTTGATGTCGATGCGGTAATTCTCGCCGACTTCGCAGAGGACGGGGATGCAATCGGCATGCACGACCGACGATGGCACAGCTGCAAAAGTAAAACCGGGGATCAAAACACGTGCGTCGCGGGGCAGGTTCAGCGCCTTCAGCGATAGAAACAGAGCGGCCGAACAGGAGGACACGGCGAGCGCATATTTCGACCCCAGAAGCTCTGCGAACTCGGCTTCGAGCAGGGCAACAGGCGCATTTTCGGGCGCGGTGTAGCGGAACAGATCCCCTGTCTGAAGCAGGCGCTCGATCTCTTCTCGGGCGGCAGCAGGGATGGGTTCGGCGTCGTAGACGTTGGGCGCTTGTGTCATATTCCTGTAGCTTTTCTGAAAACTCTTTTCGGAATTGCTAAACGCATCCCGTGTCTTCACCAAGCCTTTTCTACAGAAGCAGGCGCTTCCCCGCCGTCAGATACCCAGCTTGTCCCTTAGGGCGTACCAGCTCATGGCCATGACCAAGAGCGGTGTCCGGAACGCGCCGCCGCCTGGAAAACGCGGTGAGGGCAGGGCGTTAAGCACATCAAAACGTCCCATCTCCCCGCTGATCGCCTCGGCCAGAATGCGTCCGGAGAAGGTGGCGAGTGCGACACCGTGCCCCGAGTAACCCGATGCGGCCCAAAGCCTTTGGGCGGGGCGGTCGAACACGGGCAAGCGCTGCGCGCTGATGCCGAGCGTTCCGCCCCAAGCGTGGGTGATTTTCACGCCCTTGAGCTGGGGGAAGACGGTTTCCAGCGGTTTGCGCACGGTACCTTCGATGTCTGACGGGAATTTGTAGCCGTAGGATTCACCGCCGCCGAACAGCAGGCGGCCATCTGCGGATAGGCGGAAATAGTTGATCACGAACTTGCTGTCGGCCACGGCGATATCGCGGGCCAGAACGCTGGCGGCTCGGTCACCCAAAGGCTCTGTCGCGGCGATGAAGTTGTTGATCGGCATGACGCGAGAGGTGACCCCGTTGACCAGACGGCCCAGATAGCCATTACCAGCAAGGATCACGTGTTTCGCGCGGACGAAGCCCTTGTCACAGCGCACGACGGGGTCTGCGCCTGGTTCGACACGGTGGACCAGCGTATTCTCGTGGATGGTCGCGCCCGCCGCTTCGGCCTTGCGTGCGAGCGACAGAGCAAGGGCGAGCGGGTTCACATGGCCCGCGCCCCAGTCGACACTGCCGCCCTGATAGCAGGGGCTACCGATCAGGGCCTGCATGGCGTCGCGGTCCAGCTTTTCGACTTGGTCATAGCCATAGTGTTTGGCCAGATGGTCCGCGTCGGCCTGTGTGTCCGGCACATCGCTGGCGTGCCATTCAGCATGGGCGACACCGGGGCGATAGGCGATTGCGGGGTCTTCGTCCGCCAATGCGCGGACCAAGGCTTTGGCATCTTGGCTCAGGTCCCACAGCAGGCGGGCATTGCCCGCACCCATGCGGGCTTCCAGCCATTCCTGACCTTTGTTGAACCCGCTGCCGACTTGGCCCCCGTTGCGGCCAGAGGCGCCCCAGCCCGCGCGGTGCGCCTCGACCACGATGACTTTGAAACCGCGCTCGGCCAATTGCCACGCCGCAGACAGACCGGTGTAGCCCGCACCCACGATGCAGACATCGGCCTGTGCTTCGCCGCGCAGCGGTGGGCGGGCATCTGGCACATCCAGAACGTCGGCATACCAGCTTGGCGGGTAGTGACCTTGGCGGTCGTTGGCAAAGAGCAGATTCATACGTTGGTCAACAGATGCTCACGTTCCCAAGGGCTGATCACTTGCAGGAACTCTTCGTATTCAGCGCGCTTCACGATGGCGTAGACACGGGCAAAATCGATCCCGAGGATTTCGTGCAGCTTGGTGCAGTCGTCGAATTCATCCAGCGCTTGGCCCAAGGTTTGCGCGAAGTCGCCGTCGCCATCATAAGCATCGCCGCGGAATTGCTTGGTCGGGCGAATGCCCTCCATCATCCCAAGATACCCAGCGGCCAAGGACATCGCGATCCCCAGATAGGGGTTGCAGTCCATCCCCGCGAGGCGGTTCTCTACACGGCGCGACTGCGCATCCGAGATCGGAATGCGGATGCCTGTCGTGCGGTTGTCGCGAGCCCACTCAAGGTTAATCGGCGCCGCATGATCTTTGACGTAGCGGCGGTAGCTGTTCACGTAGGGGGCCATCACGGCAATCCCAGCGGGCAGGTAGCGCTGGAGCCCGCCGATAAAGTGATAAAATGCGTCCGTTTCCCCGCCCTGAGGACCAGAGAAGATATTTTCGCCGGTTTCGGTGTCGATCACCGAGTGGTGGATGTGCATCGCGCTGCCCGGCTCGTCCGCAATTGGCTTGGCCATGAAGGTCGCATAGCAGTTGTGACGCAGAGCGGCCTCTCGGATCAGGCGTTTGAAGTAGAACACCTCGTCCGCCAGCTTCACGGGACTGCCGTGGCGCAGGTTGATCTCGAGCTGGCCCGCGCCGCCTTCTTGGGTGATGCCGTCAATCTCGAACCCTTGGGCTTCGGCAAAATCGTAGATGTCGTCGATCACGGGGCCGTATTCATCTACCGCCGACATCGAATAGGCCTGACGCGCGGCCGCCGGGCGGCCCGAGCGGCCCATCATCGCCTCAATCGCTTTGGAGGGATTGGTATTCGGGGCGACCAGATAGAACTCCATCTCGGGCGCGACGATCGGCTTCCAGCCTTGGGCTTTGTACAGATCGACGACTCGTTTCAGCACGTTGCGCGGCGAAAACGAGATCGGGTTGCCAGCGCGGTCAAATGCATCGTGGATCACCTGAAGCGTCCAGTCGCCTGTCCATGGCGCCGCCGTCGCGGTGCTCATGTCAGGCTTTAGGATCATATCCCGTTCTATGAACCCTTCATCGCCTGCAGCTTCGGCCCATTCACCGGTGATGGTTTGATAGTAGATCGAGTCTGGCAGGTAGAAATGGTTCTGACGGGCAAACTTCGAGGCCGGAACGGCCTTGCCACGGGCGATGCCGGGCAGGTCAGAGATGATACACTCGACCTCGTCGAGGCGGTTATCGCCTAGGTAGGATTGAACGGCTGGCGGCAGGTTGCTCAGCGTCGCACTCATGAGATGCCCTCTCCGCGCATCAGGCGAGTCACTTTGCTCGCGATTTGCGCATTGTCATTGCGTTTGGTCAGGTGGTCTGTCGCGCTGTCCAAGAGCGCGTCGGGAACCACCCCTTTGCCGCGATACTCTATCAGGCCTTGGATGAAATCCGACTGAAATTCGGGATGTGCCTGTGTGGTGAAAACATGGTCCCCCCACGCCAAAGCCGCGAATTTACAGAACGGACTAGAGGCGACCACGCGGGCCTCTGGCGGTAGCTGGACCACCTGATCCTGATGCCACGCATTCAAGTCCAGCGTATGGTCTCCGAAATCATAGGTCTGAAGGCCGACGGACCACCCGTCCTTGAACTTCTCGACTTTGCCCCCAAGCGCTTGCGCGATAATCTGATGGCCAAAGCAAGCACCGAACATAGGCTTCTTGGCGGCGTAGATCTGGCGGATCAGATCCTCGAGCGGGGGAATCCACGGGTGATCCTCGTAGGCGCCGTGGCGCGATCCGGTGATGATATAGCCGTCCGCCGCGTCAATGGTTTCGGGGAAGTCGCCGTCCACAACGTTCCAGGTTCGGTAGTCAAAGCTGTCCTCACCAAGCATTGCACGGAACAGCAGAGCGTAGTCAGGGGCGATATCTGCCATGTCGGCAGGGGTATGGCCCGTTTGCAGGATACCGATTTTCATAGGGCACCAAAGTGTTTGAGGGGTCGTGTGGGGACGTGGCCAGTGCGGCCACGTCAGACCGTATCAAGATAAATCTCAACCTGTTCGCGATCGTCCAGTTCCGCCATGTAAAATAATTCCTGACGTTTGGTCGCGACATAATTGCGGATTAGTTCGGGGGTGAAAATACGGGCGATATGCTCGTCCTTTTCAAAGCGCTCGATGGCGCTGTCCCACGTATTTGGCACTTGGGGCAGGTCCTGATTGTAGGCGCTGCCCTTGATGGGTTCGCATGGTTCGGAGCCATCGTCGATGCCGTTCATCGCCGCCCCAAGGATGCCCGCGATCAGCAGGTAGGGGTTCACGTCGCCGCCCGCCACGCGATGCTCGATCCGGCGCGCGCGTGGATCGCCCGACGGGATACGAATCGCAGCGGTGCGGTTTTCGTAGCCCCAGCAGATGCTGGTCGGCGCGTGGTTGCCTGGGACCATGCGGTCATAGCTGTTGGCGTGCGGCGCAAAGAGCAGAGTGCTGCCTTGCATCGCATCCATGCACCCTGCCACCGCGTGACGCAGATAGGCGCTGCCTTGCTGGCTGCCGTCGTCAAAGATGTTCTGGCCATTGCGGTCGATGACCGAGAAGTGGGTGTGCATCCCGCTGCCTGAATAATCGACGTAAGGCTTGGCCATAAAGCTTGCGGCAAAGCCGTAGCGGCGGGCCAGACCCTTGACCAGCATCTTGAAGAGCCACGCATCATCGGCGGCGCGCAGGGCGTCATCGCTGTGCATTAGGTTGATTTCGAACTGCCCCAGACCAGCCTCGGAAATGGCGGTGTCGGCGGGGATGTCCATCTCTTCGCACGCGTCGTAGAGATCGGTGAAGAACTTGTCGAACATGTCCAGAGCGCGGACCGAGAGGATCTCGGCGGCTTTACGCCGCTTGCCCGAGCGCGGGCTGGCGGGGACTTGGAACGATTTGCCCGAGTCGTCGATCAGGTAGAATTCGAGTTCGACCGCGACGACGGGTTTCAGGCCCTTTTCATCATAGCGCTCTAGCACGCGGCGCAGTGCGTGGCGGGGGTCGCCTTCGAATGGGCGGCCATCTTCGTGGAACATCCAAAGCGGAAGCAGGGCGGTTGGCCCTTCGAGCCACGGCATGGGCACAAAGCCGCGTTCGGTCGGTTTCAGAACGCCATCACGATCCCCCGTCTCGAACACAAGGGGGCTGTCGTCGATGTCTTCGCCCCAGATGTCGAGGTTCATCACAGACATGGGAAAGCGCGTGCCGCCTTCGACCACTTTGTCTGCAAATCGGGTTGGCACCCGTTTACCGCGGGGCTGACCGTTCAAATCTGCCGCGGCCACACGGATGGTGCGCACCATGGGGTGCTTGCGTAGCCAGTTTTTCATAAATCACCTGCGTTGCCCGTTCGTCGAGCTAATTTGATCAAATTCACTGTCTCTAAGAGCAGCGACGAAATCAAGGGGTATTGTTAGCGGATCAAGCGCGGGCGCAGCTTGATCTTTTGGCGTTTGTTTTGGGGCAAGTGCTGGTTCAAGAGTTTGTTAATAAATCCGAAAATGCTGATTACGATCAGCGTCAGGATGATGAAGTACATCGCAAGGATCGGGTAGGGCACAAACGGGTTGAAGGTCTTGTCCGCAAAATAGTTGGCGTAATATAGGGCATCGCCCATCTGCTTGAACGCTGGGAAGCCGCTGAAATAGACCAGCGCGGTCGACTGGAACAAGAAGATCGCCTCATTCGTATAGGCGGGCCATGCCAGACGCAGCATCGTGGGCCAAACCACGCGCTTGAACCGCGGCCAGCCGGTCAGGCCATAGGCATCGGCGGCTTCCAGATCGCCCTTGGGAATCGACTGGAGCGCGCCATAGAAAATCTCGCCAGAATAGGCGGCAGTGTTCAGCAGCAGCACCACAAGCGCACCTGCCCAGGCCGAGGTGAGCGGGTCAAAGAAGCCACTGACGCCTTTGAGGCTGAGGAACAGGAAGTAGGCAAAGAAGAACTGGATGAAAAGCGGGGAGCCACGGAAGATAAAGATCACCCACTCCGCCGGTTTTCTGAACAAGGGGTTCGCGCTGTTTTTGCCAACAGCGAGCAAGACGGCCAGCACGAAGCCCGCGATCAGGGCGAGCGTGCCGAAGTAGATATTCTGTAGCATCCCTGACCCGATCAGGGTGAACTGCTGACACAAAGTGAAGTCCGAACGCGGCAGGAGCCGCTCGCCAATCCCGATGGACCGGAGGCTGTAGTCTGCGATGGTTTGGAGACAGCTCATGCGGCGGCCCCTTTGCGCTGAGCCTCGCCGCCCGCGGTCGCTTGGCCGTGGGTCAGTTTGCGCATGATCCGATCAAGGAAGACTTCGGAGACTTTGGTGAAGCCGAGGTAGAAAATCAGAAGCACGAGGAAGTACCAAAGGCGCCAGTCAGGGTGCGGATAGTCGGTGAAGCGGGCAGTCTTGGCACCGCCAAGTTCGCGGGCCCAATACACGATATCTTCGACACCCAAGAGGAACAGAAGAGGGGTGGCCTTGATCAGAACCATCCAGAGGTTCCCGAGGCCGGGCAGAGCATAGACCCACATTTGTGGCACCAGAATGCGCCAGAAGGTCTGACGAGGTGTCATGCCATAAGCTTCGGCAGTTTCAAGCTGCGCACGGGGCACAGCGCGCATGGCCCCGAGCATCACGTTGGCAGCGAAAGCCCCAAAGACGATGGCAAACGTCACCACGGCGAGGGTGAAACCGTACATTTCGTGAATCCATTGGGCCGCGTTGCCGAGGGGCATCTTGGCAGCGGTGCAAACGACGAAATCGTTGCCCTGGCGGATCGGTTCATCCCAGTCGGGGCACTTCACCTGATGGCGCAGCCACTCGATGCCTTGGTCCAAAGCGATCACGAAGAAAAGAAAGAACGCGATGTCCGGAACCCCGCGGACGATAGCGATATAAATTTTCCCGAGCCAACTGACCGGCGTGAACGAAGACCGCGCCGCCGAAGCGCCAGCAAAGCCGAAAAGCAACGCAGCGGGGGCCGTGATTGCCAGCAGCAAAAGCACGGTGCCAAAGGAGTAGTAGAAGGCCATGTGCTTGCCGGTCGTGAGGTAACAGGCGAGCCACTGGAATTGGCCAAGTGTGTCGGGGTCGGTGCAGAAGCTGAAAATGGCGGGCCTCTTGGCGAGGTCTGGATGTGAGTATTTTTGGCAAAAAGAAGGGAGGGGCGTGCCCTCCCTTCGGAGCGATTAGAAGGTGGCCGAGTCGGGCAGCCACTTGACGATCAGCTCGTTCAGGCTGCCGTCTTCTTTCATCGACTGGATCGCTGCGGTGAACTTGTCACGCAGTTCGCTGTCGGATTTGCGGATGCCAAGGCCGATGCCGCCGCCGATCAGAACATCTTCGCCGGTCAGCTCGAGGTCTGCATTCTCTTCGGCGATGGGGGCGAGGAAGGCTTTGTCGGCCAGAACTGCGTCAGCTTCGCCGTTGCGGACGGCTGCGACGGTTTCGTCAGGCGATGCGAATTCCAAGAGGGTCGCGCCCGAGTCGGTGATGTGGCTGGCCTGAATGGTGCTGGCCTGCGCTGCGATCACGCCACCGGTGAAATCCACATCCGCGCCAGCCATCGCCATGTAGGCAGAGGGGTCGGGCTGGGTGTAGTTTTCGGTGAAGTCGATTTTTTCCATACGCTCTTCGGTGATCGACATGCCAGCGATGATGGCGTCGTAGTTGCCCGAGACGAGGTTGGGGATGATTGAATCCCAATCGTTGGTGACCCACTCGCAGTTCAGCTCTGCGCGCTTGCACAGCTCGTCACCCAACTCGCGCTCGAAGCCATCCACTTCGCCCGCATCGTTAATGAAGTTGTACGGAGGGTAGGCGCCCTCGGTGCCCAGACGGACAACATCGCCATGGCCTGCAGCGAACAGGCTGGTGGCTGACAGAGCCAACGCGGCGCTGGTGATCAGTAGTTTTTTCATTTGGTTAACTCCCCTTGAGTGTTGTTCAGGCAGCTGTCGTATGGCTTAGGAATTGCTGCAGCCGCTCTGATTTGGGCGCCCCGAATAGGGTTGCGGGATCGCCCTGTTCTTCGATCAGGCCTTGGTGCAAAAACACGACATGATCGGAAACATCGTGGGCCATTTTCATGTCATGGGTGACGATGATCATGGTCCGGCCCTCTTCAGCGAGGGCTTTGATGACGCGCACCACTTCTTGTTCCAACTCGGGATCTAGTGCGGAAGTGGGTTCGTCAAAGAGAAGAGCTTTGGGTTCCATGCACAGGGCACGAGCGATCGCGGCGCGCTGCTGCTGTCCGCCGGATAGTTGCGCGGGCCACGCATCGCATTTGTCGCCGATACCGACCTTGTCCAGATACATGCGGGCCTTTTGTTCAACCTCGGCCTTGTCGCGTCCCAGAACGGTCACGGGGCATTCCATGACATTCTCGAGTATCGTCATGTGAGACCAAAGGTTGAATTGCTGGAAGACCATCGAAAGGTTGGTACGGATACGCATGATCTGCTTGGCGTCAGCTGGACGACGGGCCAGTTCTTGGCCCTTCCATTTTACGGGCTCGCCCTCGAACAGGATTGCGCCCTTCTGGCTGTCTTCCAACAGGTTGGCGCAACGCAGAAGCGTGGACTTGCCCGACCCCGAAGAGCCGATCAGCGAAATGACATGTCCGCGCGGGGCGGTGATGTCGACACCCCGCAGAACCTCTAGCTCGCCGTAACGCTTGTGAAGGTTGCGGATTTCGATAACTGGTTGATTATTGACCACAAGAACCCTGATGGTTGCATTTGGAATGAGCGATAGTAACGCTGATAACGCCGTGAAATGCAACGGTTGGTCAAATTTGACCCTAGGTCAAACGGTAATTTCACCTGCAACGGATTGAAAGATGGGCGCGGGGCTATCCCAGAAAGTGATCAGTCACCTTGTACGCGCTGACGGGCAAGGGCACTGTCCATATCCGAAACCCCCAAAAAGCGCGAGACGGTCCGCAGAAGGGCGTCTTCGGCTTCGTCCCGTTTGCCGTCAGCCAGCACGACCTTCCACAGGGATTCGATCACCCCGAGACGGTGTTCATAGGCGACGCCCTGTTTGATGGCTGTGGTGAATTTGACGGTGTCGGGCGCTTCGGCCTCTAGCTGCTCTGCGTCGTGACGCAAGGCAGAGGCATCGTCTGCGCTGAGCTCGTAACGTTCGGCGACAATGCTGTCGATCAGCTCGATTTCCGATTTTTGGTAATCCTCGTCCGAGCGGGCGATCCGCACGAGCAAAGCTGTCAAAGCAAGTCGCGAATCCCCTTCGGTCAGGGGATCAACGGCAGGTTCGGTGAGGCGGCGTAGAAAATCGGCAAACATAATGATGATATAGGCGGGACAACTGGCCCCGCCAAGGTGTGATTACATGGAGGCGAGTGCGTGCTCGCGGGCGATCTGCGACTCGGCACGGCGAATGCCGAAGCCGCGGCGCGCGCTGTTCAGCAATTCGTCCAAGCCGCGCGTGCGGGTGTCACTGGTCAGAACGACCTCCCAAAGACCGCTCAGAACGCCAAAACGCTCTTCTGGGTCCAGCGCGTCGCGGATGGCTGTGATCATGGACTGAGGATCAATCTCGGCGCGTTCCAGCTTCTCGCCTTCTGCGCGCAGTTTCATGGCTTCGATGACGTTCAGGCCAAAGTGACGGGCGAGGCTGCGATCAATCGCTCGGATTTCGTCGTAGCTGTAGGTGCCTTCGGATTTGGCCGCGCGAACAAGTAAAGCGGCGACAGCTGTGCGGCTGTCATAGGTCGGCGCTGCATCAGCAGGGGCGGCAAAGAGTGTTTTCAGGCTGGCAAACATTTGGAACGCTCCACTTTCAGAACCGTGTGTCTTGGGTGGATAACGCTGTGGTTGCGAAAAAGTTTCGGGGCCACCCACAGAAAGTGAGCGGCCCCGTTAAATCTGGCTTTCAAGCTTGGTGGATTACACCAAACGAGAGCTTTCTTTTGCTGCGCGCACAAAGTCGCGGAACAAGGGGTGCGGCTGGAACGGCTTGGACTTCAGTTCGGGGTGGAACTGGACGCCGATGAACCACGGATGATCTTTCCATTCGACAATCTCTGGCAGCCGTCCGTCGGGCGACATACCAGAGAAGCTGAGGCCGCAAGCCTCGAGCTGCTCACGATATTTCGTGTCTACCTCATAGCGGTGACGGTGACGCTCTTCGATCTGGGTCGCGCCGTAGATTTCGGCCACTTTGGAGCCTTCGGCGAGAGTCGCGTTGTATGCGCCAAGGCGCATGGTGCCGCCCTTGTCGTCCTTGACCGAACGCTCGACCTTGTGATTGCCCTGCACCCATTCTTTCAGGTGGTACACAACAGGGGTAAAGCGCTTCTGACCGGCTTCGTGGTCGAATTCTTCCGAGCCTGCGTCGTCCACTTTGGCTACGTTACGGGCCGCTTCGATCACTGCCAGCTGCATGCCGAGGCAGATGCCGAGGTACGGTACTTTGTGTTCGCGGGCGAACTGGGCCGCTTTGATCTTGCCCTCGGTGCCACGCTCGCCAAAGCCGCCGGGCACGAGGATCGCGTCGTAACCTTCGAGGTGGGGCGCGGGATCTTCGCGGTCAAAGATTTCCGAGTTCACCCACTCGACTTTGACCTTCACACGGTTGGCCATGCCGCCGTGGGTCAGCGCTTCGGCGATCGACTTGTAGGCATCTTCTAGTTGCACGTACTTGCCCACGATTGCGATTTTGACTTCGCCTTCGGGGTTATAGATGCGGTCCGCGACATCGTTCCAGCGCGCCAGATCGGGCTTGGGCGCGGGGCTGATCTGGAAGGCGTCCAGAACGGCCTGATCCAGACCTTCGCGGTGATAGGCCAGAGGCGCTTCGTAGATCGATTTCAGATCCTGCGCGGCAATCACGGCGTCGGGGCGCACGTTGCAGAACAGGGCCAGCTTTTCGCGCTCTTTCGCGGGAATCGGGCCTTCGGAACGGCAGACCAGAATGTCGGGCGCCAGACCGATCGAGCGCAGCTCTTTGACGCTGTGCTGTGTCGGCTTGGTTTTCAGCTCGCCCGACGCCTTGATGAATGGCAGCAGGGTCAGGTGCATGAACAAGCACTGGCCACGGGGCTTTTCGTTGGCGAACTGGCGGATTGCTTCGAAGAAGGGCAGGCCTTCGATGTCGCCGACGGTGCCGCCGATTTCACAGAGCATGAAATCAACTTCGTCTTCGCCGATCGAAATGAAGTCCTTAATTTCGTTCGTGACGTGGGGAATCACCTGAATGGTTTTGCCCAGATAGTCACCGCGGCGCTCTTTCTCGAGGACGTTCGAATAGATGCGGCCCGACGAGACCGAGTCGGTCTTGCGTGCTGCCACACCGGTGAAACGCTCGTAGTGTCCCAGATCGAGGTCGGTTTCGGCCCCGTCGTCGGTGACAAACACTTCGCCGTGCTCGAAAGGCGACATCGTGCCGGGGTCAACGTTCAAATAGGGGTCCAGCTTGCGCAAGCGGACTGAGTATCCGCGCGCCTGAAGCAAAGAGCCAAGCGCCGCCGAGGCAAGACCTTTGCCCAACGAACTCACAACGCCACCAGTGATGAATATGAATCGCGCCATTCGGTCTGCGCTCCCGTGATGTTCCGCCAAAAAGCAATGCCCGTGCGATCCCGAAGAATCGCAGCATCACGGGGTTTGAGCCTTAGCGGATTCGCAAAGTTTTAGCAACCGGACCTCAAGATGCTGTTAGGTCCGGTTCGCTATGTTCTAATGGTTGTAGCTTAGTTAGCCGAGGGTACCAAAGGCGCGTCCGACGAGGACGGCGGCAGCAGGTCAGAGCCTGCAGGTGCATCGGATTGCTCTTCGGTTGCGGTGGGGGCGGTGCCACCCAAGCGGTCCAGAACAGAGCTGTCAGACGAATTGCTGGCTGCAATCACGGTCAGGGCGATCGAGGTGCAGATGAATGCAGCCGCCAGAGCCCAAGTGATTTTTCCCAGAGCGGTTGCAGCTGCGCGGCCGGACATAACGCCACCGACGCCGCCGCCACCACCGCCGCTGCCCATGCCAAGGCCGCCGCCTTCGGACCGCTGCATCAGAACGATACCGATCAGAGACAGTGCCAGAATGAGGTGGATAATCAGAACGACGTTTTCCATGAAGGACCTGCAGCAACTCTTTTGTTGTCCGCCCATGTAGGGAAAATCGGCGCGGGGGGCAAGCCGTGTGGCCCAGACTTTCGCCAAATCCGCTGAAAACAGCCGTAAGGATAGTGTGAACGCCGTTACTAACCCTGTTTAACTGGCCCTGCGGCTTATGGATGCGCCGGATCGGCGCAAATAGAGGTTTCGCCTGCCCAAGCACATCGCTATAGGAGGCACGGTTTGAAGATCTGACAATAGGGGATCCCTTATGGCCAACGTTGTGGTTGTCGGCGCTCAGTGGGGCGATGAAGGCAAAGGCAAGATCGTGGACTGGCTGTCCGAACGCGCAGACGTGATCGCGCGCTTTCAAGGCGGACACAACGCCGGCCATACGCTGGTGATCGATAGCAAAGTTTATAAATTGCACGCGCTACCTTCGGGTGTTGTCCGCGGCGGCAAGCTGTCTGTTATTGGGAACGGCGTGGTTTTGGACCCCTGGCACCTGATCAAAGAGATCGAGACTGTACGCGCGCAGGGCGTCGAGATCACACCCGAGACTCTGATGATTGCGGAAAACACGCCGCTGATCCTGCCGTTCCACGGTGAACTGGACCGCGCCCGCGAGGAAGCAGCCAGCAAGGGCACCAAAATCGGCACCACCGGTCGCGGCATCGGTCCCTGCTACGAAGACAAAGTGGGCCGCCGCGCCATCCGCGTTGCCGATCTGGCCGACCGCGCGACCCTCGAGGCGCGTGTAGACCGCGCGCTGCAGCACCACGATCCCCTGCGCAAAGGTCTGGGCATCGAAAGCATCGACCGCGAAGCGCTGATCGAACAGCTGGCCGAGGTTGCCAAAGACATCCTGCCTTACGCCGCACCCGTCTGGAAGGTCCTGAACGAGAAGCGCAAGGCCGGTAAGCGAATCCTTTTCGAAGGGGCGCAGGGTTCTTTGCTGGACATTGACTTCGGCACCTATCCCTTTGTGACCTCGTCGAACGTGATCGCAGGTCAGGCATCGACTGGTGTGGGCATCGGCCCGGGCTCGATCGACTACGTTCTGGGCATTGTCAAAGCCTACACCACACGCGTGGGCGAAGGCCCATTCCCGACCGAACTCGAGGATGCGGACGGCCAGCGTCTGGGTGAGCGCGGCCACGAATTCGGCACCACCACTGGCCGCAAACGCCGCTGTGGGTGGTTTGACGCCGCTCTGGTCCGCCAGACTTGCGCAATTTCGGGCATCAATGGCATCTCGCTGACCAAGCTGGACGTTCTGGACGGCTTCGAAACTCTGAAGATTTGCGTTGGCTACAATCTGGACGGTGAGCAACTGGACTACCTGCCCACCGCCGCAGACGAGCAGGCCCGCTGCACCCCGATCTACGAAGAAATGCCCGGCTGGTCGGAATCGACCGAAGGCGCACGCTCGTGGGCAGACCTGCCGGCCAACGCGATCAAATACGTCAAGCGCGTCGAAGAGTTGATCGAGTGCCCTGTTGCACTACTCTCCACTTCGCCCGAGCGCGATGACACAATCCTAGTAACCGACCCGTTTGCTGACTGATGGCCCTTAGTTACAAGACACGCCGCCGCCTTTCCTTGTTGATCCTGCTTTTGGGTCTGCCGGGCTATGTAGTGGTGGCGGTCACGATCATGAGCACGATCGACCGTCCGCCGCTCTGGCTGGAATTGTTGATCTACATCGGGCTCGGGATTCTGTGGGCGCTGCCGTTCAAGGCTGTCTTCAAGGGGATTGGTCAATCCGACCCAGATGCACCGCCAAAACGGTTCGACTACGATAAATAGATGCGAAGGGGCTGCAATTTTGTAGCCCTTTTTTGTTGTGCGCGATTTTCTGCCCTGAATTGTTTGGGAGCACATGACAGAGTGTTCTCAAAGGGATAGGCTGACCTCATTCATTCAGAGGATTTGAAATGAGACAGATTCCCCGCAAGGCCCTGACCCTCACTCTGGCGCTGGGGCTGTCCGGCTGTATCGTGATCCCGATCCCGAACGTCCGAGACAAAGCACGTTACTGTACCGTCGAAAATGCTTATAGCGTGGCCCGCGAAACCGGCGCTGGCTTGCAAGATGTCTGCGGCGAAACGAACGCCGAAGCGCGCGCCATGGCGACGGACCGCGGCCTGAAATATTACGAGCTGTCGCGCAAGATCGAACTCTACCAAGAACTGCTTGATGACCCCAAGCTGGAAAGCGTTTTGGCTAACGCGCCGGAGCCGATCCCGAACTTCCTGCTGCGCGAGAAGATCAAGCGCCTGATCGCAGAGCGCCAGCAATATGCCATGGCGCCCGTGGTGATTCCGGCCTCTTAACGGCGGACATTGGTTCCGAAATAGAAAAAGGCGGCTCCAATCGGGCCGCCTTTTGCGTGGTGTCGTAGAAATGGCTTATTCGCCGGACGCCATGGCGCGCGGCTGATACCGGATTGTCTCGGTGACCGTAAAACGACCGCCCTGCAGTTTCGAGATTTTCTCTTCGCGCAGCAGCTGGCCAAAGGCCCGCAGCGCATCCTCTCGGCTGAGCCCATCTTCCATCACCGACTTCAACAGCGTCATGACCTGCGGGCGGGTAAAGGGATCGCGGCCCTGAACACAAGCAGTGTAGGCGGCTGCCGCTTCGAGCAATTCCGGCAGGTTCGTCGCGCCTTTTTCCTCGGCGTAGGCTGCAAAGTTTGGGCGATCCCGGCGCGCGGCTTCGTCCGAGCCGCTCGATATGCGGCGGGGGACGATCGGCGTCGATTTGGATGTGTCGACGCGCTGTTCTTCGACCAAACGCAAGGGAGCTTCGCTCGGGCGGGGGCGCTCTGCGCGGTTGCTGTCACTGAGCTGTGGGCGGCGCGGACGGATGATCTCTTTGGTTTCCGGAATTGGCTCGGGCTTGATGAGCGGTGTCGCCGCCGTTTCAGTTTCGGGCAAGTCCCGTTTGCGCACCACGTTCTTTTCGGCGCGAGTCGCTGCGACCGCGGCCTTCAGATGTGCCAGCGCAGTGCGGCGGCGGTTGCTTTCAGGCGCATCCATCTCGGTCTTGGCTTTTTCCAGCAGGCGTGCTTCGGCGTCTTCGCTGGTGTCAGCCTGTTCCAAAAGCTCTCGGCCAGCAGGGCGCTCGTCGCGGACGATGATCTCTTCAGGTTCTTCCGCTTTGGGTTCTTCTGCCGGTGTTTCCGCAACCGGATCCATTTCGGCTTCGACTTCAGCGAGCGCGCGCATCAGGTCGGCTTCGTCCTCGTCGCTCAGGGCGCTTTCGGCTTTGGCTGCAGTCTCCTGAGCGTCTTCTTCGCTGAGCGCCTTGGCCATGTCCGAGCGCTTGAGACGCAGCACACGTACGCGGCGGGGGCGATCATCGTAGGCAGCTTCGTCGTCTTGCTCTTCGATCTCTTCGTCTTTTTCGGCTGCAGGGATGGTTTGCTCGACTTGGATAACCTCGGCGCTGACTTCGATTTCTTCGACGACTTCGGCCGTTTCCTCTTCGGTGATGATGTCGGTCAGGTCGAGTGTGTCGTCTTCGGGATCATCCTCACCAGCAGCTATTTCGGAGGCCGCTACGATTTCTGTCTCATCGGCAGCTTCGTCTTCGTCGTGGGTCAGGTTTCCCAAGACACTCGCGATGCGAAGGGCGTCTTCGTCGTCCTGATCTTTGTCTTGCGCATCATCGTTTGTAGTGATCGCTTCCTCAGCCTCAGCCTCAGCCTCAGCCTCAGCCTCAGCCTCAGCCTCAGCCTCAGCCTCAGCCTCAGCCTCAGCCTCAGCCTCAGCCTCAGCCTCAGCCTCAGCCTCAGCCTCAGCCTCAGCCTCAGGGGC
>NZ_JAOARZ010000008.1:0-154197 GCF_025210255.1 Donghicola sp. | reverse complement strand
TCGCCATTGGTAGATGTGCTGACGGGTTATATCATGCGCCCGTGCAACGTCCGAAACAGTGGCGCCGTTTACGCCAACTTCGTCCAGGATGGCCAGCTTCTCTTCATCCCGCCAGCGGCGCCGACGTTCGACCCCGATAATAACTTCCTGTCGCATCTTAAGCCTTGCATCATACGACGTCGGTAACGACGCCAATAATGACATAGCTTAAGACATCAGACCCAACTCAGGCAGGTGGTCCCAATGGAGCCGTTACGCTAGGCCTAAGCAACCATAAAGACAATCAGAGCGTCCCGTACGGCGGCCTGGATCGGATCTGAGGTGGAGCCGTCGAAGGTTATGCTGTTGATGACGGTGCGGATGATGAGGCCCCGCTCCGTGAAGCCCCGTATGTTTGCAGTCAGGTCCTCGTAGTTGCGTCACAGGCATCCACCCAGCGAACCACGAGGGTGTCACCTGCGTGTAACATGTCGTCGACCCTGTGGCCCTCTAGGCGTTCCGTGAGTTTGGTGGAGATGCCAGATACGCCGAGGTCTTCCACCACGTTGTCGATCTTGAAGCCTGCTTCTCCGCCTGGCTCTTCTGGTGGCCAGGGGTCTGGTCTGCGCTGGACACGCGGGCGTAGAGCAAGGTTTGAGACATCGGTCATACCTGTGGTAAGCCTGTTCGGTAAGGTAGTGACCGTTGATATTGGTGGCCGTAGACTGAAGCCAACCCGTACGAACACCCTAGTGGCGCGGTCTTTAGGTGTCCGCTGAGGTATGCCTTTGCGAACGTCAGGCAAAGATTGAGGAGGGGGTACGGGGAAAAAACCTTTGAGCGATAGTTGCAATCTCGTGACCCAAATTTTTTTAAATTTTTCAGTGGTCGCCCTTCCACACAAGCTAGATCACCGAGATATTTTAGTACTGCCAAGCATTCTTCTTAAAAAGCTCTACCTCCGAAGGCGCCATAACCTCGGGAGATTTAGTTGCGTCATTCACAACGATCTTCGACGGGTCTAGCGCGGCGATGAGTTGCTTATTTGAAATCCAACTATTTTCCCAAAGCTCTACCTGCCCACCATTGACGATCTGGCACAAACGCTCTTTGCTTTCATATTCAATCGCAACCGCTTCAGGCTTGGTCACCCTTTGAAGCCAAACTTCTAGATAGCCATTATACGGCACTTTTTGCATTCTTACATGCACCTTATTCCACAGCCCCGATTTTTGGTTGCCAGGTGCGAGTGAAATTAAATGGCTTAATATCCCTGCGACGGCCGGGAAGGTCAGGGGCGAAACAACTGCGATATCAGTCGCAATCGCTACTTGTACCTCAAGGTCCTCAGGGTGTTCCGTTTGGGTGACGACTTTGCTGTGAAGTTCACCAATCAGTCTTCTAAGTGCACCGCTGTTCGGAAAACGCCGTCCAAAAGAATGTAGTCGGAGAAGTTGCTTTTGAAGAGTTTGCGCGTTCGATGTGCCCAGATCCTGAAGCTCTATTCCTGCCAGCTTGTCTGGCTTGATCGATCCCTCTACAACATTTGTGCTGATGAAGGTTTTTGAAACTCCAAGACGCATCCCAACGATTCTCAGTTTATCACTGATAACTTTTAGAATCTCCTCTGCGCGCACATCGCTGTTTGTGAATATACGATAATCATCCCGATATCTCAGAATCCTGAAGTCATTGGCACTCAAAAGTTCATAGGTGATTAGCTCATCGACATAGCCAAGAATAATTTCGGCAATGAAATCCATAAGGACCGAACCTTGTGAAATACCATTGGTCTGACCGTAGCGGCCTGATTGAATGTAGCTATCTATTGTCGATCCAATAAGATTATTTTTCTTTCTTTTGTTTTTCTTGGAATTTTCATATCCATCTAGCGCCCACTCAATGCTGTGAGTGTATAAAGAGCCATAACAATCAGTTACGTCAGTGTGTAAAATGTGACTGAACTCTAGTGATAGCTCTATGGACCTCTGCTCTACAGATTGCCACCAACTGCGTACCTGAGCCGCTTGATCGGATTGAATGTCAGTTGATATTAACGGCGCGCTACAACAGGTGACTATGCCACGTTCAAATGATGCCACCTTCGAAGTCACGAGCTCCCAGTGCTCGTCAGAGCATAAGGAGTTAACCAACGAAACATAGATCGCGGGGTGCATTAATTCATAAGGACGCCAAGCGAATCGCCCGTCTTTGTTTGCAACAAAGCTATAGTTAACTCCTGGTAATAGCTTAGGATCTGAATTTTTGTGCCCGTTGAAGTTGCCACCCGATAGAACTGTATCTACTTCTTTTAGTATTGGCTCAAAACTAATGTAGTTCGGGAAGTCACCATTGAAGTAGCTACTGCCCTTTAAAAAGTGTTTCTTAGCTTCGTTGGCATTGAGGTCAATAATTCGGGTCAATTCGAGATGCCTAGGAAATCAATATTTCGCAAAATACCGTACTTCCAGTGATGACATTGTGCAATGCGGTTTTCTCGGGCGAACTTGTCAGAGATTCTAACGAAATTATTTTATACTGAGATGAGATATGCGCATCCTTAATGTATTAAAATCTGGGGCAAGTTGGTCGGTGCTAAGACCGGTAGCACCGAGGCGCGGTGGAGAGTATAGAAATGGTCGCGGCCTGTGTGGTGTACCGAACTCTACGAGAGCATACACCACGAGAAATATTTTTTTATATGTGAAGACAATGAGTTGTAGCGCATCTTGTCTACTCGGAGACCCCTCCTGTCTTCGAACCTAGAGCCCCACCGCAGCGGCGATTAGCCTGATACGGTGAGCATTGAAGTGCAATGCGAGGGTCATGTGATAGCGCTTTTCATGGCTTGTGCCGCCAGCCTTAACCAAGCTTCTTCAGATCCATAGACACGGTCTCCAAGGTTTCCCGCCGAGTGACCCATCAGTCTATTTTCTACTCTGCTGTCGACGCCAGCCGCCATTAGCTTGTTCTTGAAGTTATGGCGAAGAGAGTAGGGGACGTGGTTTGGGTTGTCGGTAAATCAATCAACATGCTTGTTCAGGATAGAGGAGAGCCTGTCTGGGCCGTTCTGACCCGAGTAGCGGGGGAAGAGTAAAGTTCCACCTTCGGCTTTCCGTAAGGCCTCTACAGCTGCCGTGTAAGCGTCCCCGACGAGCGGTATGGAACGGTGGCTCGACTCGGTTTTCACTCCTCGGTCTTCATGCCATGCGATGATGATGTGGGGAATTTCGTGATCGAGCCTGACATCAGATACTCTAAGCCCGGAAACCTCACTCGGTCTGCATCCTGTTCCTTCAAGCAGTCTCCATATAAGAGAGAGTTCTGGACGCTTGCTCTCAAGCTGAAGCTGGTTCCGTACGCCCTCAATGACGTTAGCAGGTAGAGGGTCTCTGGCATCTCTTTGCACAACAGGAGCAACTCCGCGTGCACCCATGTCGAGCTTTTGGAATGGGTTGGTTACGCTGGCCGCTAGGTCGAATTCTATCAATCCAAACTGCACGATAGCCTTGATGGAATTTAGTTCCCTTTCCATAGCACGTCGGGAAGAAGCGCTGTTTTTTAGGTTATGGCCACTCGCGTAGCCCTCAAATAGCGCAGCGTGTGGCCATAACCGGTCTCAGGTCTCAACAATGGTTTTGCAGAACCACACCGCTGAGGAGACCGACTATGACCGTCAACCATTCTACCACTGCGACTGTGCTTGTCGCCATCGACATTTCCAAACACCGCCATGAGGTACTGATCGGGGTGCCGGGCAAGAAGCGTCGTCGGCGCATGACGATCCTGAACACACTGGAGGACTTCCAACGCCTGTCTGAGGCTCTTGCCAGTTATGGTCTGCCGGTGCGGATCGGGTTCGAGGCGACCGGCAACTACCACCGAACGTTGGCCCACCATCTTGGCCAAGCCGGCTTTGAATTGAAGTTGGTCTCCTCGGTCGCCCTTGCCCGAACACGGGAGGCTCTGCACAACAGTTGGGACAAGAACGACCCGAAGGATGCGCAGGTCATCCTGCACATGCTGGAGATTGGTGCCGTGCAATTCTTTCATGACCCGCTGGTCGTCGGGACTGCCGATATTCAGGAACTATCGAAGACGCACGAGATCGTTTCGCGTTCGAAGACCGAGCTCTGGCACCGCATTCTGACGCACTACCTGCCGCTTTATTTTCCTGAGGCTGAACGGTTTCATCGTAGCTCCCGGACCGACTGGTTCCTGGCCTTCCTCGAGAAGTATCCGACGCCGACAATGATCACAGCCATGAGTCAGGATGACTTCATCGCGGATGCCTGGCAGGTGGTTGGCAAAAAGGTCTATAAAGAGCGTTTTCTTTCAGACATTTACGCCACGGCTGTCACCTCGGTTGGTTTGCCTGTCGACCCGGATTCCGATGCTGTGCGCATGTTTCGAATGGTGATTGCCGAAGGCAGAAGCCTTGTCCGCCAGCGCAACGAGATCGAGGCTCGGTCAGTCGAGTTGCTCTCCGATCTGCCGGACTATCAGCTGCTGACAACCATCCCCGGCATCGGGCCGATCAATGCTATGACCATCTTGGCGGAAGCCGGAGACCTGCGCCGCTTTCGGCATCATCGGCAGTTTCTAAAATTCTGCGGCATGGACCTCGCCACTGTGCAGTCCGGCATGTTCCGTGGCCGGAGCCGGATCTCGAAGTACGGCAATGCCCGACTGCGCCGCACACTTTGGATGGCGGGCCAGACGGCAGTCCTGACCAAGACCAACAGCTTCCGAGACAAATTCGAACGCTATATCTCAAAGGACCGACACAACGCTCATCTGCGCCGCAAAGCCTACACCGCGATCGCGGCTAAAATGGCGCGCACAGTACACGCCGTGGTCAATCACGGCACACCCTATCGCCCCTTCTTTGAGGGGGTTGAGCCCAGGCGGAAGGACCTCTCTCTGACTGAGCCGTGGAGGCAGTCAATCTGACCTCGTAGATAATGTTCGGGCCTTCTGCTTGGGATTTGGGATCTCGTATTAAGGACGGTGAGGGCCGCCAGCGCGCGTACCCTGTGTTTGCTATGGATGAGATCATTTCTTGACGGCAGAGCCCGTCTGGGCAACCTTATCATGGTATCCGTTCCTTGGATGCCAATCGACCTGCTGACCTAAACAGCCAAAATTTCCTGACATAGGACGTTGTCGCCACAGACAATGAAGCTCCGTTCTTCTTCGTGGCAGACCTGAGGTGAGCCTGAAGAGCCCTTCCGTGTTCCCGCTTTAGAGACTTAAGGGGGATTTCTGCTAGATTGCCAATCGCAGCATCTAGACGCTTCTTCACTCGTTCAATTCGGTTGCGTGCGTTGCGGCCGCTGCTGCTGTCAAGCTTCTCGTCGATATAGAGATCGAAGGCATCTGCGAGGGTCTTTTCCGGCTCAGGCGCGTTTGGGTCCATGATGGCCCTGTACAGAAAGTTGTCTCCAGTCTCGATTGCATGTTCAGCCAAAGCACACTCGATTCCGTATTCGTCTCCGCTAGACCCTGCCCACAACCTTGCAGCTTCACGCTTTGCGGCCCTGAATTTC
Organism: Donghicola sp.; assembly: GCF_025210255.1. Lineage (NCBI taxonomy): Bacteria > Pseudomonadati > Pseudomonadota > Alphaproteobacteria > Rhodobacterales > Roseobacteraceae > Donghicola > Donghicola sp. The sequence goes on along the minus strand of NZ_JAOARZ010000008.1, from coordinate 148,669 downwards.
TTTGTAGGAGATGTTCGTTCCCACTCGTCCGCAGTCAGCCTTTTCTGGGATACCTCACGATCAAATTCAGCCACAAACTGCTCGTGCTCAAGCAGGAACGCTCTGCCATCTGTGCTTGTGAAGGGTTTTTGGAACACGGTCTCACCGCGCTTGTCTGCAACGTCTTTGGGCCAACGTCTTCTGAAACGTTTCCGACCGCCAGACAACTCGTCTACGTACTTCATCTTCATCACTATAGCCATTTTGTGTCCCATAAGTGTCCCAAGAAGTGTCCTGGAACGCAACGCAAGTATCTGTATTCCAATGAAAACAGTGGCTTGTTTGGGAATTGTGGTGCCCCCACACGGACTCGAACCGCGGACCTACTGATTACAAATCAGTTGCTCTACCAGCTGAGCTATAGGGGCACTGGGGGATCGTTTAAATGGGCTGTTCAGACTGTGCAAGACGATTTTCGCGATTTGCGAGGAAATTTTTCGCCAAGCTGTCGGGGTGCCTTCTGCGCATAACCCTCTGCGATAGAACGGAAAGCTTCTAAGTTTCGGCGTTTCAGCCGGAATTGGTGGTGTGGGCGACCGGCCTGCCGTTCCGGACCTCGTAGTGGCATGTCGTCCCTCGATAGGCCAGCGGGCTCTGAGAAGGGGGCGGGGCTCGATTATCAATGCAAATTGAACCCCACATTTGGTAACAGAGCACGGTGAAAACAGGGCTGCCGACCTGTGAATTTGTTGCAAGCCCCTGTTCCCATGTGCTTTAGCTATCCGCCAACGAAGTTCGGGAACACCGCTATGTCCGCAGATAACAAAACCCAAAAACGGTTGGATGATGTCGCTCGCGCGGCATGGCTCTACTATATTGCGGGTAAAACGCAGGACGAAGTTGCTAGCGAGCTTGGCGTGTCGCGGCAGTCGGCACAGCGTATGGTCAGTCAGGCCATGTCATCGGGCATGGTCAAGGTGCGGGTGGATCACCCGATCTCAAAATGCTTGGATCTGGCGACAGCATTACAGGATCGCTTCGGGCTCGAATTTTGCGAGGTGGTTCCGTTTGTCGCGGACGCAGCGGCCACGTCGACCGCAACGTCTTTTGCGACCGGAGACGTGATCGAAAGCTGGCTCAACCGTCCCGAGCCTTTGGTCATTGGCCTAGGGACAGGGCGAACATTACGCGCAGCTGTTGAGCATTTGCCCAACGTAGATTGCCGTCAGCACCGGATCGTGTCGCTGACGGGGAACATCGCGCCGGATGGCTCGACCGCGTATTACAACGTGCTGTTCACCATGACCGAGAAAGTGTCCGCTGCCACCTATCCGTTGCCCACACCCGTCATCGCGAACACGGTCGAAGAGAAGGAAATGCTGCTGGGACAGAAGACGATCGCCAGCACGCGGAACCTTGCTGCGCGGGCGGATGTGAAGTTCGTCGGGATCGGTGCGATTTCAGACGTGGCACCTTTGCGGATCGACGGCTTTGTCCCACTGGAGACGATTGCTGCACTGCAAAATAAGGGTGCTGTGGGCGAAATCCTAGGTTGGACTTTTGACGCGGAGGGCCGCCTTCTGGAGGGGCTGACCAACGATCGTGTGTGTTCGACGCCGCTCGAATCAGGACTGACAATTGCTGCCGCCAGCGGCGTGACAAAGCTGCCCGCGATTCTCGGTGCAATCCGTGGTGGATTGGTGAACGGACTTGTCACCGACGAGGTGACGGCGAAAGAGATGCTGGCCTGACAGCGCTAACAAAAATTCTAAAAATCTTCGAGCGATCGCCGTTTTTGTCGGCGGTCGCTTTTTCTTTTGTTGACATCGTACCTCAGGTCGTATGAGTATTTGCTCACTGAAAGGGCAGATGCCCGATTTGGGAGGAATAATATGAAACGCACCTACGGCGCTCTTCTTGGCGCATGCGCAACCGTTGCCTTTGCTTCGGCCGCTTATGCAGAAACCATCACCATCGCGACTGTGAACAACGGCGACATGATCCGCATGCAGGGTCTGACCGATAACTTCACCGCAAAAACCGGTCACGAAGTTGAGTGGGTCACTCTGGAAGAGAACGTTCTGCGTCAGCGCGTCACCACCGACATCTCGACCAAGGGCGGTGCCTTCGACATCATGACCATCGGCATGTACGAAACCCCCATCTGGGGTGCGAACGGCTGGCTGGTCCCGCTGGATGATCTGTCCGAAGAGTACGACGTTGACGATATCTTGCCCGCAATGGCAGGCGGCCTGAGCCACGACGGCACGCTCTACGCGGCACCGTTCTACGGCGAAAGCTCGATGATCATGTACCGCACCGACCTGATGGAGAAGGCCGGTCTGGAAATGCCCGAAGCCCCCACCTGGAGCTTCATCCGCGAAGCGGCGGCTGCGATGACCGATCGCGAAAACGACATCAACGGCATCTGCCTGCGCGGCAAAGCCGGTTGGGGTGAAGGCGGCGCGTTCATCACCGCGATGTCCAACTCGTTCGGCGCACGCTGGTTCGACATGGACTGGAACGCTCAGTTCGACACCCAGCCGTGGAAAGACACCCTTGAGTTCTACGTCGGCATGATGAACGAGAGCGGCCCCGCAGGCTACGCGACCAATGGCTTCAACGAGAACCTCTCGCTGTTCCAGCAGGGCAAGTGCGGCATGTGGATCGACGCAACTGTTGCGGCATCCTTTGTGACCAACCCCAACGACTCGACCGTTGCAGACAGCGTCGGCTTTGCGCTGGCACCTGACACCGGTCTTGGCAAGCGGTCTAACTGGCTGTGGGCATGGGCGCTGGCGATCCCCGCAGGTTCGCAGAAAGAAGACGCTGCCAAGCAGTTCATCGAGTGGGCAACCTCGAAAGACTACATCGAGCTGGTCGCAGAGAACGAAGGTTGGGCAAACGTGCCTCCGGGCGCACGTACCTCGCTGTACGAGAACCCCAACTACATGGAAGTTCCCTTCGCTCAGATGACCTTGGACTCGATCCTGTCGGCTGATCCGAACAACTCGACCGTCGAAGAGAGCCCCTATGTTGGCGTTCAGTTCGCAGCGATCCCCGAATTTGCCGGTATCGCAACCGAAGTGAGCCAGGAGTTCTCGGCTGTCTATGCTGGTCAGCAGTCGGTTGACGAAGCTCTGGAGAAGGCACAAGCCATCACCAACGACGCAATGGAAGCAGCTGGCTACCGCTAAGCCTTCCATGATCTAAAGGGGGCGGCTGCATCGGCCGCCCCCACACCCTTTTACCTTATAAGTTAACGTTCATGTGCATCGGCTCTTTGCCGTGAACAGAGGAGGTGTGGCCAATGGCTACCCAGCATTCCAGATCAGCGGCGCGCCTCATGATGGCGCCAGCGGTGATCTTGCTTCTGGGGTGGATGCTCGTCCCCCTGACCATGACACTCTATTTTTCATTCAAGAAATATCTGCCCATGCGGGGCGGCGATCTGGGATGGGTCGGCTTTGAGAACTACGTCCGTTTTGTGACGTCCAGCTCGTTCTGGCCTTCGGTCGTGACCACGCTGACCATTGTGGGCGGTGTTCTGTTGATCACCGTTGTGCTGGGGATTTTCCTCGCGATCCTGCTGAACCAGCCCATGTGGGGGCAGGGTATTGTCCGGATCCTTGTGATCGCACCGTTCTTTGTCATGCCCACCGTGTCCGCGCTGGTTTGGAAGAACATGTTCATGGATCCGAACTATGGCCTGCTGTCATACCTTTGGGAATTCTTCGGCGCGCAGCCGGTGGAGTGGCTGAGCAAAGCCTCGATGACCTCGATCATCACCATCGTGTCGTGGCAGTGGCTACCCTTTGCGACCCTGATCCTGCTGACTGCGATCCAGTCGCTGGACAGTGAACAACTCGAAGCGGCGGAAATGGACGGGGCCTCGGCGCCCAAGCGTTTCGCCTACATCACCCTGCCGCACCTTGGCCGCGCGATCACCGTTGTGATCCTGATCCAGACCATCTTCCTGCTGTCGATCTTTGCAGAGATCTTTGTGACCACAGGCGGCGCATTCGGCACCAAGACGCTCAGCTACCTGATCTTCCAGCGTGTTCTGGAAAGCCAGAACGTTGGCTTGGGCTCTGCGGGTGGTGTCTACGCAATCATTCTGGCCAACATCGTTGCGATCTTCTTGATGCGCATCGTCGGCAAGAACCTGGACGCGTGAGGAGGACATCATGGCACGCGCAGTGACAACAAATCGCAAGATCATCAACACAGCGATCGCGTGGGGTATTGGTCTTCTGATCTTCTTCCCGATCCTCTGGACCATTCTCACCAGCTTCAAGACCGAAGCCCAAGCCATTGCAGATCCACCGATTTTCCTTGGCTTCGACTGGACGCTTGAAAACTACGCAGTGGTGATGGAGCGCTCGGACTACGGCAAGTATCTGTGGAATTCGATCGTGATCGCCGGTGGCTCGACCATCCTTGGTATCATCATCGCGGTCCCCGCAGCTTGGTCGATGGCCTTTGTCCCGTCGAAGAAAACCAAAGACATCCTGCTCTGGATGCTCTCGACCAAGATGCTGCCGGCGGTGGGTGTTCTCTACCCGATCTACCTCTTGTTCATCAAAATGGGGATCCTCGACAGCAAGATCGGCCTCGTGATCGTGCTGATGCTGATCAACCTGCCGATCATCGTCTGGATGCTCTACACCTACTTCAAGGAGATCCCCGGCGAGATCCTCGAGGCAGCCCGCATGGACGGCGCATCGCTGAAGGAAGAGGTGATTTACATCCTGACGCCCATGGCCATCCCCGGCATCGCGTCGACCCTGCTGCTGAACGTCATCCTCGCTTGGAACGAAGCCTTCTGGACCCTGAACCTGACCGCAGCCAAAGCGGCTCCGCTGACAGCGTTCATCGCCAGCTACTCCAGCCCCGAGGGCCTGTTCTACGCAAAACTCAGCGCGGCCTCGACCATGGCCATTGCGCCGATCCTCATCCTTGGCTGGTTCAGCCAGAAGCAACTCGTCAGCGGCCTGACCTTTGGCGCGGTGAAATAAGGAATAACCATTATGGGACGTATTACGCTTGATAAGGTCACCAAAAGCTTTGGCGATGTGAATGTCATCCCGCCTTTGGACCTGACCATTAATGACGGTGAATTCGTAGTGTTTGTTGGCCCGTCGGGCTGCGGTAAGTCTACCTTGCTTCGCCTGATCGCCGGTCTCGAAGATGTCACCAGCGGCCAGATCCGCATCGACGGAGAAGACGCGACCAACCTGCCGCCCGCCAAACGCAAACTGGCCATGGTGTTCCAGAGCTACGCGCTGTACCCCCACATGTCGGTGCGCAAGAACATCGCATTCCCCATGAAAATGGCGGGTGTCGATGAGGCTGAGCAGAAGAAGCGCATCGAAGCCGCGGCCAAAGCTCTGAACCTGACCGACTATCTGGACCGTCGTCCGGGTCAGCTGTCGGGTGGCCAGCGCCAGCGTGTGGCCATCGGCCGTGCGATTGTCCGCGAACCCAGCGCCTTCTTGTTCGACGAACCTCTGTCGAACCTTGACGCTGCGCTGCGTGTGAACATGCGTCTGGAGATTTCCGAGCTGCACAACCAGCTGGAAACCACCATGATCTATGTGACTCACGATCAGGTCGAAGCGATGACCATGGCGGACAAGATCGTTGTTCTGCGCGCAGGTCACATTGAACAGGTCGGCAGCCCGCTGGAACTGTACCGCGCCCCCCGCAACAAGTTCGTGGCTGGCTTCATCGGCTCGCCCAAGATGAACTTCATCGAAGGGGCTGTCGCGCAGCAGCATGGCGCGGAGACGATCGGCATCCGCCCCGAGCATATCACTGCGTCGGAAACCGATGGCATGTGGAGCGGTAAAGTCGGCGTGGCCGAGCATCTGGGGTCTGACACCTTCTTGCACGTGCATGACTCTGGCTTGGCTGAAACCATTACCGTCCGCGTGAACGGCGAATTCAGCTTGCGCCACGGTGACACCGTGTACCTGACCCCTGAAATGGACAAAGTGCACAAGTTCGACGCGCAGGGGCTGCGGTTCGAATGACACGTCTGGCCGGAAAAACAGCCATCATCACAGGCTCGGCGCGCGGCATTGGCCGTGCGTTCGCCGAACGCTACGTGGCCGAAGGCGCGCGTGTGGTGATTGCGGACATCAATCTCGAGGCGGCTTCGAAAACCGCCGCCGAGATCGGGGAGGGCGCTATCGCCCTTCCTATCGATGTCACCAATCAGGACAGCATCGATATGTGCGTCCGCGAGGCTGTGACCCAGCTTGGCGGGATCGACATTCTGATCAACAACGCCGCGATCTTTACCGCGGCGCCCATCGACGAAATTACCCGTAACGATTACGACAAGGTCTTTGCGATCAACGTCTCCGGTACGCTCTTTACCATGCAGGCGGTCGCACGCCACATGATCGAGCGCGGGCAGGGCGGCAAGATCATCAACATGGCGTCCCAAGCGGGCCGCCGCGGAGAAAGCCTTGTCGCGGTTTACTGTGCGTCCAAAGCGGCTGTGATCAGCCTGACCCAATCTGCGGGTCTGAACCTGATCCAGCACGGGATCAACGTGAACGCGATCGCCCCCGGCGTGGTAGATGGCGAACACTGGGACGGCGTAGACGCCTTCTTTGCGAAGTATGAAAACAAGGCCCCCGGTCAGAAGAAGAAAGAGGTCGGCGAGGCCGTTCCTTTTGGCCGTATGGGGACCGCAGAAGACCTGACCGGAATGGCGGTCTTCTTGGCAAGTGATGATGCTGAATATGTTGTGGCGCAGACCTACAACGTGGACGGCGGCAACTGGATGAGCTGAGGCCCCGACATGGCTACCCCCCTCTCACTGAACACACTGGACCAACTGCCCGAGACCATCGGCAAACCGTCCTACGCGCGCTCTGACCTGAGCGGCGGCATCCTGCATTTCGGTGTAGGCAACTTCCACCGTGCGCACCAAGCGACCTACCTGCACCAGCTGTTCAATCAGGGCAAAGGCCACGATTGGGCAATTGTCGGCGCAGGCGTCATGGAGGGCGACAAGCGTGCCCGCGACGTGCTGGCAGCTCAAGACTGGCTGACCACGCTGGTCGAGCAGGAAAAAGACAGCAGCGGCGCGCAGATCATTGGCTCGATGGTCGACTATCTGGAGCCCGCGAATGCGCAGGCGATCATCGCCAAGCTCGCCGATCCTGCGATCCGCATCGTGTCCACCACCATCACCGAAGGCGGCTATTTCCTCGATGCGACGGACACTTTTGATCCGACCCATCCGGCGATCGCCCATGATGGTGCGAACCCAGATGCCCCCAAAACCGTGTTCGGCATGATCGTCGCTGGCCTGAAGGCCCGCCGCGACGCTGGCCACGCGCCCTTCACCATCATGTGCTGCGATAACATTCCGCATAACGGGAACGTCACCCGCAATGCCGTGGTGGGCACCGCGAAACTTTCCGACCCCGCCTTTGCCGAATGGATCGTCGCCAATGTGGCGTTCCCGAACTCGATGGTGGACCGGATCACCCCCGCAACCTCGGAACGCGAGCGTCAGATCGCGGCCGACGAATACGGTGTGCAGGACGGCTGGCCCGTTTTCTGCGAAGGCTTCATCCAGTGGGTGATGGAAGACAACTTCCCCCTGGGCCGTCCAGAGCTCGAGGCTGTTGGCGTTGAATTCGTTGAGGATGTTGCTCCCTTCGAGCTGATGAAGCTCCGCATCCTGAACGGTGGCCACGCAGCAATCGCGTATCCGGGCGGCCTCTTGGATATTCACTTCGTGCACGAGGCGATGGAGCATCCGCTCATCAACGGCTACCTCGCGAAGCTGACCGCCGAGGAGTTCCTGCCGGGCGTGCCTCCGGTGCCGAACACCGTTACTAGCGAGTACCAGAAGCTGATTGATCGCCGGTTCTCGAACCCCAAGATCGGCGACACCATCCGACGCCTGTGTCTGGACGGCTCGAACCGCCAGCCCAAGTTCATTGTGCCGCAGATCCGCGACGCGCTGGCCCGTGGGGGCAGCATCACCGGTCTGGCGCTGGAAAGCGCGCTTTGGTGCCGGTACTGCTATGGCACCAGCGAAAGCGGTGCGGTGATTGAACCCAACGATCCCAACTGGGACATGCTGGTCGCAACCTCGGCCAAGGCCAAGGACGACCCGCAGGAATGGCTGACCGGTCTGCCCACCGTTTACGGTGATCTAGCGCAGAACGAAGCGTTCTCCACCGCGTTCGCTGCGGCGCTCAATGCGCTGTGGACCGACGGCACTGCAGCGGTTCTGACCAAGTATCTAGAGGACCAGCCCCTGTGATGGGGCAGCTGGAGCCTCGCCTCGTGATCTTTGATTGCGATGGCGTATTGGTGGACAGCGAGCCGATTTCGCTGTCCGTCATGCGCGAGGTTCTGGCAGAGCAGGGCTGTCATCTGACCGAAGCCGAAGGCTACGAACAACTGCTCGGGCGCTCGATCACTACGATCGCCCGAACACTGCAGGACGAGCAGGACATCACCTTGAACGACGCGCATCTCGAGGAGATGCGCAAACGGCTCTATGCGCGGTTCCGTGCAGAGCTGTCGCCGATCGAACATGTGGCGGGGGCGATTGATGCGATTGACTGCCCGGTCTGCGTCGCGTCCTCAAGTCAGCCGGACCGGATCAAGACCTCGCTCCAGATCACCGGCCTCTATCAGAAATTCTCACCCAATATCTTCTCATCCAGCATGGTCAGCCGCGGCAAACCTGCGCCGGATCTGTTCCTGTATGCGGCCGAGAAAATGGGGGTCGATCCCAAAGATTGCGTTGTGATCGAGGACAGCCCCGCAGGGATCAAGGCAGCCCAGAGTGCTGGTATGCGTGTTATTGCATTTGTGGGCGGGGGCCATGCGGCGCCCGCGCGCCTTCGTGAACAGGCCGAAGTTTTAGTACCGAATGGAGTGGTTGAAACTATGTCCGACTTGGTTGCAACATTGAACTCCATTCGTTGAAGGCAGGGCCGTTCACATGACCGAATATGTTTGTGCCGTCGATGTCGGTACAGCCAGCGCCCGTGCGGCGCTTTTTGATCGTGATGGCACGCGGCTGGCCAAAGCGGTCCACCCCATCGCACTCTACCAGATGGAGGGCGCGCGGGCTGAGCATGCCTCTGAAAATATCTGGGAAGCGGTTGGCATCTGCGTGCGGCAGGTTGTGGCGGGGATTGATCCTGCGGAGGTTGTCGCGATCGGGTTTGATGCCACCTGTTCTCTGGTGCTGCGCGACAAAACCGGCGCTCCCTTGCGGCTGGGGCCTGATGGACGGGACACCATCCTGTGGTTTGATCATCGCGCGGCCCCGCAGGCCGAGGTCTGCAATGCGACCGGCCACCCTGTGCTGCAAGTCCAGGGCGGTGCGTTCTCTCCCGAGAAGCAGGTCCCGAAGCTGCTTTGGCTCAAGACCCGTCGGCCCCAGCTCTGGGATCAGTTGGGCGCGGCGTATGACTTGGCGGACTTCCTGACATTTCGGGCCAGTGGTTCGAACGCCCGATCGAATTGCACGCTGACCGCGAAATGGAGCTACCAGTCAGAGCGCGGTGGATGGCAACGGGATTTCCTGAACCAGATCGGTTTGGATGACTTCACCGACAAGGCGGATCTGCCAGAGCACGCGACCCCCTTGGGCACCGCTGTCGGGACGTTGACCGCCGACGCAGCAGAGCATCTGGGCCTGACGACCGCCTGCAAGGTTAGCGCGGGCATGGTCGATGCCTTTAGCGGCACGCTGGGTGCTGTGGGGCATTGCCCCAGCGATACGCTGAACGACGGGTCTGATCTGGCCCTGATCGCGGGCACCTCGTCATGTGTGATGTCGATCAATCGGACCCCATGGGTGACGCGCGGTGTTTGGGGGCCCTATTCCGACGCCATTTTGCCGGGCTATTGGACCAGCGAAGGCGGCCAATCGGCCACGGGCGCGCTGCTTGATTTTATCCTTCGTAATTTCGGACCGGATAAAACCGAAGCTCCGGAAGCGCATCAGCGCGTCGAGATGCGCCTGCGCCAGATGCTGGACGAAGAGGGGCCGAGCCTAGCCGATGGCATCCATATCCTGCCGGATGTGAACGGAAACCGCTCGCCCTTTGCTGACCCGAACATGCGCGGCGTGATCTCTGGGCTGACCATGGATCAGAGCTTTGACAGTGTGTGCAAGCTATACTGGCGGGCAGCCGTGTCCTTGGCCTTGGGGCTGCGGCAGATCATCGAACACATGCGCGCCCAAGGGCCGACGATCCGCGTTCTGCACGTCACCGGCGGCCATGTGCGCAGTGATCTGCTGCTACAACTCTATGCAGATGTCACGGGCTGCGACATTCAGATTGCCGCCGAAGGTGAGGCTGTCCTTCTTGGGACGGCGGCGTTGGCGGCGGTCACAGGCGGACTGTTTCCTGATCTGATCGCTGCGGTGCGTCACATGCGGACGGATGGGCGTGTCTATCGCCCAAACCCTGCGCTGCGCGATCTTTTCGATCAGGACTACGCGATCTTTCTCCGGATGCAGCAGCACCGCGATGAATTAAACGCGATGCGGACTTTAACAAAGGTATAAGACATGTATCTCGGCATTGATTTGGGGACATCCGGCGTCAAGGCGCTGTTGATGGACGACGCACAACAGGTTGTCGCCAGCGCGACCGCTGCGCTGACCGTCCAGCAGCCAAAACCGCTCTGGTCAGAGCAGGACCCCGCAGATTGGATTGAGGCGACCGATCAGGCCTTGTTAGCGCTCAAGGACAACGCAGGTCAGGCCTTGGCAGCGGTCAAGGGGATCGGTCTGTCTGGCCAGATGCATGGCGCGACGCTACTGGACGCAGCGGATCAAGTGCTGCGCCCCTGCATTCTGTGGAATGATGTCCGCAGCCACGCCGAAGCAGCTGCGCTGGACGCTGACCCGCAGTTTCACGCGATCTCTGGCAATATCGTCTTCCCCGGGTTCACGGCACCGAAACTCGCTTGGGTGCGGGAAAACGAGCCAGAGGTTTTTGACAAGGTGGCCAAGGTGCTGTTGCCCAAGGACTACCTGCGCCTCTGGCTGACGGGTGCCCATGTGTCCGAGATGTCAGATGCCGCCGGCACTGCTTGGCTGGACGTTGGGGGACGCTGCTGGTCGGCTGACCTGCTGGATGCGAGCGGCATGCGTGCAGACCAGATGCCCGACCTGATCGAAGGCAGCGCGGCCTCTGGCGGATTGCGCGCTGAGCTCGCGCAGCGCTGGGGGATCGCGGCGGGCACCGTGGTGGCGGGTGGCGCTGGGGACAACGCGGCCTCTGCCATTGGCCTCGGGACGATTGGCGCGGGCGACGGGTTTGTGTCCTTGGGGACCTCTGGCGTCGTTTTTGCCGCAACCGACAGCTACCTGCCTAAAGCCGAAAGCGCCGTTCATGCGTTTTGCCATGCCATCCCCGACACGTGGCACCAAATGGGTGTGATCCTGTCCGCAGCCTCGGCTCTGGGCTGGTTTGCGGGGATCACGGGGCGCTCTGCGTCTGACCTGTCCGCCGCGATTGGCACAGAGGTCCAAGCGCCAACTTCCGTGACCTTCTTGCCGTACCTGTCGGGCGAACGCACGCCGCACAACGATGCGATGCTTCAGGGCAGCTTCACAGGCCTGACCCATGCCGCGCAGACCGAGGATCTGACCCGCGCGGTAATCGAGGGTGTCACCTTTGCGCTCAAGGAGAACCTGATCGCGCTTCAAAGCGCTGGAGGCCGGGTGGATGCACTGCTGGCCGTCGGTGGCGGCGCGCGGTCCCCATATTGGCTGCAACTGATTGCGACGGTCCTGAACATCCCTGTGCACATCGCAGCGGACGGCGATTATGGCGCCGCCTTTGGCGCTGCGCGGCTTGGCATGCTGGCTCAGAGTGGTGCTGACCCCCAGTCTGTGTGCCTGCGACCAGCCATTGAACGGGAATATGCGCCCCAAACCCAGCTAACAGACGCATTCGAAAGCGCCTTTGACCGCTTCCAGTCCCTGCGGCCGGCTATCAAAATGACATAAAACTGATTCGCGAGCACACCCCATACTTGCGTATGTATGGGGTTCTCCCTCTGGAAGAGTGTGAAAAAACATGCTCTTTCTCTGTGAGAAGATGCCAAAGTCTTAAGTTGCGGTTAACCATTTTCTGCAAGTTCTGATTGTGGAAACAGGCTATTTTCCACTCCAGACGTTCAAATTCTCTCGGATATGCGTTATATCCGAAGGGGTAAGATATCTCCGTTCGAGATATCTGTGGTGACGGATGGTGACATTGGAACAATTTTCGAGTGAACAGACCCGCGCAGTCGTGTCGAATTCGGCGTGGCGCGTATTCCTACAAGACGCGGCATGGCTTGGCATGTCCGCGGAAACGCGGTGTTCCATCCTCGGGGATGTGTCCGAACCGCTTTACGAAAGCTGGATGAAGGCTGCGGATGTCCACTTTAACCGCGACCAGCTGGACCGGATCGTCCTGCTGCATGCCATCAGAGAGCGGCTGGAGAAACTGTTCGGTTGCGCCAATGCCGCGGCAGAGTGGCTCTGCGCAGAACATTCGGAAAAAGACCCAGTTTTTGGCGGTCGGAGCCCGATTGAGCATGTGATGCATGAGGGGATGATCGGTCTCTATCACATTCTCACACGGCTAGAAAAAATGATGGAAGACATCACCTCCGCGCTCGCAGGGTGGGAGGATGACGAGTCCGACGACCTGATGTGGAAATCCGAAGACGCGGCTAACACACGGCCCCGTTTACTGCATTAAGCCCTTTGGTCTGGCCGCTGGGGCGCGTCGCGGATAAGCTTGGGGAAATGGAAATTTCTCAGGCAAGTCATGCGGATACTTTGCGTAAGCACCCAGCGGAACGAAGGCCCTTTTCTCCTCGAATGGATTGCGCATTTGCGGGCCTGTGGCATCACAGACTTGCTGGTGTACTCCAATGATTGCGACGATGGCAGTGACGCGCTGCTTGATCTGTTGCAGGATCAGGGCGTTCTGACGCACATCAAGCAAGACGTCCCCGAGGGCGAGAGCGTGCAATGGACGGCGCTTCGGGCTGCGTGGAAACATCCCCTGCGAAAAGAGGTCGATTGGGCTCTGTGCTGCGACGTTGACGAATTTCCGGTCATCAAGGTTGGCGAGGGGCGTTTCTCGGACTTGCTGAACACCGTGCTTGAAGAGTTCGACGCCATGGTGCTGCCGTGGCGCCTGTTTGGCGCGAATGGCGTGAACCGCTTTGTCGATGCACCGGTGACCGAACAGTTCCGTACGGCGCAGCGGCCGGACGCGCTCTGGCCCGTCGCGGCGACGTTCTTTAAAACCATTTTCCGTGTGAACGGGCCCTTTAACCAATTCGGCGTTCATCGTCCCAAGCAAAAGGCAGAGGCGAAGGCCGGTCTGCCCGTCATCGTGGATGGGGCAGGGCGCAGGTTGCCGGAAGCGTTTGTTCGGAATGTTAAGCGGCTCTCGCTCTTCGGGACGCCGATGGGGCGCAATTTGGCCGAGATCAACCATTACTCCTTGCGCTCGGCAGAGAGCTTTTTGATCAAACGCGACCGCGGGCTGCCGAACCGCACCGAAAAGGCCATCGATCTGGCCTATTGGGTCGAGCGGAACTTCAACGAGACGACCGAGAGCGATGTGGACCGCGTCGCAGGGCAGCGCGCGACAGAACTGGAGCGCTTGAAATCCTTGGCCGGTGTTTCAGAGGCGCACAACACTGCCGTCGCTTGGCACAAAGAACGGTTCCAGAATTTGATCACGACCGAAGAGGGACACCGGCTGTTCAGTCAGCTTCTTTTGGCCTCTGGTAGCACTACCCCAAGCCCCGAATCTGCGCGTCAGATGGTGGAATGGTTTCAGACCGCTTACCGCAGATCGCTTGATCTATCGTCCTGAGTCGCAAATGCGCGGGGCGCACGGCACCATAGGCTGCAAAACCTGCGCAATAAAGTTGCGGCAGCATTGCGTGGATTGCGCGCAGGGCGCTGGATAACGCGACGTCGCAAGAACAAAAGCGTTCCATCGAAAAAGTTGTTCATCTGCTTTCTTGACCAATCGGTAAAGCTCGGGAACCCTTTGGATCGTAGCGCAGCGGACCATTGGTCGAAGCGGGCCTCTGGTCGTTGATCCGATGCCTCCGGTCCAGCCGTCCGCCACTCCGCGTTGCGGACATAAAAAGAAAACCGACTGGAGGACACATGACCTATATGACCCGCACACTGCTCGCGGCCATGATGGCGAGCACGATCGTCGCAGGCACCGCCACCGCCGCGACCCATCCCGAAACCGGCGAAGAGCTGGCCGCCGACCAGACCTTTACCAACTGGACCCTCGATAACCCCAGCAGCTTTGACCCCCAAGTGGTCGAGGACTCGGACGGCGCGGCCATGGTGCGCAACATGTTCGAAGGCCTGATGAACCAGGATGCGGATGGGAACCTCGTGCCCGGTGTGGCGCTGGACTACTCGGTCAACGATGACAAGAACGTTTACACGTTTACCCTGCGCCCCGAGGCTCAATGGTCAAACGGAGATCCCGTGGTCGCTAGCGACTTTGTCTACGCATGGCAGCGCGCGGTCGATCCTGAACTGGCCTCGCCCTATGCGTGGTTCATGGAGCTGATGTCGATCGAGAACGCCTCGGCGATTATCGCAGGGGAGATGCCCAAAGAAGAGCTGGGTGTGAAGGCCATTGACGACCACACACTCGAAGTCACTCTGTCCGCGTCGCTGCCCTATTTTGCGACCATGACCACCCACTCGACCACATTCCCCGCACCGCAAAAGGTTATTGAGGAGTTCGGCGCCGAATGGACCAAGCCCGAGAACATCGTGGTGAACGGCGCCTTTATCCTAGAGGATTATACCCCCGGAGAGCGCATCGTTCAGGTTCGCAACCCCGAATACTGGGACAATGAGAACACCATCCTCGACAAGATCGAGACGCTTGTTGTGACCGACCAGAACCAAGCGTTGACGCGGTATTTGGCCGGCGAGTTTGACCGGATCGAATTGCCAGCGGGTACTTATCCCAAGATGAAGGCAGAGCACCCCGACGAGGCGGTCAGCGTGCCGTGGCTGTGCAACTACTATTACACCTTCAACGTCAGCGATTCCGGCCCCGAGGCGTTCAAAGATGTCCGCGTGCGTCAGGCGCTTTCGCTGGCCGTGGACCGCAAGGTGATTACCGAGAACGTGATGCAGGGCGGTCAGCCTGAAGCCTATAGCTTTACGCCTGCTGCCGTGGCGGGCTTCGAGCCTCCGAAATCGGCAATGGCGGACATGACCCAAGCCGAGCGCGACGCCAAAGCCAAGGAACTGCTGGCCGAAGCGGGCTACGGCGCTGACAATCCGCTGACCTTTGACATGATCTACAACACTTCGGAAAACCACAAGAAAGTGGCGGTTGTCCTGAGCCAGATGTGGAAGCAAAAGCTGGGTGTTCAGGCCAGCCTTGCCAACATGGAGTGGAAGACCTTCCTTGATACGCGCGGCCGTCAGGACTTTGCTCTGGCGCGCGGTGCATGGTGTGGTGACTACAACGAAGCCTCGACCTTCCTTGATCTGCTGACCACGCCGTCGGGCTACAATGACGGCAAGTATTCGAACACCGAATACGATGAGCTGATCCAGTCGGCCAAAACCGCCGAGAACGCGCCCGAACTGTATACCCAAGCCGAAGCGATCCTTGCCGAAGAGATGCCGGTCATCCCGATCTACCACTATGCGGGTGTGATGATGATCGACACCGACCTGAAGGGCTGGCCCTATCAGAACGTCGAGCGCAACTGGTACGGCAAGAACCTGTACAAAGTCGCTGAATAATCTCTGAGAGCAGGCGTCCTAGGGTGGGCGCCTGCATCTGCCCATAGGTATCCCTCTGACATGCTGAACTACATCCTGCGGCGGCTTTTGACCGCGATCCCGACGCTATTGGTGTTGGTCATCATCTGCTTTCTGATGATGCATGCGGCCCCTGGTGGCCCCTTTACCAGCGAACGCCCGTTGCCCCCCGAAGTTTTGGCCAATATCGAAGCCAAATATGGTCTCGACAAACCGCTTTATGCGCAGCTTTGGGACTATCTGGTGGGGGTTGCGACCCGCTTCGATTTCGGTCCGTCCTTTATCTACAAAGACCGGAGCGTTAACGACATCATCGCCCAAGGTTTTCCCGTGACGCTGACCTACGGGACCATCAGCTTTGTGGTGGCGACGATTGTGGGTGTAGCGATGGGGGTTTTTGCCGCCCTGCGTCACAACACTTGGGTCGACTATCTGGCCGTCGGAGCGACGTTCAGTGCGCAGGCTTTGCCGAACTTTGTGATGGCGCCCATATTGGTGATTATCTTCACATGGCAGCTGGGGTGGCTGCCCGGTGGCGGCTGGAACGGCGGGCAATGGCAGTACGTGGTTATGCCCGTGATCGCGCTGTCCACCAGCTACATGGCCTCGATCGCGCGCATCCAGCGCACCGCCATGCTGGAGGTATTGCATTCTAATTTCGTCCGCACCGCGCGGGCCAAGGGGTTGCCGAACAGCACCATCATCTGGCGGCACGCGATGAAGCCCGCCCTCATGCCCGTGGTCAGCTATTTGGGGCCGTCCTTTGTGGCGATGATCACAGGCTCAGTGGTGATTGATCTCTATTTCTCGACCGGCGGTGTGGGGCTGCACTACGTCAATGCGGCGCTGAATCGCGACTATGCGGTGATGCTGGGGGTGACGATCCTGTATGGCGCTTTGACTATTCTTTTCAATCTGATAGCCGACATTGTTTATGCGTGGCTTGACCCGAAGATCCGCTACTAGAGGCCTGAGATATGATCACAAATTCAGACCGTATGGACCGGATCACCGAAGCCTTGGACGAGGCTGCGGATATCAAGGGCCGTTCTCTTTGGGCCGATGCACGCCGCCGGTTTTTGCGGAACAAAGCTGCCACGGGTGCTGTCGTTGCGCTGCTTCTCGTGGTGCTGTTCGTTATTATCGGCCCGTACTTCGCCGTCTGGTCGAACGAAGAAATCGACTGGAATGTCATGGGCATGGTCGCCGAAAAGGGCGCGCCGTCCATCGAGAGCGGCCACTTCTTTGGCGTCGACGAGTTGGGGCGCGATCTCTATTCAAGGACCATACAAGCCACCCGGACTTCGCTGATCGTCGGCGTTATTGGCGCGATTGTGGCCGTGACCATCGGCACAATTTATGGGGCGACGGCGGGATTTGTCGGCGGGTGGGTCGACGGGCTTATGATGCGCTTTGTCGATATCATGATCGCCATCCCCTATATGTTTATCATCATCCTGCTGATGGTGATGGTTGAACGCTCTTTCTTTATGCTGTTCGTGGGCATCGGGATCATCAGCTGGCTGGAAATGGCGCGGATCGTGCGCGGCCAGACGCTGTCCCTGAAAAACCGCGAATTCGTCGAGGCCGCCAAAGCCTGTGGTGTCGGCTGGTTCACCATCATCCTGCGCCACATCATTCCGAACCTTCTGGGCCTTGTGGTCGTCTTTGCCTCGCTCTTGGTGCCCCTGATGATCCTGATCGAGAGCTTCATCAGCTTCCTAGGTCTTGGGGTCCAAGAGCCGCAAACCTCGCTCGGGGCGCTGATTTCCGAGGGGGCGGGCACGATCCTCTATGGCACCATCTGGCAGCTGTTCATCCCGCTGTTTTTCTTCCTCGTCACCATCATCAGCCTGTTCTTTATCGGCGATGGCCTGCGTGATGCCCTAGACCCGAAGGACCGCTGATATGAGTGTTTTCGAGGTAAAATATCTGGCCGTGACTTTCGATACCCCCGACGGGGCGGTCGAAGCGGTCAAAGGGGTCTCCTTCAGTATTGGTGCGGGCGAATGCCTTGGGATTGTGGGCGAGTCCGGCTCGGGCAAATCGCAGACCTTTATGGCGGCGATGGGGCTACTCGCAGACAACGGGCGGATCACAGGCTCGGCGCAGCTGAATGGCCAAGAATTGATTGGCCTGCCCGTGGCCAAGGCGAACAAGATCCGCGGAGCTTCTATGTCCATGATCTTCCAAGACCCTCTGACCGCGCTGACCCCGCACCTGACCGTCGGCCAGCAGATGTCCGAGGTTCTAAAATTCCACAAAAACCTGCGCGGGTCCGAAGCGCGGCAGCAGTGCTACGAATGGCTGGATCGTGTGCGCATTCCCGAAGCGCGGGCGCGTCTGGACCAGTATCCGCACGAGCTGTCCGGCGGGATGCGTCAGCGGGTGATGATCGCGCAGGCCATGCTCTGCAATCCGCGCCTGCTGATCGCGGACGAACCGACAACGGCGCTGGATGTGACTGTACAAGCCGAAATCCTGGACCTTATGGCGAACCTACAGCGCGAGGAGGGCACCGCGATTGCGCTGATCGCGCACGACATGGGGGTCGTGGCCCGCATGTGCGACCGCATCTGCGTCATGAAGCACGGCGCCTATGTTGAGGAAGGCAGCGCCAGCGACATCTTCTATTCGCCCAAGGATGCCTATACCCGCAAACTGCTCGACTCGATGCCCCGCATCGATGCCGAAGAGATCGCGATGAACCCTGTCAGCGACGCTGACCCTGTGCTCAAAGTCCGCGATGCCAAGGTGCACTTTCAGGTCAAGAAAACTGGCGGTATTTTCCCCAAGTCCCAGACCTTGCGCGCCGTGGACGGCGTCAGTTTTGACCTGCGGGCAGGGGAAACACTGGGGGTCGTGGGCGAGTCCGGTTGCGGCAAATCCACTTTGGCCCGTGCGGTTTTGCAATTGCTGCCGCAAGTGCAGGGCGGCGTCAGCTGGCTTGGACGCGATCTGGATGGCATAACCAAGCGCGAGATGACCCGCCAGCGCAAGGACCTGCAATTGGTGTTCCAAGACCCGCTCGCCAGTCTGGATCCGCGCATGACCATCAGCGCGTCTATCGCCGAGCCGCTGAAAACCTTCCGTCCTGACCTTGGTCCCTCCGCCCGCAAAAAACTGGTGGCCGAGATGATGGAGAAGGTCGGTCTGGATGTCCGCATGATCAATCGCTACCCACACGAATTATCGGGGGGCCAGAACCAGCGCGTCGGCATCGCGCGGGCGATGATCAATAACCCAAAACTGGTGATCTGCGACGAGGCCGTGTCGGCTTTGGACGTGTCCATTCAAGCGCAAATCATCAAGCTGCTCAAAGAGTTGCAGAGCGACCTTGGCCTGTCGATGATCTTTATCAGCCACGATCTGGCAGTGGTCCGCGAGATCAGCCACCGCATCATGGTGCTCTACTTGGGGCGCGTGGTCGAACTGGCCGACCGCCATGCTATCTACGAAGCCGCAAGGCACCCTTACACGCAGTCCCTGATCTCTGCCGTGCCAATCCCCGATCCGAACCTTGAACGGGCGCGGGCCCGCGTGAAACTGCCTGGGGAATTGCCATCTCCGCTAGAGCCGGGGGCACAATTGCGCTTCTTGCCGTCGAAAAAGGGGCAAAGGGGCTACATGCCCGAACTTCAAGAGGTTGCGCCAAATCACTGGGTGGCAGAACATGACCCCATCGAGGAGATTCTGAAGGCAGGGTAATGAAACCTAAGTTGCGTGCGATCTGGGATGCGGGGGTGGCAGCCGCCGATCCCGCTGGTGCTGTTACACGGGCGTTGCCCGATTTGGATCTCGGCGATCCCGCACATCTGAACGTTGTGGCGGTTGGCAAGGCCGCCCCGCGGATGATTGCGCCGGTGCTCGAGGCTGTGACACCCGCCCAATCCCTGATCGTCACCCACCGCGAGAATGTCTTTGACGATCTTGGGGTGAAGGTGATGCGCGCCGGCCATCCGGTCCCTGATCCCGAAGGCGAGGCTGCGGCCAATGCCATTCTGGAGATGGCCGAGGGGTTGGGCAAAAACGACCACCTGTTGATCCTGATCTCTGGCGGCGCGTCGGCCATGTTGCCTGCGCCTGCCAAGGGCTTGACTTTGGATGATAAAGTCAGAGTGACCAAAGCCCTTTTGGCCAGCGGCGCGCCGATTGAAGTGATGAATCTGGTTCGCCAGCAGCTGAGCCGGATCAAGGGTGGGGGCCTCTCGATTGCAGCAGACCCTGCGCGTGTGACGGCCTTGGTGCTGTCTGACGTAATCGGGGACGACCTGCGCGCTGTGGCCTCTGGTCCGACGCTCGCGCCCTTGGGAACACCCGAAGATGCGGTGCAAGCCCTGCGCGGCTATTTCTGCTACGGCAAAGTCTCGCAAGAGGTGCGCAACCATCTGCGGGAGGCTCCGAAGAAACGCGATGTGCCAGAGACGGACACGCGGATCATTGGTTCGAACGACGTGTCTGTTGCGACCATGAAAGAGCAAGCGCCCGAGGCCAAAGTTTTGACGCCGCCCCTGACAGAGGATGTCAAAGATGCGGTGGAGCGTCTGGCCAAGCTGCCCTCTGGGCTATGGCTGATCGGCGGCGAATGCACCGTGCAGGTCAAAGGCAAAGGGATGGGGGGCCGTAATCAGGAACTGGCCCTGCGTCTGGCGATGAAGGCCGAAGAAGAGGGCTGGCCTGCAGGCTGGACCTATATTCAGGGCGGCACGGATGGGCGCGATGGGCCGACAGATGCAGCTGGCGCCATCGTGAATGGCCAGACCCTGAAAAAGATGCGCGCGGCAGGGGTGGACCCCGCCGCGGCGCTCAAGAACAACGATAGTTATCACGCGTTGAAAGCGGCCGGCGATTTGCTGATGACGGGTGCCACCGGAACAAATGTCGCCGACCTTGGCGTGCTCTACCGCCCTTAGTCGTGGCTGTAGGCACGCTCGCCGTGGACTGCCAGATCGAGCCCTTCGTGCTCGGTCTCGGCATCCACGCGCAGCGGGAAGAAGATGCCTACCACTTTGGCGATGATGAAGCTGACCACTAGCGTGTAGACACCGACAACCGCCAGAGCACCCAGCTGTGCGGTCCAGCTGCCCGCGCCGAACGCCGCGATCATGATGGTGCCGAAGATGCCACCAACACCGTGCACTGCGAACACGTCCAAGGTGTCGTCAATCTGCATCTTGTTGCGGATCAGGTTGACCGCTTCCTGACACAGAACACCTGCGACCAGACCGATGATCAGGGCCTCAATGGGTCCGACAAAGCCAGACGCTGGGGTGATCGAGGCCAGACCTGCGATGGTGCCGGTGACGGCGCCAATCAAGGATGCGCGGCCGAACTTGATGCGTTCCCATGCGGCCCAAGACAGGGTCGCTGCCGCAGCCGAAATGTGGGTCACAGTGATCGCCATGGCTGCGCCGCCATCGGCTGCCAGTTGCGAGCCGCCGTTAAAGCCGAACCAACCGACCCACAGCATCCCTGCGCCAGCGGCGACCATACCAGGGTTGTGCGGAGGCTTGGACGCGTCTTTGCGACGACCCAGCATAACGGCCAAGAGCAGCGCCGCCAGACCTGCGGTTTCGTGGACCACGATGCCACCGGCAAAGTCTTTGGTGCCGGTTTCGCCCCAGATGCCGCCGTCAGCCATCAGACCGCCGCCCCAGATCCAGTGGGTCACGGGCGCGTAGACCAGCAGCATCCACAGCGCCGAGAACGCCAGAACGAAGCCAAAGCCAATACGCTCGACATAGGCGCCGACGATCAGCGCGGGGGTGATCACCGCAAAGGTCATCTGGAAGGCAAAGAACAGAACCTCGGGCAGGGTGCCCGACAGGGTGTCTGCGTCGATGCCGTTCAGGAATGCCTTGCCCAAGCCACCCCAGAGAGCGTCGCCCTCGCCGAATGCGATCGAGTAGCCCGCGATCAACCACAGCACACTCATCAGCGCCGCGATCATGAACACGTGCATAAAGACCGACAGAACGTTCCGTGCCCGCACCAGACCGCCATAGAACATGGCCAGACCCGGCAGGGACATAAACAGTACAAGAGCGGTCGCCACGAGGATCCAGGCGGTATCTGCTCCGTTCATTTCATTTCCTCCTGCGTTTGGTTGCGGGAGGCATACGTTCATACTTTGCGTAATAAAGGTGCAAAGTATATAACCACTGCATAAAACCTAGGAGTTACCAAAACTGCACATCATGTGTGCGACATTTGCACCTTTGTGACCAATAAGTGTGCAAAATGAAAACCTGAGATCGCACAGGAAATAGACATATCTTGGAATCGCGGGTGATATTTTCAGCGCCGCATAAAACTGCGCCGCTCTTAGTCAAACGCCTCAAACTGCCCATACTCGCCACGCGTGAACAAAAGCGGTGTGCCTTCGCCAGCGTGGGCCCGCAAAACGCGTCCAACCGCGATCGCGTGATCGCCTGCTTGGTGCAAGTCATAGGACTCGCATTCGAACCGCGCGAGCGTTTCGGTCAGGACCGGCACGCCGTATTCGTTTTCAGTCCATGCGCAGTGATCGAACGCAAACCCATCTTTGGCAAACGCGATGCCGAGATCGAGCTGATCCGCCTTGAGCACGTGGATCGCGTAATGCCGCGCCTCTGCGAACAACGGATAGCGCTGAGACGAATGTGCGGGACACCACAGGACCAGCGGCGGATCGAGCGAAACCGCGCTGAAACTGTTGGCCGTGATACCCATCGGGCCCTTGGCCGTTTGACAAGTCACAACAGTGACGCCGGTGCCGAAGCACCCTAGAACATTGCGGAAGTCCCGCTGAAGGTCAGGCGTGGGCGTGAACCCGTCAAGTGTCGTGACTTCGGTCATCAGGCTCCCTCGTGGCCGATCGCTGCTCGTACAGCTCAAACCATGTTTCGCGGTCGAGTTCGACCTTAAATACATCTTTTCACAGTCCAAATCGCTCACATCAGTTGGTGCGGACAACCGCACTGATCTGCAAGGCCTGCCCTCTGAGGGCGGCCGGCATTTGGAATGCAGTACAGGTAACGAAGAGCATTCCGGTTGCTGTCCTTGGTGGTTTCGATTCGGGTTCTGTTTGCTTGTGGCTGATGTATGGCGCTTGGCCGCGGTTGCCAGTCCCCTGCACGAAACTCCATGATTTGGGGGCGGTGAAAATTATCGACTGGTGGGGAGGTGCTTTAAAAATATGTAGGATTGGGGCGCGCTAAGGGCGCGTCAATTCAAGCGCGTGTGACAGCTGTGAACTCTAAATCCTGATGACCTTGGGCTGTTGATCTCTGCGTAGAAACCGCCGGTAAGTGATCAAGTTTCCGATATAATTTTTAACACACGCGCAAGCGCTTTAACAGAAAACAGTAAGGTAAATTTATATGTCCACAAGAAAAAGCTCAGTCTCACCTGGTGCAACATTGCTGGGACTGGGGTCGAAAAAAAGATGCTGTCGCGGCTTGGCGCGCTGACGTCGGTTCTAACGAAACCTGCTAAAACAGTTCGTCACTCAGCTTGTTCGCATAAAAAGGGCGGCATCAGAGCCGCCCGCTTTGGTACTGAAAATACCCCTTAAGTATACCCTTAGTATAATCGAAAGACGGACTTCTCCGAAGCGATAAGTGCACCGCTGGTTAATTTCTCCGGGTCTGCGGCGTGCGTGTTGTCATTTTTGCAGCAGGTACAAAGGGTGCCGAGGGCTGGCTGCCATGGCCCAGAAAGCGGGCGCCAGCTTCGCCCGAGAGATAGGCTAGACGTCCGGCGACAAGGGATGCTTCGATCTGGCGGGTCTGTTGATTGAGGATCACAAGGTCCGCGCGGCGCCCAAGCCCAAGGGTCCCGCGATCCGGCATCCGCATGATTTCGGCAGGGCGCTGGGACACCAGAGCCCAAGCGGCTGGCAAGGAAACGCCGTGGGTGTCGACCAGACTCCAGACCGCGCTGAGCAGGGAGGGGTAGTAGTAATCCGACGCCAGCGCGTCGCAAATGCCCTCTTTCACTAGTTCTATCACCGAAACCCCGCTTTTGGGGCCGCTGGGGCGCACGGCAGAAGTCGCGGATAGGATGACCGGATCGCCCATGGCTTTGGCAGCGGCGGCGGCGCGCCGTGCACGGGGGAAGGCACAGTGCTTGGCTCCGATCATTGCATAGCTTTCGCGGGTTTCGCCGTCACTGTCGCCGCTGCTGCCATAAACTATGCCCATCTCGTCAAACACTTCGGCCAAGCGGCACAGGTGGCGTGGAACTTCTCGGCTTCGCTCTTGGGCGCGGTGCAGACGCCCGCGAGACGCCTCGGTCGCGGCCTCGTCCAGCGCGGACAAATGACCATAGCGTAGTTGCTCTAGCGTATCGTCGAGGGTGTTGCGGAACATTACATATCCAACATCAAACCGCCGAATGGCCGCCATGAGGCGCGCGGCAGTGTCGACCATGTGCGTCTCGCAGTCCAGAGCAATGCGCATATCGATCAAGGCATTCAGTTTGTAGCGATAAAGCGCCGCCAGCATGGTCTCGGCAAAATCAGGACCGCGTAGGCCCCCATGCCATGACCAGCCCTGAGACAGGTATGCGGTCGTCACCCCGTTGGCCGCAGCCTCGCGGTCTGTGCTGCAGAGCGCTGTCATCGGGTCGAATTGCGCGGCGGGGCGCGGTGCCAGATGGCGGGCAAAGGCGCTACCATGCAGATCTATCATCCCCGGCATCACATAGTAGCCGCTCAGGTCGATTTCGGGCAGGGGCCCGCGCGTGATCCGACCATCTGCAATCGCGATGGAACGGGACTGCATGGCGCCGTCACGCAGGATCGTCGCGCCCACAAGGCGCAAGGGCGGAAGAAAACGGGTCATCACTCTGCTCGGGTTAGGTGTTCCGAAGGTGATAGGCGCGCTTTGTTTCGGGACTATGACACCGGCACCACAGTTCGGTGAATACCCTGTGATCTGGCGTGTTTAGCCCCCGAACGGATAACGGTGCAGCATATGGAAATTCCCGTCATCCGCTTCGCCAAAGAGGCAAAGAGACCGGATTTTCAGCGGGCGCGGTAGGATGTCGGGCAGGGTGGTGTCCAGTACCTCGCGGGTGCGTTCGGCCAGTTCGGGGCTCACGCGGCTGGTCAAGGTCAGGTGAAACCGGAATTCGTCCATCACATAGGGGTAGCCCCAGCGGTGCAGCAGGTCGAGTTGATGGTCTGACAGACGCGCGGGGTTCCGGCGTGCGATATCCGCATCGGTCATGGGTGCGCGAAAGGCGTCTAGAGCTTTGACCACTTTGCCCGCCATCGACTTCAACTCTGTGGCGTCGCCTTCGGGCACGAGCGCCAGAAAACCGCCGATCCGTTTGAGCTTCAGGGCCTCAACGCGGACCGGACTCATGCCAGCCATCAAGGCCGTGGCCGCGGCGTGTAGGGCGCCTATGTCAACGCCACGCGCCAGACGGAAAGGCGGCTTGATCGTCCCATGAAAACCGTACTTTCGCGGGGTCCGCGTGATCTCGTCCATAGGCAGTTCATAGGGCGGGTGGGGCACGTCACAGCCCGCCAAGGGATCCCAGCCCAGCCACCGTTTCCCGAAATCGGCGAACACCGCCGACTCGGGCGCGTAGTAGATCGCGTAGCGCTTGAACCCCTGCATGCCGCCTCTCTTGTGCTGTTGACCGCGTTCTTCAACAGATACCAGAACCGCTGCCGAGCGATAGCCTCTGTTTCCGAGGATCGGACAAAAGCGGCCTAAGCGGGGGTATTTAGGTCCTGCAGCAAGCGCCCGTGCTTGCGGGTTTGCTGAATGACATCGCCAAAGGTGCGCATGCCTTGGGCCTGCAGCATCGGGATCATGGCGCACAAAACTTCGGCAGTCGCATGTGCATCGCCAAGGGCGGTGTGCCGCAGATGCTCGGGGATTGTGATCCCCAGACGGTCGCAGATCGCATCCAGGGTGTGCTTGGCATCTGCCCCAAAGAGCACCGCCGACACCAGAACCGTATCAAGGATCGGATGGTCAAAAGCGATGTCCATCTCTTTGCTTTGCCGGTGCAAGAAGGCCATGTCGAAGGGCGCGTTATGGGCCACAATCACGGAACCTGTGCAAAAGGCGTGAAAGCGGCGGGTCACACTTTCGAAATCCGGCGCACCAATCACCATGTGGTCACTGATCCCGTGCACCTTGGTCGAGGCGGCGGGGATGGGGCGCTTCGGGTCCACGAGGGTGTCGATTACCTCTCCTTCAACAATCCGACCGCGCAGGACGCGCATCGCACCCAGCTGCACCACGTCGTCCTTGTGGGGCAAAAGCCCTGTGGTTTCCGTATCAAAGACCACGTAACTCATCTCGCATAAGGGCATGTCGGCATGGGCGTGGTCCACGGACCGGTCCATCAGGGCAAAATCATAGGTGAGCGGGCGGCTCGCCTCTGGTGCGATCAGGGCCGTGGCGCTGTCGATGACGATCATGTAGCCCGGCGCGCCGCCGAGAGGACGCAGTTTGGCCTCGTATTCCTGCTGCCCTTTGACGCCGCGCAGGGTGCAAATGACTTCTTTGCCGGTTTTCGAGAGCTTGGCGTGGGCGTTGAGCAAGCTTCTCTCATCAAAAAACTCGGTGATCGACGCACCCATCCGCGGCGGAGCAATTTGGTTCAGTACCTCTGCCGCTTGGCCATCGTAGAGGACGATCTGATGGGATGGGTTCACAAGGATCATCGCCACTGGGATCTCGGTCAAAAGAGCGGTCAGGTGGTCGCGATCCGCCGACAGGCGCGCTGTGGCTTGGGCGACGGCCTCGGCCTGTGACATGGCGGATTGGCCCAGTTCCTGGCTGATCGCCTGAGCCGCAGGGGCCAGATCGCCAAGGTATTTCGCGTCATCAGCGTTCAGCGTGACATGTGTGCCGGAATGCGCACGGGTGCGCAGATGCGAGGACAGGCGTAAAATGGGCTTGGCGACGTTTTCGTCAAAGAGCAGCCAAACCGCAGCGCAAACCGCCAGAATGCCAAAGGCCGCAATAATCCCCGAGGTGATAAACCCGTCCGGCGCCGAAAAGGAATTGCGCCACCCCATAAAGAGCGCGCCGAGCACCACGATCATCAGCGCCGCGGCCAGCGCAGAGAAGATCAGGAAAATACGGAGCCGAAGCCCGAGATTGGTAAACATCACTCGGTCCCTCCGCTGCAAGCGAGGGAGACCATCTCTTCGTCGCCATCGGGATTGGCAAAGTCGGCTTCGGTCACGTCGTCATAGGTTTCGCCCGGCACCATGGGCAAGGTGCCGCCGCTGGCGCAGTCGAACAGGATTTGCAGGCGCTGAGTGTTTTCCCAACGTGCAAAGAAATACAGGTCGCCCACCACGCGATCTTGGCCCGACGGATGGGCTGTCAGGCTATTGGTGTCGAGCGCGGCAAAGCGGTCGGTGATCGGAAAGAGATAGGTCCACGGGCGGTAGAACGCGCTGCTTTCAATGGTGCTGACCACCGCGACGCCCGGTTTCAGGTTCGCTGTGCTCTGGTCATACCACAGGTATTCGTTGCTGATTGTTGTCACCAGCATCGCAAAGGCCGCAGCAAAGGGCGTGAGCCATTTCGGCGTTCGCCCCTTGGTGATTTTCCCTAGAATAATCGAGATGCCCGCGCCGCCGATACCGGCGACGATGACTGCGATAAATCCCCAAAACATACGCTTTCCTCCCCAAGAAGCGGTGTAGTCCTTAGCTCAAGGCACCTTTGCCATGGCCAACTGCAGCCTGCATGCCTTTGACGACGACAAAGGCGTCGCGCAGGTGGCTGCGTTCCAGATCCGACAGGCTGGCCGGAGACATGAAGTTGTCCGGTGCCTCTCCGGCTTTGACCAGGCGGGCCTGATGTTGAAGTCGTGTTTCTGCGATCAGATCGTAGGCGTCCAGCAAATCCCGCGCGCCAGACGGAGAAATCAGCCCCGCACCGGCGGCCCCTTCGAGGCGCGCGCGGGTGTTGAAGGCTGTTAACTGTCCTTGCAGCGCGTAAACGCGGCCCAAGTCGGCGATCGGGACGACGCCGTTGTGCTTTAGATCGATGCTATTCTTGTGCTCGCCCGAACGGATGGTCGCGAACCCGCGCAAGAGCCCCAAGGGCGGCGTATGCTTCAGCGAGTTGCTGATCATGTGCGCAACAAAGATGCTGTTGCCCGACGCTTTGCGCAGGGTGTCCAGTTGCAAGTCCTTGAACATTGCAGTGTCGCCGCCGATGGGGCGCAGGTCGAACATCACGCTGGCCAGCATCTGTGCTTCGGGGCTGGGTTTGTTGATCCAGTTCTCGAAGTACCCGCGCCAGACGGACAGAGGCTGACACCACCGATCCGCAGTCGCCATCATATCGCCAGGACAATAGACATAGCCGCAAGTGTTCAACCCGTCGCACACAAAGGTCGCCAGACGTCGGAAGTACGCCATCTGGTCGTGGGTCACACCGTCCGCGATGATCAGGCAGTTGTCTTGGTCGCTGACGCCGGTTTGCTCTTGGCGCCCTTGGCTGCCGCACGCGGCCCAGAGGTAAGGCACAGGCGGCGTGCCCAATTGCTCTTCGGCCAAGGCCAACAGGCGGCGGGTGGCGGTGTCGGCCACATCGGTGATCAAGCGAGTGACAACCTCGTGCCGATTGCCAGCGGCCACCAGCTGCACCAGCAATTTCGGGATGCGGGCCGTGACGGCAGCCATTTCTTCGGCGCTGTCAGAGCCTGCGATTTCGGCCACCAGTTCGGCTGAGCTGACCGCCTGAAAACGGGTCAAGTCGGTTTGCGTAACGATGCCGACGAGTGCGCCGTTGCGCGTGATCGGGATATGCCCGATGCGCCGCTCCATCATGGCGTGCAGCACGTCTGACCCGATGGCCGAAGGCTCAAGTGTCAGCGGATCCTTGGTCATGACCTTGTCTACGCGGGTGTCGATGGCCATCCCATCGGCCAGCGCCTTTTCGGTCAGGTCGCGGTTGGTGACGATCCCAACGAGTCGATCATCCTCGAGCACGCAAAGGCAGGACACATGCCGGTCGCGCATCTCGCGGGCGGCATCCTGTACTGTGGTGCCCGGCGTACAGAAATAGGCCGAGGGGTGCATGATCGTTTCGACCCGGCTGGTGGCCAGATCGCTGCCGCGCGGGGCGGGGGTGCGCGAGCGGTCAAAGAAACGGCGCGCGACCTGATGATCGTGGATCAGTTCCGCGAACTGCATCTTGGGCAGCATCAGCAGAACGGTTTGTTCGGTTGCGGTGGCAGTGGTCACAGCCACGCCTTCGCGCAGGAGGCCGCGTTCGGCAAAAGAATTGCGGGGGCCCAGAATGGACACGGGAATGTCGTTGGCGTCCACGACCTCGACCGTACCGGACCACACGATATACAGCCCGTCGAGCGGCTGCCCATGACGGTAGATCGTCGCGCCTTGGGGCAGGTTCTGCACCTCTATCGCCGCCGCCAGCGTCTCTCGTTCGGCTTCGGTCAGACCGTCATAGGGGTGCAGTCCACCGAGAAAAGCCGAGATATCTGTCAAAGGAATCGTCATGGTTGAAATCTGTCTGATGTGAAAAGCCCTGCCCAGTTGAAACCGGACAGGGCTGAAAGGCAACCAAGGGAAGGGGCGGCGAACCGCCCCATCTGCTTGGGATTAGTGGTCAACCGCTGCGCTCGAGCCGCGGGGAACACGAACCGCTTCGACCAGGTCTTTGATCTCTTGCGGGGTGTCCTCGGTCGCGTTCGACACAAAGTAGGCCACGATGAAGTTCAGCAGAGCGCCGATCGCACCGAACGAAGTCGACTTGATCGAGAGCAGCAGCGGCTCAGCATCGGTGAAGCTGTTGGTGCCGGGGATGAAGAACCAGCCCTTGTGCAGGAAGATGTACACGAGGGTGACGATCAGACCGGTGACCATGCCAGCAACCGCGCCGGTGTTGTTGATGCGCTTCGAGAAGATGCCCATCATCAGCGCCGGGAAGATCGATGCCGCTGCCAGACCGAAGGCCAGAGCCACGGTTTGCGCTGCAAAGCCCGGAGGGTTGGCGCCCAGGTAGGTTGCGATCACGATAGCCACACCCATCGACACACGTGCCGACAGCAGTTCGCCTTTTTCCGAGATCTCGGGGTTGATCTGCGACTTGATCAAGTCGTGCGAAACCGCCGACGAAATCGCCATCAACAGACCTGCCGCCGTGGACAGCGCCGCAGCCAGACCACCAGCCGCAACCAGCGCGATCACCCATGCAGGCAGCTGCGCGATTTCGGGGTTCGCCAGCGTGATGATGTCACGGTTTACGATGAACTCGTTGGCGTCTGCATCCGCAACGTACTGGATCAGGCCGTCGCCATTCTTGTCTTCGAAGCTCAGCAGACCGGTCTGTTCCCAGTTGCTGACCCACTCGGGGCGATCGTCATAGGCCAGAGGCTGCTCGGTGGTGCCATTGGGGTAGACGGTGTTGATCAGGTTCAGACGCGCCATTGCGCCAACCGCAGGAGCGGTGAGGTACAGCAGTGCGATGAAAACCAGTGCCCAACCTGCCGAGTAACGTGCGTCTTTCACGGTAGGAACGGTGAAGAAGCGAACGATCACGTGGGGCAGACCCGCAGTACCGATCATCAGCGACACGGTGAACAGGAACATGTTCAGGGTGGTGTCGGTCTGTTCGGTGTAGTTTGCAAAGCCCAGATCGTTCAGCAGACCGTTCAGGGTCGACAGCAGAGGCTCGCCCGACGATGTCGCGTCCGAGAACAGGCCCATCGGCGGGAGCGCGTTGCCGGTCAGCTGCAGCGAGATGAAGATCGCGGGAATGGTGTATGCGATGATCAGAACGACGTACTGTGCAACCTGAGTGTAGGTGATGCCCTTCATGCCGCCGATAACCGCGTAGAAGAACACGATGGCCGCGCCGATCAGAAGGCCGGTCAGTTTGTCAACTTCGAGGAAGCGCGAGAACGCAACGCCCACACCGGTCATCTGACCGATCACGTAGGTCAGCGATGCAACGATCAGGCAGATAACAGCGACGGTACGCGCAGTCTGGCTGTAGAAGCGGTCGCCGATGAACTCAGGCACGGTGAACTTGCCGAACTTGCGCAGGTAGGGCGCAAGCAGCATCGCCAGCAGAACGTAGCCGCCGGTCCAGCCCATCAGGTAGGCCGAGGTGTTGTAGCCGCCAAATGCGATGATACCGGCCATCGAGATGAACGAAGCTGCCGACATCCAGTCCGCACCGGTTGCCATACCATTCACCACAGGGTGAACGCCGCGGCCGGCTGCGTAGAATTCCGAGGTCGAACCCGCGCGGGCCCAGATCGCGATGCCGATGTAGAGGGCGAACGTCGCGCCCACCACCAGCAGGTTTAGTGTAAATTGATCCATGATATCAGGTCCTTAAAACTTATTCTTCGTCCACGCCGTATTCGACGTCGAGCTTGTGCATGCGCCATGCGTAGAAGAAAATCAGAACAAGAAAGACGAGAATGCTTCCCTGTTGTGCGAACCAGAAACCAAGGTCCGTTCCGCCGACTTCGATACCCGACAGAAGCGGGCGCAGCAGAATGGCCATGCCAAAGGATGACACGAACCAGACGATCAGGCACCCTTTGATGATACTAATATTTTTCGACCAGTAGGCCGAGCTGTCCTGTTGGCTTGCCATAGGCAATCCTCCCCATTTTCCAAAAAGCTATGGTCTTGATTCGTAGTCCGGGGCGGTTCCTCCTTCGCCCCGGAGACATTCTAGGAAACCTAGCTGATCGCGCTCTCTACCATTTCGGTCATCTTTGCGGTGATCGCATCGATGTCGCCCATGGCGTCCACGCGGCTAAGTTGCCCCTTTTCGTCGTAGTAGGCGATCAGGGGGGCGGTCTGAGCGTGGTACGCCTCGAGGCGGGCTCCCACGGTTTCAGCCTTGTCGTCGGCACGGCGCTTGAATTCCGTGCTTCCGCAGTTGTCACAAACACCTTCGGCAGCGGGCTGCTTGAAGCTGTCATGATATCCTTCGCCGCAACCGGCGCAGGTGTAACGGCCAGAGATACGCTCGACCATCGCTGCATCGTCGACTTCCATCGCGATGGCGGCGTTGACCGACTGGCCATTCTCGGCCAGCAGCCCATCAAGAGCTTCGGCCTGAACAGTGGTGCGGGGGAAGCCGTCAAGGATGGCGCCTTTGGCGACGTCATCCTCTTTGAGGCGGTCCCGCAGAATGTTGATGACGATCTCGTCGCTGACCAGCTCGCCCGCGTCCATCACGGCCTTGGCCGCTTTGCCCGCGTCGGTGCCGGCGGCAACAGCTGCGCGCAGCATGTCACCGGTCGACAGTTGCACCAGACCGAACTTCTCTTCGAGACGGCGGGCCTGGGTGCCTTTGCCGGCCCCGGGGGGGCCAAGCAAAATGAGAACTGCGGGTGTGGTCATGGTTGTCGCTCCATCCATCTCCGTTAGCCCCGGTTCATCCGGTTTTCGATCAGCTCGTCCACGCAGCCAGGTTCGGCCAAGGTCGAGGTGTCACCCAGTGCGCCAAAGTCGTTCTCGGCAATCTTGCGCAGGATGCGGCGCATGATCTTGCCCGAACGGGTCTTGGGCAGGTTGGGCGCCCACTGGATCAGGTCGGGCTTCGCGATCGGACCGATCTCGGTGCGGACCCATTTTTCCAGCTCTTTGCGCAGCTCTTCGGTGGGCTCTTCGCCGTTCATCAGAGTGACGTAGGCGTAGATGCCCTGACCCTTGATCTCGTGCGGATAGCCAACCACTGCGGCTTCGGCGACTTTGGCGTGTGCCACCAGCGCGCTTTCGACTTCGGCAGTGCCCATGCGGTGACCGGATACGTTGATCACGTCGTCCACACGGCCAGTGATCCAGTAGTAGCCATCCTCGTCACGGCGGCAGCCGTCACCCGAGAAGTAGTAGCCCTTGTACTGGCTGAAGTACGTGTCTTGGAAGCGCTCGTGGTCGCCCCAGACGGTACGCATCTGACCGGGCCAGCTGTCGGCGATACACAGAACGCCTTCGGTCGCACCTTCGAGAACTTCGGCAGTGGTGGGGTCCAGAACGATCGGCTGAACACCAAAGAAGGGCGTGGTTGCCGAGCCGGGCTTCAGCGCGGTTGCACCGGGCAGCGGTGTCAGCAGGTGACCACCGGTTTCGGTCTGCCACCACGTGTCAACGATAGGCGCTTTGCCTTTGCCGACAACGTCGTTGTACCAGTTCCATGCTTCGGGGTTGATCGGTTCGCCCACGGTACCAAGGGTCTTGATCGACGACAGGTCGTACTTTTCGACGAACTCGGTGCCTTTGCCCATCAGAGCACGGATCGCGGTCGGCGCGGTGTAGAACTGGTTGACCTTGTGCTTTTCGCAGACAGCCCAGAAACGACCGGCGTCGGGGTAGGTGGGAACACCTTCGAACATCAGCGAGGTCGCGCCATTCGCCAGCGGGCCATAGACGATGTACGAGTGGCCGGTGACCCAACCCACGTCAGCGGTACACCAGTAGACGTCGCCCTCGTGGTAGTCAAAGACCAGCTCTTGGGTCATCGCCGCGTAGACCAGATAGCCGCCCGAGCAGTGAACAACGCCCTTGGGTTTGCCGGTCGAGCCCGAGGTGTACAGGATGAACAGCGGATCTTCGGCGTTCACTTCCTCGACGGGGCATTCGGGTGCTGCGTGCTCCATCAGAGCGTTCACGTCGACATCGCGACCGTCGACCCAAGTGGTCTGACCGCCGGTGTGCTTGACCACGAGGCAGCGGACCTTGTCCGAGCAGTGCAGAAGCGCGGCATCCGCGTTCGACTTCAGCGGGGTGACGCGGCCGCCACGGGGCGCTTCGTCTGCAGTGATGATGACCTTGGCGCCGCAGTCGTTGACGCGGTTTGCCAGAGCGTCGGGCGAGAAGCCCGCAAACACGATCGAGTGGATCGCACCGATACGGGCACAGGCCAGCATTGCATACGCCGCTTCGGGGATCATGGGGAGATACAGGATGACACGATCACCTTTGGTCACACCCTGGCTGCGCAGGACGTTCGCCATGCGGCAAACCTTGTCGTGCAGCTCGTTGTAAGTGATGTGCTGTGCTTCGTCGTCCGGATTGTCGGGCTCGAAGATGATCGCAGTCTGGTCGCCGCGCTTTTCGAGGTGACGGTCAATACAGTTATAGGCAACGTTCAGGGTGCCATCGTGGAACCACTTGATGCTGACTTCACCAAAGTTGTAGTTGACGTCTTTGACTTGGGTGTAGGGCTTGATCCAGTCCAGACGTTTGCCGTGCTCGCCCCAGAATGCTTCGGGGTCGTTCACCGACTGGGCATACATCTCTTGATACTTTGCCGCATCAATATGAGCGGTTTTCGCGAATTCAGCCGGAACTGGATAGACCGGTTCCTTGACCTCGGCGGTTTGCGCTTGAGTGGACATTAGGCTCCTCCCTCTGTCGTTTTATGGACGCCCCGTATGGGGGCAAATTGCAGCCACAGAATATGTCGGCGTCTCTCCCTTAGCGAGACATTACCAGAGTTTGAAAACAATGGAATAAGTCCCTGCAAGGCATCAATTTATTTGTGAAGCCTGTTTACTCGCGGATGTCATTTTGTAAATTCACTGAAAATAACGCGGTGAAATTTTCGTGAAAACAATGTGATAGATGCAAAATGAGAAAACCGTTAGCGCGGTATCTTTGCGACCAATGTATGGGGTGGCTGCGACGGAACGGCGCAACCTTGACGATGGTAGCGCCGATCAATTTGTTTGCAGTTTGTTGGTCAGATGGTTGCAACCTTTTACTGAAGCCGCATTTGACTCCGTCTGGCCCCGCGGCGTCTGGGGGCGGGCATGGGCCGTGTCGCTTCGACCAGCAGGGTTTCGAACGCGGCCAATGCTGCTGAGTCGGAATCGAAATAGTGCAGTTTCGCGATTGCTGCGCGGGCCTCTGCGCGCATGTCGGTCGTATCCTCAAGGCTCAGACACCATTGAAGAAAGCCCGCCCGCGCCCGTTCCGTCGGATCAATTTGAGAATGTTTTGCGGCCGTCAGTCCGGCCACGATAGTCGTTAAGGTCATAGCGCCCTCCGCGCGTTTGGACCAAGGAGGACAGGCGGAAACCGATATGCCCGAACGCTGCAGAAGCTGGGGCCACCGCATCCGCCGGAACACCCCGTCCGGGTTTGCATTGCTTAGATGGCAGGTCTCCTGACTCGCGTGTCTTTGCCGTTTCGGACCTTCCCGGCGCGGGGCCAGTGGTTCTGCCGAAGAGCTCTTCGCTTACAGTTGCGGGGGCAGTCGCGGATTTACACCACGTTCCCTTTTCATGCCGTTCCTGCCGGAGCAGGGCGGGCAACCATCTGCGCTGACCATGACGGGCCCGTTGGGGCCCGTCAATTCAATTCGCTCAGGCTTTGATGGATTGCCAACGGCATCTCGGACACAGCGTCACCGCGATCCAGAAAAATAGCCCCATAAAGCCAATTCCGAACACAGCGCCGCCGGCCTCTGCCACTGCGGGGTGCAAGGTCAGCATGCCCGCCGTGCCCACCACAACGGCCAAACCCTTTTGCGCTGGGGCGAAGGCTGAACCTGTTGCGATTCCCAAAATCCATAGCGCCCCAAGCAATTCGGTCCCGCCGCCGACCCCCTCGATCAAACTGGTGGCGATGTGCCAGTGACGGGCGGCATCCGACGGCGCGGTGCGATAGATCTCTGGCAAACTAGCCAGCGCGACCACAGCGACAAGCCCCGCCGCAATCACCAGTGCGGACCAGACAAAACCTACTCCGGTGATCCAGCGCCGCCAAAGGGGCGCATCGCGCTCTGACAGGGCCAGCACCAGCATTAGCAGCGCCAGCCCGTTGACCACGTAAATGCTGAAATACCACAGCCGCAACGCGCCGGAATGGGTGACGATAAAGGCGATGGTCCGGATTGACGGCACGCCCGCGGCATCTAGATCTGCCCCAGAAAAGATGGTCGCGTACATCAGCAGGCCAACCAGATAGGTCAGCCCGCACACTGCTGCCGCCAGCGCCGCAAAGGGTCTATCCGACGACCGCATGGCCACGCCCCTTCATGCAGTTGATCACGATGTCTTCTTTCTTGTCTTGGTTTTCGACCGCAACCGTGCCCCCCAGAATGGCGGCGCCCCCCAACGCGCTGCCGACCATGTCGTCATCGTCTGCCACTGCCGACAGCAAAGCCCCCGCGGCCGCTCCGATGGCGGCAGCACCGTAGGCCTCTTGGGTCAATTGGGTCTGGTTCTTGGCCAGTCGCTGGCAGGCAGCCAGATCGCTCTGGAACCCGATCGTGGTGGGGCCGTCATTGATCGGGGTGTAGTTTGCGCCGCTGTCACCGCAGGCGGACAGCAGGGTGCCCGCAAAAAGGGCGAGGATGAAATGCTTCGAGTAACCTTCCATGGTCATGCTCCGTGTCTGAATTGACTGACACGGCTTTTGACCGATTGGTGCAATTTCTCACATGACCGCAGGTGTCACGGACATGACACTTGGTGCCAATTGTTACGCGGGGCGCTGCAGGTGCAGGTAGGTCTCGCGAAAGCGGCGCTCCAGATGGTCGCCCGCCAGCAGTGTTCCGCCCGAGCCAAGGGGGGCGACATTGGTGTCGTAATTCGGGTTAAAGAAAAGCGGGACGCTGACGCGTTCTTGGCTCGTGCCGATGACGCGGTGCAAGGTGGCCTTGATCCGCCCGTTGGTCCAGCTTTCCAGCATTTCGCCGAAATTGATGATGAATGTGCCCGGCTCGGCTTGAACAGCCAGCCAAGCGCCGTCGCGCTGCTGCACTTCCAGTCCCGCAACGCCGTCTGTCGCCAAGAGCGTCACGCAGCCATAGTCCGTATGCGCCGCGATCCCGAAATCATTAGCGCCCGCATCGACCGGACGGGTGGGGTAGTAATTCCCGCGCAGCAAGGTCATCGGCTTGGTAAAGGCTTCGTCAAAGCTGCCCTCGGGCAGGCCGACCGCTGCAATAATCCCGCGAAGTGTGTCCATGGCGACACCGACCGCGCGGTCCGCATAATCTTCGACGGTCTGTTTGAAACCGACGGGCTGATCGGGCCACTGGTTTGGTGCGTAGCAGGTCAGATGGGCCAGTGGGTCATTGGCGGGCAGCGCGAGGCCACTGTCAAAGACCTGCTTGTAGTCGGGGTTCGCGTTGGGATCGACCTGTTCGGAATAGGGTGCACCCCAACCCCGGTTCGCGCCGGTGCGGGCCATGTTCACAGGCTCTTTGGCGGCCTCTGGCAACTGAAAGAACGCGCGATAGGCGTCGATCACGCGCAAGACGTCCTCTGGCGAGAGGTCGCTGTTCACCAAAGTCATGAAGCCGACCTCTTGGGCCGCGCGGCGCAGCTCTGCCATCGTTTCTGGCGCGCGGGAGATCATCTCGCGGGCGTCAATACGGGGGATGGTGGTCATGGCAAGGGCCTTTCGGGTGTCGCGTCGCGGCGGACCCTAGCGCCCTTGGGGTACGGTTTCCAGCGTGTTCGCAGGGCGCGCCATCAGAGCGCCGAAATCCACGACTCCCCAGAAGCCCGCAATCTTGTAGGGCTTGAGTAGGTGTTCTGGTGCAACCAACTGGTCCTGTCGCGAAAGCTCCGAGATTTTCTCGCTCAGCGCCTCAATATCTTGGCGGATCTCCAGCGCGGTTTCGGTTCGCATGCGGCGAGATATGGTAAAGAAATGATCTGCGTTACCGGATGGGGTGCTGATGCCATGCGCGATGAAGCGCAGGTTGACCTCTTTGAGGAGGGGCAGAAGCGGGCCATTGGGTCGAAACCGGATCGGGGCATGCGACAAAAGCCGAATTTTGTTGCCCGCGCCGACCTCTGCCAACCCTAGCCGTTCCAGAGTCATACCCATCTGGTGCAGCCGCGTCGGGCTCAGGTCCATGACCTGTGCGATGTATTCGGGCGCGCGCAGATCACGCAGCAGGATCAGGAAGTAAAAGAGGGGCGGGTCTGCCGCCAAACTTAGTTCGGTCGCCATGGGCAAGACAGTCGCCTCTGCCTTCTGGCGGGCGGCATTGTCGGTCACGTCTGACAGCGACAAATCGAGTGCGTCGCAAATTTCGATGATGCGGCTCAGTTTGCAATCCCGCGCCGCAAAGATGCGTTTGATTGTGGGCTCTGACAGTCCCATCGTGTCAGCCAGATCGGCATAGGTCATGCGCCGTGCGCGCAGAGCCTCTTGCAGGACTTTGAAGACATCTCCGCGCATATGGGCTCCTGTGATACGGAATTGGGTATTGGCGTATCGTTAAGTGATACCAAATCGATGATCTGCGCAATAAGCGTATCACAAGTATAAGTAGTTTTCATCTTAATCGATGGAGATTTCAGAATGACTTTACACTTGAATGTGACCCTCTTGGCAGGTGTGCTGGCGACCTTCACAGCCCATTCGGCAACCGCAGGTGAGTTCGAGTTTCCCGAGTCAGCGATCTTTGACGCGGCGCATAACCGGATCATCGTAAGCAACATCAAAGGTGGCTTCACAGACGCGGATGGAAATGGCTATTTGTCCAGCCTGAACCCTGACGGGACGTTGATGGCACAGCATTGGCTGACGGGCTTTGATGCGCCCAAGGGAATGGCGATCTCGGGGGATCGGCTGTTCGTGGCAGACGTTGCGGGATTGGTCGAAGTGGATTTGGAGAGCGCTGCAGTGGTGGCTATCCACCACGCGAAAACGGCTGAATTCCTCAATGATGTGACGGCGTCCGATGACGCGGTCTATGTCTCTGATCTGATGACCGACACGATCTGGCGCCTGCAGGACGGAAGCTTTGAACCTTGGGTGCAAAGCGCAGCACTCAGCCATCCGAACGGGATAGCCTGGGATGAAGACCGGTTGATCGTCGGGTCTTGGGGGCAGGGCCTGCACGAGGATTTCACCACAGACGCGCCGGGCGATTTGTTGGCGGTTGATGCAGCAAGCCAAGACATTGAGGTGATCGCGGAAGGGGTCGGAAACATCGACGGTGTCGTGATGGTGGACGGACGCCTGATCGTCAGCGACTGGGTGCAGGGGGCCCTGATCGAAGTTCAGGACGGCGGAGCAGAGGTGATCGGTACGTTCCCAGCAGGCTTGGCGGACATTGGGACCGATGGGGTGAACCTGCTGCTGCCGCACATGCTGGAGGGTCGCGTGCAAGTTCTGCCGCTGCCGTGAAACGAAGACCCCCGCGTCCATGTGGGGCGCGGGGGGCACTGTTTAGGCGGTGGTGCTGATCGCTTCGCCAAGAATATCGATCAGGGTATCAATATTCTCTTTCTCAAAAATCAGCGGCGGCGACATTGCAATCGTTTCGCCTGTATAGCGGACCATGGCACCGGCCTTGTAGCACTTGAGGAAGACCTCGTAAGCTCTTGTTCCGAATTCACCTTCGCGGCTTTCCAGTTCCACGCCACCGATCAGGCCGATGTTTCGGATATCCTTGATTGGGCCTTTGTCGCGCAGGCTGTGGACCTTTTCTTCCCAGTAGCTTTCCAGCTCTGCGGCGCGAGTCAGCAACCCGTTCTGCTCGTAAATGTCGAGTGTCGCCAAACCTGCCGCGCAGGCCACGGGGTGACCCGAATAGGTGTAGCCGTGGAACAGTTCGATCATGCCCTCGGGGCCGGTCATGAAGGCGTCGTGGATAAAGCCCTGCGCGAACACAGCGCCCATGGGCAGCGTCCCGTTGGTGATCCCTTTGGCCGTGGTGAACATATCGGGGACAACGCCGAATTTCTGGCTCGCGAAGGGTGTGCCAAGACGGCCGAAACCAGTGATCACCTCGTCAAAGATCAGCAGGATGCCGTGCTGGCTGGTGATCTCGCGCAGGCGCTGCAGATAGCCCTTGGGCGGGATCAACACGCCGGTCGAGCCAGCGACAGGCTCCACGATCACGGCGGCGATGGTTTCCGCACCGTGCAGAGCGATGATCCGCTCCAGATCATCAGCCAGATGCGCACCATGCTCGGGCTGGCCTTTGCTAAACGCATTCTCGGGCAGGTGGGTGTGGGGCAGGTGGTCCACGCCGGTCAGCATTGTGCCAAAGTTTTTGCGGTTGTTGACGATACCGCCCACGGAAATGCCGCCAAACCCGACGCCGTGGTAACCACGCTCGCGACCGATTAGACGGGTGCGCTGGCCTTCGCCGCGCGCACGGTGGTAGGCGAGCGCAATTTTCAGCGCGGTATCTACGGACTCAGAGCCGGATCCGGTGAAAAACACGTGCTTGAATTCGTCGGGCGCAAGGGCGCGCAAACGATCGGCAAATTCAAACGCGATCGGGTGACCCATCTGGAACGCAGGCGCATAGTCCATTTCCAAGAGCTGGTTATAAGCTGCCTTCGCGATCGATTCATAGCCGTGGCCCGCGTTGCAGCACCACAGACCAGCAGTGCCGTCCAAAATATCGCGCCCGTCGTCAGAGGTATAGTGCACCCCCTTGGCCCCAACCAGCATGCGCGGGTCGGCCTTGAACTGGCGGTTGGCGGTAAAAGGCATCCAGAAGGCGTCCAGCGGGATATTGCGCGCAGCTTGATTCATCAGAGCGATCCTATAAGTCGTTTGAGACAGATTACGCCTTTGTTTTGCCAGCGGAAGTCTGTTTTTTGCTTTCTCTAAGATATTGATATAACGATACCGGATCGGAAAACGTTGCGGATCGTGGACATGGTGAACAACTTCGATGACCCAGAAAACGAGGTGGCCATCCGGCTGCGCCGATTGCGGCTTGCGCGGGGGCTCTCCCAACGGGCGTTGGCCAAGGCAGCAGGGGTCAACAATTCCACGGTGTCTCTGATCGAGAGCGGGCAGATGAACCCGTCAGTGGGCGCGCTCAAGCGGGTTCTGACCGGCTTTCCGATTGGAATGGCGGAATTCTTTGCCTTTGACGCTACGCCGAACGAGCAGGTGTTTTTCGCAGCCGAAGAGCTGAAAGAGATTGGCAAGGGTGGTATTTCCTACCGCCAAGTGGGCGGCACTATTCCTGGTCGCACCCTGCAAATTCTGCACGAAACCTACAAAGTCGGGGCGAGCACGGGCACCGTTCTGCTCAGCCACGAGGGCGAAGAAGGCGGCATTGTCATCAAAGGCAGGCTCGAGGTTATCGTAGGGGAGCAGCGCAAGATTTTGGGGCCCGGGGATGCCTATTTGTTCGACAGTCGCATGCCACATTCCTTTCGAGCGATCGGCAAAGATGAATGCGTGGTCATCAGTGCGAGTACGCCGCCAACCTTCTGAGATTTAGCGAAAATCCTAAATACATCGCAGGGAACCGTGGTCCCGCTTTCATGAGTTGTTAGGGCCTCGGCCCGTAGCGTTCCCCCAAGACGCGGTTTTTTAACGAATGGGGGACTGCTTTGGCGAGCGATAGCCTATCAACTCTGACGCTTGAACCGGACGACTGGTTGGACGATCCCGAGACTGCAATCGGGGCGTTGTCCGCTGCGGTTGCCACAGGCGAGGTGTGTGTCGACGCAAGCGGCCCGCGCATGTTGCCAGCGCAAGTTCTACAAATGCTGATTTCGGCCCGCAAATCGGTCGAGGCGCAAGGGGGCCGGTTTGTTCTGCGCGCTCCGTCCGATGGGGTCGTGCGCAGCCTGACCGTTTTGGGCTGTGCCGACTATTTCGAGGGGGCTTTGCAATGACGGCGCTCTCTGTTCTGGCCATCGACGATTCCCGCACCATGCGGATGATGGTGACGGCGGCTTTGGAAAACGCGGGCTTTGACGTAGTGACGGCGGATGACGGCGTTCAAGGGGTCGAAGCCTTTGGTCAGCGCCGCTTTGACGCGGTCATCACCGATATCAATATGCCGAACCTTGACGGGTTTGGCGTGATCGAAGCGATCCGATCCGCCCCGAAGAACCGGCGTGTGCCGGTTTTGGTTCTGACCACGGAAAGCAGCGACGAATTCCGAAATCGCGCACGATCTTTGGGCGCAACCGGTTGGTTGGTGAAGCCCTTCGAAGAAGCTGGCCTCGTTAACACAGTTCGCATCGTGACAGGGCAGGACGTGGCATGAGTATGGACGCCCTAAAGGCCACTTTCTTTGCCGAGTGCGAGGAACTGGTCGAAGCGATGACCGAAGGCCTGCAGCAGATTGCCGGAGACGACTGGGACAGCGAAACGGTCAACGCCATCTTTCGCGCAGTGCATTCGATCAAAGGATCTGCAGGCGCCTTTGGCTTCGAGACGCTGGTCGCTTTCGCCCACCGTTACGAGACGGTACTGGACAAAATTCGCAGCAATACGCTTGGGATCGACGCCGATGTCCTGCGTGTGATTACCCGCGCCAGTGATGTTCTGGCCGAATTGGTCGAGTTGGCGCAAGTCGAACCCGATGCAAAACCGGCGGCCTACGATCCAGTCATGACAGACCTGAACGGGTATATCGAGACGGCGGTAGAGCCAGAGCCCGAAGAGGACTTGTTCGCGCCCGTCGCCTTTGCCGCCCTGCCGCTGGGACTGGACGAGCCCGAAGATGTGCGGATCGAATTCGCCCCGGATGCGAGTTTTTATCGCAATGGACACGAGCCCGAACGGATTTTCACGGCTTTGGGCCCCGATGTTTCGACAGTCTGCGACGCTGATACGGTGCCGCTCCTGTCTGATTTCAACGTCGATACCGGTTATCTGGTGTGGTCGCTCGAGATCAAAGGGAAAACCGAAAGCGAGGTTGCCGAGGCTTTTGAATACGCCAAGGGCCTTGGCCGCATTGATTACCTTTCGGACGACCCACCCACACCGGTAACGCCCGTGCCCGAGATCGCGGTAGAGGTTCCAGCACCGCCTTCGACACAAGCCAAGCCAGCCAAAGCGCGTCCTGCGTCAGCACAAACCCTGCGCATTGATCCAGAACGCGTCGACCGGCTGATCAATACCGTGGGCGAGCTTATTATCAATCAAGCCGTTATTGCCCAGAAGATTGAAGGTGATGGAACGCCTGTTGATCCCGAGGTCGCCAGCGCGTTGGACGATTACCGATATCTCGCCCGCGAGATCCAAGAAGCAGTCATGTCGATCCGTGCTCAGCCGGTGAAGTCTCTGTTCCAGCGCATGGCGCGGGTCGTCCGCGAAGCGGGTGAAGCGACGGGCAAAGAGGTCTCCTTCGAGACCCGCGGCGAGGCGACCGAGATCGACAAAACCTTGATTGAACGTCTGGCAGATCCGCTGACACACATGTTGCGCAACGCTGTGGATCACGGGCTGGAGTCCCCCGAAGATCGCGCAGCCACCGACAAACACGCGACAGGCACGGTCACGCTCAGTGCCGCC
Organism: Donghicola sp.; assembly: GCF_025210255.1. Classification (NCBI taxonomy): domain Bacteria; kingdom Pseudomonadati; phylum Pseudomonadota; class Alphaproteobacteria; order Rhodobacterales; family Roseobacteraceae; genus Donghicola; species Donghicola sp. The sequence continues at coordinate 105,638 of NZ_JAOARZ010000008.1, read as the reverse complement.
CATCGGTCTGGTCATGTGATGATCGAGGTGTCGGACGACGGCGCCGGACTGGACCGCGCCCGCATCCTGAAAAAGGCGATTGGGAACGGGCTTGTTGCCGAGGATGCCAACCTGTCGGACACAGAAATCGACAACCTTTTGTTCGCGCCAGGCTTTTCGACCGCAGATCAGGTGACGAACCTGTCTGGACGCGGGGTTGGCATGGACGTGGTCAAAACATCTATCACTTCGATCGGGGGACGGGTCACAATTGCCAGCGAGCAGGGCCGCGGATCGACCTTTACGATCTTGCTTCCTCTGACTTTGGCTGTGCTGGACGGCATCGTTGTGTCGGTCGCCGACGAAACAATGGTGGTGCCGATTGCGACCATCATCGAAACCATCCGCGCGAGTGCGGATGACGTCATTGAGCTGTCGCCGGATAACTGGGTGCTCAAGGTCCGTGGCGCGTATGTGCCGATCATCGACCTTGCGCCTCTATTGGGGTTCCGAACAGAGCGCAATGCGGCCGGGCCCTTTATCTTGGTCGAAGCAGAAACCGGCGCTGTTTACGCGTTTGCCGTCGATGAAATCTGGGACCAGCGTCAGATCGTGATCAAAAGCCTAGAAGGCAATTACGGCGCCATTCCAGGAATCTCAGCCGCAACCATTCTGGGGGACGGACAGATTGCGTTGATCGTCGATCCAGAGGCGCTGATCGCATTAGCCGGTCCCACTTCAATGACGTCACAGAAGCAAAAAGTGGGGGCCTGACATGACAGATTCAAATGTTTCAGCGGACCAACCGTCCGAATTTGTCTCGCTGACTGCGGGCGGGCAGGGGTTCTGCGTTGATATCCACGCGATACGGGAAATTCGCAGCTGGACTCCCGTCACGACGCTTCCTTTTGCAGAGCCTTCGGTCTTGGGGGTCATGAATTTGCGCGGTGCGGTGATCCCGATCATCGACCTAAAGGATCGCCTTGGTTTGGGAACGACAAGCGAAGACCATCGAAATGTGATCGTCATCGTCAATCTCTCTGGCCGCACGCTGGGCCTACTGGTCGAAGCCGTCTCAGAAATCATTTCGGTGCCCGCAGATGGAATCCTGCCGAACCCGACATCTGCAACCGAAGGCAACCCGGCCCAGATCATTGGCCTGATTTCGCGCGATAACCAGATGTTGCGGGTGCTTGACCTGACCGGCCTTGCGATGGCCGAGACCGAGGATGCCGCATGAGCCAAATAACTGAGTTGGACAGCGTTGAGAGGCCGACGCTTTCAGACGAAGCGTTTCAGCGGATCGCGACCATCGCCAAGGGGAATTGGGGCCTGCATCTCGAAGAGAACAAACGCCCGCTCGTGACGGCTCGTTTGTCCAAGCGTGTGACGGCAACGGGGGTTTCGTCCTTTGCCGACTACATCGCCTTGATCGAAGCAGGGGATGCTGCGGAATGTGACCACTTTGTTTCTGCTCTGACGACGAACGTCACCCACTTCTTTCGAGAGCAGCACCACTTTGACTATCTTGCGGAAACCGTTGCGCCGGCTTTGCAGGGGCACCGGAGCGTGCGGGTTTGGTCGGCGGGCTGTTCGACAGGGCAAGAGCCCTATTCAATCGCCGCAACCCTGTCGCGCGCACTTCCCAACGCCTCTGATCTGCGGATTTTAGCCACGGACGTCGATCAAGACGTTTTGCACAAGGCCGAGGGGGGCACCTACCCTGCGGCAGAGGTCGTCTTTCCGTCGCCCGCGCTCGAAGCGCAGGTCTTTGAGACCAAAGAGCGGGGTCCAAACCGAAGTGTGCGGCCTGAATTGCGCAGCATGGTTACGTTTCGGCGGCTCAATTTGATCCAGCCTTGGCCAGTTTCGGGCGCGTTCGATGCAATCTTTTGCCGGAACGTCGCGATCTATTTCGACAAGCCGACACAGGCAGTGCTCTGGCAGCGCTTTGCGAGCCACCTAAAGCCAAACGGTCATCTTTTCATCGGCCACAGCGAACGCGTCGAGCACCCTGAAACGCTGGGCCTGCAGCCTGCAGGCATCACCCTTTACCGAAAATCACTTGCCTTGGATGGAGGCCGCTAATGTCCTTGAAATCGAAATTGAAAGTCATGGTCGTCGACGACATGTCGGTCAGCCGCGGGCTCTTGGCACAATGTCTCGAGGAAATGGGCCTGCAGAATCTAGAGTACGAAAAGTCTGGCCAAGATGCCTATGCTAAATTGGCTGAAAGCCCCGTCCACCTTGTTATCAGCGATTACAACATGCCGGGGATGAGCGGCCTTGATCTGCTGCAGCACGTGCGCGCAAACAAAGAGACGCAAAAAACCGGTTTCATTCTGGTGACCGGCACGCCCACGCCAGATATCGTCACCCGCGGCCGAAGTCTGGGGCTGAATAACTTGGTGAAAAAACCCTTCACCACGGCGTCGCTCAAATCCTCGATCGAAGCGGTTGTCGGGCGGCTGTGATGGAGGTGCCAACCTCCGCCCTGGTTGCTGTCCTGAATGACGCACGCGCGCAATTCGCAACGTTCGAAGCCGCCCAAGAGCATTCGAACGATGTGAGCGCAGAGGTTCAGGCCTTTGATACGGCGACACAAATCCTCGCCGATCTGTCAACTTTGCTCGCAAGTGCGGTGACAGCCCACGTCGATTTCACCGATGCGGACATTGCCAGTGTCCGGCTCCAGCGGGTGCGCGATGCGCTCTCTGGCGCCTCTTTCGATGCGGCTCAGCCGCAGATCGAACTCTTTTAACTTACCTACCTTGTCATCCGTCAGGAGATCCCAATGTTCAAACGCCTGAGCCAGGCCCGGATTTCGCTACGTTTGCCCGCGTTGATCGTCGGGACGCTGATCATGACTGTGATCGTAGCGAGTGAAACCTACTACCTTCAGTTTCGCAAAGAGGCAGAGATCGCCGCTGAGCAAAAGTCCGAAGTTCTGACCGCGCAGGTCACGAACAGCCTGCAAAACTGGTTCCACTCTCTTGATCAACAGCTCGATACGCTGGCCGAGGATCCAAACACCGCGCTGGCCCTTCAGCGTTTTGGCGACGCGTTGCAAGCGGGCGGCTCGGTGTCTTTGCGGGACGTGCGTCGAATGTACCACGAGAGCAACAGCTTCCCGATGGGTGAGTTGAATAAACTGCAAGATGCAGGCGACGGCAGTCTATATTCAAGTTTCCATCGCAAGGAGCATGGCTTCTTTGACGGCGTGACAGAGCGGTTTGGCTTCTACGACCTGTTCCTGATCGATCCAGACGGCGACGTCATTTACACGGTCTACAAAGAGGCGGATTTCGGCACAAATCTGGTTGCGGGCACCTATGCGTCTTCGGGCTTGGGGCAGGTTTTTCGCGAAGCGATGAGCGCACAAAATGGTGACCTCGCCTTCGTGGATTTCGCCCCTTATGCGCCAAGCGCTGGTGCGCCAGCTGCCTTTATCGCACGCAAAGTGATGACCCAAGACGGTAGTGTCGCCGGCGTTCTGGCCCTGCAACTGCCCCAAGATGGGCCGTTTCAGGTGATTTCCAACATTGCGGGACTCGGTGCAGCCGACGAGGTCTATCTTCTGGGGGAGGATGCTCTGGCACGAACGGTATCCCGCTCGGACACTGACTTGGGACTTTTGGACCCCGCTCCGAACACCGCTGCCGGCGATGCCGTCAGGGCAGAAACCGATGGCTATTTCCCGCACGTCTCCGGTCTGTCAGGAGCGCCTGCAATGGTCACGGTCAGCGAAATCCCTGTATTCGATCAACATTGGCACATCATTGTAGAGCTTGACGAAGCAAGCCAGTTCAATGCCTTAACCCGCCTGCGTCACACCATGTTCGCTTTCGTCGCGATCGGTCTCGTTGCCTCGGCTCTGCTTGGTTGGCTGATGGCGCGATCCATTACGAAACCGCTGGCAGGTTTTGCCCACGCGATGGAGGAAATCGCAAACGAGCGGTACGAGACCAAAATCCCCAATACGGAGCGCGGTGACGAGCTTGGCGGTGTGTCACGGATCCTCGAAGATTTCCGCATCAAGCTTCAACAAAGCAGCGAAGCAGCACGTCTGCGTGAAATGGCGACTGCCGAACAAGAGCGTGTCGTCGCTGATATTTCGGGGGGCCTACGTCGTCTGTCGAGCGGCGACCTGACAAGCGCACTGAATGATCCGTTTGACAACGATTACGAGCAGTTACGGTTGGACTTTAATGCGACTGTCGACACTCTGAATACGCTCATGCTGTCCATCAGTGACAACGCCAGCGAAATTCGCTCGCGGGCCGAAGAGATCAGCGGTTCGTCGGATGACTTGTCTCGCCGGACAGAAAACCAAGCAGCGACGCTGGAACAGACTGCAGCTGCCTTGGATGAGCTTACCTCTAGCGTCCGATCGGCAGCGGACGGCGCAGCAGAGGTCGAGCGTGTCGTAACCGAAGCGCGCGCGGAGGCAGAGCAAAGCGGCAAGGTCGTGAACGACGCGGTTGATGCTATGTCGCAGATCAAGAAATCGTCGGACGAGATTGCGCAAATCATCAACGTGATCGACGACATCGCGTTCCAGACCAATCTGCTGGCCCTTAATGCTGGCGTCGAAGCGGCGCGGGCGGGCGACGCGGGCCGAGGATTTGCAGTCGTGGCCTCCGAAGTGCGTGCACTGGCTCAGCGGTCTTCGGATGCGGCCAAGCAGATCAAGACGCTGATTGGTTCTAGCACCGAGCAAGTGGAAACGGGTGTTGGCCTCGTTGGGCGTGCCGGTGGAGCGCTGACCTCTATCGTGGACCGCGTCGGGCAGATCGCTCAGCTCGTGAGCGGGATCGCAGTGGGCGCAAGAGAGCAGTCTGCGGGCCTAGGTGAAATCAACGTTGGGGTGTCCCAGCTGGATCAGGTCACGCAACAAAACGCTGCTATGGTGCAGGATGCGACAGCCGCAGCCATGACGCTCAAGAGCGAAGCCTCTGGCCTATCGCAACTTGTCTCTCGCTTTCAGCTGTCCGGAAAACCCGCTGAACCACTCACCGCGCCCATGCAATCAGCGCAGCCCTTTCCTGCGGTCATGAATGTCGAAGAGACATTTAGCGGACCTCCGCCCAAGGCCTTTGCCGCGGCGGGAAATGGTCCGACCTGGACCGACTTCTAAGAGGGCACACATGCGTATCATGATTGCCGATACTGATCTGGCGCGCGCGGAGCATGTAAACCGCGCGCTTCAGACAGACCCCAGACTCCGGGTTGCTGGACATTTTTCCAATCTCACCGATTGCTATCACGCTGTCGAGCACCGCCCGCCTGCCATTGTTTTGGTCTCAGCTGCGATGGCGCAGGCCATCGAATTCGAGGTGATGACCCATCTCTTTGACGCGCTTTCGGTGAAGTGGATCCTGCTAGGAACTCACCGAGATGCAGAGGTTTTCAATGCCCGTTCGCGTCCAAAGAGGCAGATTTCGTCAGTCGATCCGCACTGCGCGCCAGCGGACTTGTGCCGCAATATAATCGCCAGTGTGGTCCGATCGAATAGCGCGGCGCCTGACTTCCGGCACGCTCCGCGCTCTGGGACGTGGGATAGACTGTTCTTGATCGGCTCATCGACGGGCGGGGTCGATGCGCTCATGACAGTTTTGGGGACGATGCCCACCGATTGTCCTCCGGTCATGATCGTGCAGCACACGGGCGAAGGGTTCTCGGCAGGTCTTGCGCGTCTGCTTGATAACAATTGCCGCGCCAGTGTCCGAGAGGCACGCGATGGCGATCTGCTTGAACGTGGGACCGTCCTGCTTGCCCCATCGGGGCGACATCACATGAAGCTCGACATGACACGCGGCGCGCGCTGCAAACTAGTCGAAGGCCCTGCGGTCTCCGGCCACAGACCGTCCGTGGACGTACTGTTTCGGTCGGCGCTGCCGGTGGCGCGTCGCTGCGTTGCGACAATCCTCACCGGGATGGGACGCGACGGTGCCGAGGGACTACTGGAGCTTCGGCGCTCTGGCGCTGTGACGTTGGGGCAGAATGAGGAAACCTCGATGGTATATGGGATGCCAAAGGTTGCTTTTGACATCGGCGCTGTTGAGACCCAGCATCCCCTGAGCCAAATCGGACCGCAGATGTTGTCGTCCACACGGGGGCAAGCTGCCTGATGGCGCGGTGCATCGATTGGCCCGAGGGGATGCGCTGTACGCTCCGAACTGTGGTCTCCGGAGACACCTGCGTTACGGCCGAGGACGATCTTGTCATTTCAACGGTCCTCGGTTCGTGCGTGTCGGTCTGCTTATTTGATCCTGTCGCCCGCGTTGGTGGCGCGAACCACTATTTTCTGAGTTCAGGGCGCGGGCAAAACGCGAGCTACGGCGCTGTTGCCATGGAGCTGGTGATCAACGGCCTAATGCGGCGCGGGGCTGAAAGATCGAGGTTACGGGCCAAAGTCTTTGGTGGGGCGCTGATGAAATCAGGCTTGGGGGACATTGGGAAAGAGAACTCCAAATTCGCGCTTGAGTACCTGCAAACCGAACGAATGCCGATCGTTGCCATGGACCTTGGAGGATTTTGGGCGCGCCGGTTGCACTTTCATCCAACTTCCGGACGTGCGCGTGTGGTGCAAACCAAGCAGCCCCAACTTGTGAATGAAGCGGCTACGGTCGCTCCAAATGGCGCGACGCCGGTCGAGTTGTTTTAGTTTTGGTGCGCGTCCCAAGCGCTGACAATCTGTGCGTGGAGGGCAGGGTCGATATTGCTGCCTGACACAACTGCGATAGCGACATGACCTGCGGGAGTATCGCGCAGGGCTGCCGCGACCGCTGTACAGCCACCAAGTTCTGCCCTGATTTTGAGCTCATGCCAGAGCCAGCAGCAGGTGTTTTCCAACTCCGCGACGGAGACGCTCGTGAAACTGGCACGACCTGCGTTTCGCATAATCTTCGCGGGGAGTTTGCCCAAGGTTCGGATCGCGACACCTTCGGTCGATGGCGGTGGCGGAGACATGGGCGGCAGGTCTCCGGCGTCATCCCAAACAATACGCTGGACCCGTTCGTAGGGGCTAAGTTCAACGCCGACAACACTGTTCCCGTCGGTTTCAAAAGCGGTGACCGCACCCGAAAACAGACCTCCGCCGCCTATCGGTGCAAAAACTGTGTAGCCGGTGGTGTCGATTTCCTGTTGAATCTCCAAAAACACGGCGCGGTTGCCTGCGATAATGTCAGGATGGTCGTAACTTGGCACTAGCTGCGCGCCGCTCTCTTCTGCAAAGGTCGTTGCGCACGCCAATGCCATTTCGTAATCCCCGTTGATCAACTGGACCTCGCCGCCTGCGCGCCGGATGGCCTCTAGTTTCTTCGCCGGGGTGGATTCTGGCACCATAATGATAGCTTTAATGCCATGCGCGTGCGCCGCCATTGATAGCCCAATTGCATGATTTCCGGTTGATGCGGTCGTGACAATCCCCGATGGAATTTCGTTCACCGACAGGAAATGTGAGGGGCCTCTGATCTTGAACGACCCGCTCGGCTGCGCACCTTCGTTCTTGATCCAAAGGGTGCGGTCCTGTGGAAGTTTGGCCTCGATCAATGGGGTTCGGATCGGTGTCATGGCGTTCATGCCGAATGTCCTTGTGTAAGTTAAGCCAAACCATAGGCATTCAGAGACTTGGAAAACGGCGGATTTTTGGCCAACATTTGGTTATCTAGGGAGCGTGTGAAGGGGATGTCTCTGAGCGCAGGAGCCGCGCGAGCGATCAGTCGCTGGTTATACTGCAACCGGTAGCGCATGGCCGGCGGAGCGGAAGCTAAGAGGGTGATGATCTCGCGGTCACATCCGGGAGCCACGTAGAAATTCTTGACGAACCCATAGAAGGACGCGCCGAGCGAATAATTGCGGTAGAGTTCGAGCCCCATGAAATCCAACGTTCGATCGCGGGCACCATCGGGCAGGGTCGCGCGCCATGCGGCAAAATGCTTTTGCGGCCAAGGGAACAGGCCGAGTTTGGGCCGGTCGTGGTAAAGAAGCTGGGTTCCAATTTCGTCCGTGATCCCTGCAGCGCCATGTCGGATAAACGCCATGGCCCCGAGATTGCGCCACAACACAGCTTTGGAGATATCGGTAACATGTCCGCGAAGAACGACGCCGCCATCGGGCAGAGCTTGGGTCGCGGTTATTTCGCGGCGGGGGATTGTGTGCTCGGGGCTCTTCGTCGGGTAGGTGAAATTCACGTGGCCCCGCGCCAATGCTGCCTCGCGCAGGTAGCGGTAGACACGTCGAGGCGGCAAAGCCAGCGGCGAGTCCCAGTGCATCACGTCCAGCACGTCGCGCTCCCATCCAAGAGCTTCGCAGAGCTGCGCGGCAACCTCGGAATCCGCGAGGGCGTTCTTGGTCGTAATATGGGTGAAGACATAGTCAGGGGACAGGTTGCGCGCTGCGGCAATCGCCATCAGCACACGGCTGTCTTGTCCCCCTGTCACTGGGAGAATGGTCGGTCCTCTGACAGCGGTTAGGGCATGCATAATTTCGCCATGGCGGACGATGACCCTGTCGATCCCGGCGTCGAGTTCTTCTAGGCTGCTGCAGGTAAAACTCTGATCTTTGGGCCAAAACCTATGCATTTGCCCAGTTTCAAGATCCAAGTAGTGGTTCGGCATGAGCGCGAACACATCCTTGTCCGCCGTATGGCCAAACGCATACCGGCTGACTGTCAGTTCGGCAGGATAAGCGGTCGAAGGCTCGCTTGGCCGCGTTAAAGCCATATGGAGCGTTGATGCGATGCGACCCTGAGCACGGTTGATCAGCGCGCCCATAGATCCCGTTGGGTCGAGGTAAAGACGCTCTTGCGCGCCGTGTCGCAGTAGCGCGATATACCGACCGCCTAGGCCAGAGATATACCGCTCGAGGATCTCGATGTCCGTACTCTCGCTCAGGACGTCTTTCAATCGAGCGTTTCTCGCCAAAGTCCCGGTTGCGTCGACCGCGTGTCCCATGACGATCATCTGTATGGCTTTATCGTGCTTGTCTTTGACTTCGACCTCAGCGATCGGCATGCGAGGGCCCGACAGAAGAAACCATTTTCCGAAAGCGCGCCTTTGGTAGCGGGGTAACTCTTCTCCGGCGTCCGTCGTCAGCAAGAACTGCTGTGCAAAGGCTCTGGTAAAGTTAAGGCCGTGCTCCTCGCACAGACTAAGGGCCTGAACGCTCATACTCGATCCAAAAATGTAAATTGAAGTGTGTAGTAGCGTGCCGCGTAGGCATTCCGCGTAGCAAAGGCGCTCATTTCTACGGCGCGGGTCGATGCACACGGCTGACAAGCCATCGCATATCGGGGCGACTGGTTTCGGAGGAGCGATTGTCCTGTCTTGGATGCGGTCTCTGACAATGTGTTCTCGCAGCTGCTTACGCCGTGATGTGTAAAACCATACTTACAAGAAAATAAGATCAAAATGATATGGCAACAATAAGGTGTACGCCGCTCATGCGTCAACAAAATCGCCGAACATTATCGCAACAGAGATGTACAAGAGTGAAATTCGGAGTGCGAAATGCCGAAGGAACCTGAACACACACGCAGTGCGCCAAAACTGCTTTCGTTCCTGACAGGTCGAATGCTCCAAGTGGGTGTTCTAGGTCATTGCAAGACAAAGGGGAGATCGGCGCCAGCGGAAGGGGCGCGAGATTTCTATTGGACCAATTGAAATGCAGCGAAAATTTTGCAGGAGTCTTGCCCGAGCTCACGGTGCGCGCACATTCATGCTCAAGTAGCTGCACACGGTCAAGAGGTGCACTGAACGCAATGAAAGGGACCAATAAATGGAGTTTGGGGGGGCTGGAACGGCTTGTCGGTGTGGCCTTTGTGGAAGCGGATTGCCGGAAGCTGCAGTCGGTGCCTAAGATACGAGATATTCTGCGGATGCGGGCGGTGCCACGTATCCGGCGCGGAGCGCGTCACCGACCTTGAGCCTAAGAGCTTTTGACGCCGACTTTCACGCAAACGGCGTTCGGGTCATCCGCATCGTAGACATCGTAATCCGAGCTAAAAGCGCGATCGAGCGTGCTGGCCCAGATGCCTTGCCATGTGGAGGCGACGGTTTGCGGCTGCGGACCATGCGCGTCGAAGGTCATCATGCGCTGCGCAGGAATCTCTGCCGCGTGCAGCGCTTCTGGCACACTGTCCGCGGACACATTGGGCGTAGAGATGCGATAGCCGATTGTCATGCGGTAGGAGGCCATGAAGCCGCCGGTGTAGTCGTGGTATACGCAATAGACCATTTCTAACGCCTCAGCGTCGACTTTCGCGCGGTTATCGTCCGATCGAAAAGCATCCCACAATGCGCCGATCTTCGCGGTACCATCGTTGCGGACCACCCCGGACACCCCGATAACCGTGAACCCGTTCTCTTCGCACGTATGTGACCTATGGCTTTTCCCTCAAAGCAATGATTTGTAACTCAGATAACTTATGTCGGAGTTGGTAATGCACCTGTCTGAAACTGGCTAGTGGAGACTTCATGCCTGTCTCGCGTCGGCCATGTTGCCCGATGGCGCACGGGTGCCAGCCCGTGCCCTGGCCGAGTATCACGGGGTTAAACCAAGCTATTTTTCGAAGGCGATGCAAAAGCTTGTGGTCGTCTGACTAGTGCGCTCATTCGAGGGGCGGGCAGGCGGGTTGGCCCTTACGAAACCGGCGGAGGACATCACGGTTCTGCAGATCGTCCTGATGCTCGAAGAGGATCAGGACTTCTTTCGCTGCACCGAGTTGCGTCAGCAGGGGCCCTGCGCGGCCCCTGCCAGTCAATACCAAAAGCCCTGCAATATCGCGCGACTGATGCACCAGGCAGATGCCGAATGGCGGCGCGTGCTGGCGAAGACGTCGCTCTCGGATCTAAGGCAGTCCGTGTTGGACAACCGTGTGCCCGCTGTCACGGAGGCGACCGAAGCCTGGATTGCGGAAACAGGCGCCTTGCGGTGGGGGTAGGCGTCGATTGGCGCCGGATGCGGCGCGACGTCATCGAAACGGTCGTCCATGCGTCGTCCTGCACGGTCCGCTATCGTGGGCAGCTAACGCAATTCTTCGGCGCTCGGCCCCCATTTGATTTGGGAAACAGTGATATCGCGGTCGACCTTCGGGACGAGGCGTGCTGCGGCGACCGGCAATATGTGTCAGCAACCCGGTCTCTGGCAGCGACGGCGTTCGAGCATGGGATCAAGAAATCCGGCGGCGACAAGAGATAGATCGGGCTTGAATGTGCTTTCGCCATTGTGAGCGCAGTGGTCGGCATGACGAGGAGCGGCAGGTCACTCTTTTCAGTAGCGGGTGCGCCCTTCCGAATGAAACCGGGGCCCGTTTGGGGCCCCGGAGTTGGTCTCAGGTCTCGTCCTTCAATTCCTGGTATTCGCCGCGGAGTTGCAGGGTCACTGTCACGTCCGCATTGTCCCGATTGCGCCAGAACCAGCCGTGAGCGCCGTCGAACTGCGCGACCAGCGAACCTTCGGAGCCGCGCGCCTTCTCGTAGGTCGCATTCGCGCCATTGCCATGGCCGTGCATGTCGCAGTTCACCCGACCGCCTGTCACCGTAATGCGGTAGAACACCGTCTGGCCTTCGGTCATCGAAAGCTTCCATTCGGGGTGCTCGCCGGACTCGAGCGTGAAGCTGATCTCGTCACGCCACTCTTCGGCTACGGCGTCCTGCGCGGCGGCAGAACCCACGAAGAGCCCGAAGATGTCGTCGAGCAGAGAGGACTGTTCTTCGATACCGGCGTCCATCTGTCGGTCGGCCTCGGCTTCTGCGCCAAGTTGCTGCTTGATCTCACCCATCTCTGCCAGGCCCAGCATGCCACCCACGCCGGTTGGGTCGATGTTGTATTCGGCCGGTAGCACCACGGTCACGAGGATCGCGATGGCGGACGCGGCCGCGATGGCTGTGGATTGCAGAAGCTGCGCGCTGAAGGGCAACTCTTCGAGCGAGGGTCGTTTGGAATTGAACATGTTGTGTCTCCTATGTCTGAGAGTCAGGCGACGAAGTAGCCGGTCATCTGGTAGCCCGTGAGGATGAAGCCCATGGACATCGTCACCACATTGAAACTGTAAGCCTGGGTCATGAAGCGCTCCGAGCGGCGCTAGTAGCCCATGACGATCAGGATCACGCGAGCGCCAGGATCTGGCCGATTTCGACCCCGACATTGAAGGCCAGAAGGTTGGGAAGCAGCCCATCAGAGGTGATTTCGTATTGCAGGATCTTCGTTGCGAGACCCGTGCCGTGGAAGAAGCCGAAGATCAGCGTGGCGATCTTGGTGTTCGGCTGGACACCGAACCAGCGCTGGTATGCGCCGAGTTCGGCGAGCGTCTTGTAGACCACCGGCAGACCGATGATCGCGTCGACGATGTAGCTGTTGATCCCCCAGCCAAATCAGACGCCGAGCAGCATGGTCGACGAGTGACCGAAAGCGAAGAGACTGAGATAAATCGCCACGTCATTCATCTTGTAGAGGAAGAAGACCATGCCCAGCGGGAACAGGATGCGGGCGTAGCCGGTCACCATGTGCTTGGCGCCGAGGTAGAGGAAGGGGATGAGATGCACCCCCCAGATTTCCTGAATGTAGCCCGCGTCACCTTCTGTAACGTTGTGGGCAGCAGCCTGCGTGGCAAGGGCCAGCAGAAGGAAGGGCAGCGCGACGCGCCTGCCCGCCAGACGGGATGTCATATGATACTCCGATTGTGTCCGTGAAACTCCGATCCTGCAGGATCAGGCTCTTGGCGGACGCAATTGGCGATAGACCGGCGGGGGCTGATACCCGGTGTCGGGCGCATGCCAAAGCACGTCGACTTCGAGCGCCATGACATCGAAGTGATGCTCGGGCAGAAGGGCCACGGAATGGTCGTGGTCCATCTTCTCATGGCTGTGGCCATGCAATGCCCAGGCGATGTCTTCCTCCAACCCGTGCGAGTGGCCGTGTTCGGCAACCATCTCGGCATGATCGGACAGCACCTGGATCAGGCGGGGCACGTGCGGCGTGGGTAGGGCGGTGGCAAGGCTCAAGGTCAGCGCGCACAGAAGCGCGGTCAGACGCCCTGTCCAAGCTGTTCGTCCTGCCGTCATGCGTTATCCCGCGTGCCGCTTGCAGTATCCCCAGGGGAGGTTAGCCAACAGGTGTGATAGAACACCATCTTCACGCAAGTCACCCCAAAGTCGTATCCGGGCTGAAACGCGCTGACGGGCATCTGCGTTTGGTCGTCGCGATGATCGAGGAGGGGCGTTCCTGCCTGGATGTGGCGAAACAGATGCAAGTGGTCGAAGGCAACATTCGCAATGCCAAGCGGTCGCTGATCAACGATAACATGGCCCACTACCTCGATGGCGATCCCGACCGAGAAGAGCTGAAGACGATCTTTCGCTACCTTTGAGGACCCCATGTTCGACATCCTACGCGACCGCACCTACCGACATCTTTTCTTGGCGCAGGTCGTTGTGCGTCTGGGAACGGGCCTGGCGGTCGTTGCACTTAGCCTGCTGGCCTACGATCTCGCAGGGAACAGCGCCGCGATGGTGCTGGCACTGTCTTCACGATCAAGATGGTGGCCTGTGTCGGCATTCTCGGCGTACATAAGGTCACTCATCTTGATGAGGCGACGAGCCAGTGTCTTCGCGTTGAAGGGGAGATTTGTTCGAAGTGAAAAGACCGGAGCATATTTCTTGATGGGGTCCTGATCCTCTCTGGGCCACCATCGAGGCAGATCGGCGTGGCTTGACGCAGTGCAACGGGCAACCGACGGCGCGAAGAGTACAGCTTCGACGCATCGCAAGGTAGGGTGGGAAGCTCCGATTTCGGGCCATGTCCTGAGCCTACTGTGTAGATGGTGTGGACATCGTCATCGAGTCTAAATTGCCAGTATAAAAAAACAGGCGTTATCAGGACTTTGTAAGGATAATGGCTCCGGCGGTAGGGATCGAACCTACGACCAATTGATTAACAGTCAACTGCTCTACCGCTGAGCTACGCCGGAACACTGTAGGGCGCTGTCTAAGAAAATGAGTGCGGGACGTCCATAGGAAAAACGCGGTCGCGCCGAACTTTTTTCAGTTTGCTTCGAATTCGGCTGTCTCGGTTAAGGGGCCGATGTGTCTGGCCTTGGCTTGGTCGCAAAGTGCAATCAGGTGGGCGAGGACGTTGCGGGTCGCGGCTGGGATCAGCGCGGGCGCTATGTCGGTGTAGATACGTTTGGCCAGGTCCTCGGCAGTGCCGCTCTGGGTGGCAAGGGCTGCGATGATCTGCGCTTCGCGGGTCTTACGGTGGGCATACAATTCGGACACGCGGGCGGCAGGATCCGAGGCAGGTGCACCGTGACCGGGGTAGAAAACGCGCGCGGAGGTGCCCTTCAGCTTGTCGAGCGACGACATGAACGCCGTGAGGTCGCCATCCGGCGGCGAGATCATCGAGGTCGCCCAATCCATAACATGGTCGCCACTGAAAACACGGTCGCCTTGGGCGAAACACAGGTGATTACTTAGGTGTCCCGGGGTCCAGATCGCTTGGATGGTCATCCCCCCAAGCGTGATTTCTGCGCCATCAGAAAGTGTTTCATCAGGCGTGAAGGCGTGGTCGATCCCTTCGCCGCCGCCAAGGCCACCGGTCTGACGCAACTGCGACATTGCTTGGCTTTCGCCCGCCAGAGCTGTGCCATAGGCATAAACGGGCGCGCCGGTGTCCATACTCAGGCGCGCCGCCAAGGGCGTATGATCGAGATGGGCGTGGGTGCACAGGATCGCAACGATCTGTTCGCTCGGGCCAAGGGCCCGTAGGATCGCGTCGCGGTGCGTGCTGAGGTCGGGGCCGGGATCAATGACGCAGACTTCGCCTCGGCCCAGCAGATAGGTGTTGGTCCCGTGGAACGTCATGGGCGAGGGGTTCGGCGCCAAAATGCAGCGTACATCCTGCTCTAGAAAAACGCAGTCTCCGGCGGGAGGCGGGGTATAGGCCATCGTTCACTTTCGCAAAGCACTGTCTTTTCCGCGATTGCAACCGCGGCAGAAGCGATTAGCAATAGGGATATGTTTCTCTGGCTGAAAAAATATATGCCGCGCAGCCTCTATGGTCGGGCCGCATTGATCCTCATCCTGCCTGTTTTGACGGTGCAGCTCGTGGTGTCCGTGACATTTATTCAGCGGCACTTCGAGGATGTCACTCGTCAGCTGAGCCAAGGCTTGGCGCTCGAGGTGAACTACATCACCGACCAGATCACCGCACCCGACCGGCTGGACGCGATCGATCAGGGTCGTCCACTTGCACGGCAATTTCAGCTTCAATTCAGTGTTTTGCCCGAGGATGTGACAGGCCCGTTGCCCGAGCGGCGGCGGTTTTACGATTTTTCTGGCAGTATCGTTCAGGACGTTCTCTACCAGATGGTGCCGACAGTTCTGGCAGTGGATTTGCCCGACGACAAACGTGTCTCGCTTTATCTGGCGATGCCGGCGGGGATTGGCGTCTATAATTTTGACCGCACGAAGGTCAGCGCCTCGAACCCGCACCAACTGCTGGTTTGGACCGTGGTGGCGGGAGCCTTTATGACGCTGATCGCCTATTCGTTTTTGCGCAACCAGCTGCGCCCGATCAAGCGAATGGCTGTGGCCGCAGATGCCTTTGGCAAGGGACGGCACGTGCCGTACAAACCTACGGGTGCGGTCGAAGTTCGGGCGGCGGGCAATGCTTTCCTTGAAATGCGCGCGAGGATCGAGCGGCAGATTGAGCAGCGCACGCTGATGCTGTCGGGGGTGAGTCACGATTTGCGGACACCTCTGACGCGGCTGAAGCTCGGCCTGTCGATGATCGAAGACGAGAGCCGCGACGAATTGGTGGGGGACGTCGACGAGATGCAGCATCTGCTGGACGAGTTCCTGAGCTTTGCCAAGGGCGAGGGCGAGGGCGAGCCGGAGCTTCTGAACCCTGCCGATCTGGCGGCGGATATCGTGTCTGGTTTTGAGCGTTCTGGCCATAACGTGACCCTCTTGCCGGTCGAGGGCGAAGGGATGGCACGCCTGCGTCCTGTCGCCGTGCGCCGCGCGGTCGAGAACCTGATCGGGAACGCGGTGCGCTACGGCACCGAGGCGCACCTATCCTGCCGTATTGGCGAAAAATCCGTGCGTTTTCGGGTCGAAGATAACGGGCCGGGCATCGCGCCAGAGATGCGCGGCGAGGCGATCAAACCTTTTTCCAGGCTTGATCCCGCGCGCAACCAGAACAAGGGCAGCGGCGTGGGTCTTGGGCTGGCGATTGTAACTGACATTGCACGGGCGCACGGGGGCAGCTTGCGCCTAGACCAGAGCCCAGAATTAGGTGGGCTCATGGCCGATCTGGTGCTGCCTCGTTAGAGCGCGGCGCGCACGGCGCGGGCAATCACGATCTCTTCGTCCGTTGGGATCACGCGGACGGTGGCGCGGCCCGTGGAGATCACGCTTAGGTGCATGGCGTTCGCGGCTGGATCAAGCTGAATTCCAAGCCATTCCATGCCCTTGCACACCTCGGCACGGATGCGGGTGGAATGCTCTCCGATCCCGCCGCAGAAAACCAGCGTGTCGAGCCCCCCTAGGATCGCTGCCATTGCCCCCAGTTCCCGCCGAATGCGGAAGGTGTAATAGGCGATGGCTTGTTCGGCTTCGGGTGTGCCTGCCTCTTGGAGTGTGCGCATGTCGTTGCTGAGGCCCGAGAGGCCAAGCAGCCCGCTTTCTTTGTAGAGAAGGTTTGTAATCTGAGTGGAATCCATGCCTTCGTGGTCCATCAGATAGAGCAGCACACCGGGGTCCAATTGCCCCGACCGCGTTCCCATGGGCAGACCGTCGAGTGCTGAGAACCCCATGGTCGATCCGATGGATTGCCCGTCTAGAATGGCACACATGGACGCGCCATTGCCCAGATGCGCCACCACGGTCCGGCCGTGGGCGGCATGGTGATCAATCTCGGCCAGACGGCCGGTCACGAAATCATAGCTTAGGCCGTGAAATCCGTAACGCCGCACGCCTTGGTCATAGTACTTGCGGGGCAGGGCAAAGGTGTCATTCACCCATGGGTGATGGCGGTGAAATGCTGTGTCAAAGCAGCCGATCTGCAGTGCATCTGGAAAGGCATTCATCGCTGCGCGCACACCGGCCAGATTATGGGGCTGATGCAGCGGTGCGAGCGGTTCGAACTCTGCCAGCCGAGCCATCACCTCTGGCGTCAGTTGTTTCGGAGCGTCAAAATCGGGGCCGCCATGGACGATCCGGTGTCCGACCGCGACGATCTTGCTTCGCTTCAGGTGGATTCCGATTTCATCAAGTATACGGTTCAAAGCGCCTGCGTGGTCCACTTGGCCCACGTCCGTACGGGTCTGCTGGTTGCCGTGATTGAATTCGATCCGGCCTTCGCCTGATCCAATCCGCTCGATCTGACCGTGGGCGAGGGCGGCGCCATCCCCTGTCGGATAGACCGAGAATTTGATCGAACTGGAGCCCGCATTCAGAGTTAAGAGGACGCTCATACGGGCACCTTCCGTGCATAAAGAGCCGCCACTGCGCAAGAGGCAAGGCGTGCTTTGTCATCGTCGGATCGGGAGGTCAGGATGATCGGACAGCGGGCCCCAAGAACGATCCCGCCTGCCTCGGCCCCAGCAAGGAAAGTCAACTCCTTGGCCAGCATGTTGCCCGATTCAAGGTTCGGCGCGACAAGGATTTCGGCATGCCCTGCGACCGCGGACTTGATGCCCTTGATCCGTGCGGCAGTGATGTCGACTGCGTTGTCCATGGCCAATGGGCCGTCGACGACACCGCCACGGATCTGACCGCGATCCGCCATCTTTGACAGTATGGCGGCGTCTAGCGTCGACGGAATTTTGGGGCTCACGGTTTCGACGGCGGACAGGACGCCGACCTTTGGGACCTCGATCCCCAGCGCGATCGCCAGATCGATCGCGTTCTGGATGATGTCTACCTTGGTTTCCAGATCAGGGGCGATGTTGATGGCGGCGTCCGTTACAAACAGCAAATGATCCAGACTGGGGACATCCATCACGAATACATGGCTCAATCGGCGCCCCATACGCAGACCTGTGCCGGATTTCAGCACCGCTGACAGCAGAACATCTGTGTGGAGATGGCCCTTCATCAGAGCGTTCGCTTGGCCCTCGTGCACCAGTTTGACAGCCATGGCAGCGGCCTCGGTGTGGGAGGGTTGGTCGATGATCTGATACCCACTTAGATCCGCGCCAATCTCTGCGGCGGCGGCCTCGATCTTGGCTTGGCTACCGATCAGGATCGGGCGGATCAGCGTATGCTCGGCCCCGAGGATCGCGCCGCCAAGGCTGTTCGCCTCTTCGGGAGCAACCACGGCGGTTGGGATCGGGGGCAGGGGTTCAGCCTGTTGCAGTAGGCCATCAAAATGCACGTGGCTTTGGACGCGCAAACCAGGGATGTCATGCAGGTCATAGCTTCGCAGTTCGGTTGGCGCTATGACGACCGCTTCTCCTGTCAGGATCGTTGCACCGCCCTTGATTGCGACCGAGGTGTCAAAGCGCACGCGGTTCCCGTCCATCTTTTCTGTGAGCGTGACCGTGGCCACTAGAACGTCGCCTGCATGGGCGCGGCCCGTCCAGTTCAGAGTCTGGCTTTCGTACATTGTGCCGGGCCCTGGCAGACGGTTGCCCAGTACCGAAGAGATCAGTGCCCCGACCCAAGCCGAGGGCGCGACCGCTTCGGGGCGACCATCACCGTCGCCGTCCTCTTTGGGCAGGTGCATGGGGTTCAGGTTACCCGAGCTATGGGCAAAGACATAGAAATCGTCGGCCACGCAGAGATGCTCTGCCTCTGCCTGCATGCCGATGGTCAGCGCGTCAAAGGGCGTGTTCTTCAGAAGGGTCATAAAAGGGCCTTTCGGGCGCAATGCTTAGCTGAGGATGGAATAGCCGCCATCAATCATATGAACACCACCGGTCATGTTCTTGGCCCCGTCGCTGGCCAAAAACGCGGCGCAAGCGCCAACATCCTCGATCGTGGCCAAATGATGGGTCGGTGCGCGGTCTGCCGCATCATTCAAGAGCTGGTCAAAGTGGTCAATGCCGCTGGCCGCACGGGTCGCCAGAGGTCCGGGCGATAGAGCATGCACGCGAATGCCTTTGGGGCCTAGTTCTGCGGCGGTGTAACGCGTCACCGACTCGAGTGCAGATTTCACCGGCCCCATGATATTGTAGTGGTCCACCACCTTTTCCGCTCCGTAATAGCTGACGGTCATGCAGGTGCCACCATCCGGCATCAGCGGCTCGGCCGCTTTGATCAGGCGCAAGAAGGAATGCACCGAGACGTCCATCGCCTGCAAAAAGCCATCGCGTGAACAGTCGGTGACGCGGCCATGCAAATCCTCGGCGGGGCAAAAGGCGATGGAATGCACCATGATATCAACGCCGCCGCAGGTGTCGCTGATGGCGGCAAACAGTGCGTCCTGCTGGTCAGCGTTCGTCACATCCAGCGGCATAAACAAGTTGGCCCCCAGCGCCTCGGCCAGCGGCTCAACATAGGGGCGCGCTTTGGCGTTCAGGTAGGTCAGCACAAGGTCGGCGCCCGCGTCCTTTAGCGCTTTGGCGATCCCGTAGGCGATGGAGTGTTCGTTGGCGATCCCGACCACAAGGGCCGTCTTTCC
Source organism: Donghicola sp. (assembly GCF_025210255.1). NCBI lineage: Bacteria > Pseudomonadati > Pseudomonadota > Alphaproteobacteria > Rhodobacterales > Roseobacteraceae > Donghicola > Donghicola sp. Next base: position 86,030 of record NZ_JAOARZ010000008.1, on the reverse strand, counting down.
CTGTAATGAAAACATATGTGCCCTCTGTTTTCCCTGTTTGATCAGAGATTAACGGGCGTTTGTAAATGTTGGGACACAAACAGGCGTCGGTCCGCCAAACTTTTTGCCTGTGCTGCGGAGATAGGCGGCGCGTCGATCTTTCACGCGGCTTTTGTGCAAGGAAAGGGTATACTTGCGCTGCGGTATTCTAAAACCGGCCAGTCGGCGGAGGCCGCATTTGTTTAAGCGTATATTTTTGTACTGGTTTGCCTAAAATCTATTTCTAAGAGCGGGACAGGACATGGACCGGAATCTAATCCACAAGTTGGTGTCACATCAGGTCGACAACCTGTTCTTCATTAATGAAACAGAGAAAGAGTTGCTCGACCTGTATTACCCAGACACAGAGCAAAGGGTGCGCACCTGCTTCGCTGCAAGCACCAACAAATATTATCATCACAACGGTGAAGTCCGTTTTTCACCGTATCATTCCGGCCAGTGGTGCATCTTCCTCTATTTTCTTGCCAACAGCATTTTTCGCAAGGAGAGGCGAGAAGCGGCACGAACGCTTTGCGACAAGCTGTACTTCTTGAACAAAGCGATGAACGGCCTCGACCTGTACTATGAAGTCGAAATGCCAGATATCTTCTTTCTGGATCACCCTGTTGGCACAGTTATGGGGCGAGCCAAATACTCCAACCATTTCAGCTTTGGGCAGAATTGTACGGTTGGGAACAACAAGGGAATTTTCCCCGAAATCGGTGAACGCGTGAACATGATGTCTGGATCAAAGATTTTGGGCAAAAGTCGGATCGGGAACAATGTCATCATCGCGGCCAATGCCTATATCAAAGATCAGGATGTGCCATCGCACACGATTGTCTTTGGCGCCTCGCCCAACCTGACATTCAAGTCAAACACGCTTTAAGAGATGGGAGTGTGCTCGACCTTGCAGTGTCCTAAGGACACGCGTTCTGTAGACAGGTTCACTGGTAGGCCCGGCAGGATTTGAACCCGCAACCAAAGCGTTATGAGCGCTCTGCTCTAACCGTTGAGCTACAGGCCCCCAGTGCGCAAACTCCTATTCATCGCTGTCCGTGGCGTCAAGTGGGAGGTGTGCCCGAAACGATGTTCGCCCGCACGAGTGGTTTTCGCGGGTTTTCAGCTGCGTTCCGGCATCTGCGCCATTGCCCTTGGCGCGGCATTTGGGTATCGCCACGCTAACGCGAAACAAGGGGACTCCTCATGACCGATGGCAAGAATGGGCTGAGCTACGCCGACGCTGGTGTGGACATCGACGCAGGCAACGAGCTGGTCAACCGTATCAAACCGGCAGCGGCTCGCACCAAGCGCAGCGGTGTCATGGCTGGCCTTGGTGGCTTTGGCGCTCTGTTCGATCTAAAAGCCGCGGGCTATGAGGATCCCATTCTGGTGTCTGCCACCGACGGTGTGGGCACCAAGCTGCGTATCGCCATCGACACCGGTTACTTTGAGACTATCGGCGTTGATCTGGTTGCGATGTGCGTGAACGATCTGGTTTGTCAGGGCGCTGAGCCTCTGCTGTTCCTCGACTACTTTGCCACCGGCAAGCTGGAGCTGGACGACGCGGTCACCATCATCAATGGCATCGCTGCAGGCTGCGAGCAGTCCGGTTGCGCCCTGATCGGCGGCGAAACCGCGGAAATGCCCGGCATGTACAGCGATGGTGATTTCGATCTGGCGGGCTTTGCCGTTGGTGCGATGGAACGTGGTGAGGATCTGCCCGCAGGCGTGACCGAAGGCGACGTTCTGCTGGGTCTGGCTTCGAACGGCGTGCACTCGAACGGCTACTCGCTGGTTCGCCGCGTGGTGGATGTGGCTGGTCTGAAGTGGGACGATGCAGCCCCCTTCGCGGCGGGTGAGACCGTGGGTCAAGCACTGTTGGCGCCGACCCGTCTTTACGTCAAACAGTGCCTTGCAGCGGTCAAAGCGGGCGGCGTACACGCGCTGGCTCACATCACAGGCGGCGGCCTGACCGAGAACCTACCTCGCGTTCTGCCCGAGGGCTTGGGCGCAGAGATCGACCTGAACGCATGGGAGCTGCCCGCCGTATTCAAGTGGCTGGCAGACACTGCAAGCATCTCTGAGCCGGAAATGCTCAAGACCTTTAACTGCGGCGTTGGCATGATCCTGTCGGTTTCAGCAGATCAGGCGGATGCTCTGAAAGCGCTTCTCGAAGAGCAGGGCGAGACGGTCTATAACCTCGGCTCCGTGGTTGCAGGAGAGGGCGTCAGCTACAAGGGCGCTCTGCTTTGATCCGGACGGCCATCCTGATTTCAGGCGGCGGATCGAATATGGTCCGCCTGGCCGAGTCCATGACCGGCGACCACCCCGCACGCCCTGTGCTGGTGATGTCGAACCGCCCCGATGCGGGCGGCCTGTTCAAGGCGCGCGATATGGGGATCGAGACCGCGGTCGTCGATCACAAGGAGTTCGAGGATCGCGCAGCCTTTGAAACCAAACTGCACGACGCGCTGTTGGCGGCGAACCCCGACGTGATTTGTCTGGCGGGGTTCATGCGCGTGCTAACCGCAGAGTTCGTCCAGAAGTGGCAGGGCCGGATGCTGAACATCCACCCCTCGCTTTTGCCCAAATACAAGGGACTGCACACCCACAAGCGTGCAATCGAAGCGGGCGACACTCAGGCTGGCGTTACTGTCCACATGGTGACCCCTGCGCTCGATGATGGTCCGATTTTGGGTCAGGCGCGTGTGCCGATCCACGCAGGCGACACGCCCGACGATCTGGAAGCGCGTGTTCTGACAGCAGAACATTCGCTTTATCCTGCTGTTTTCCGGCGCTTTGCCGAGCAACTGAAATAATTACGCGCACCGTCTTGGCAAGCCGCGGTCCGCGGCTTTAGCCTGCACCGCGACCCAAGAACAAGAAGATTGCGTTTATGAAAACCATCACCACCACCCAAGAGCTGGAAGCGTTTTGCCAAGCGGCGGCAAAAACGCCCTATGTGACAGTCGATACCGAGTTCCTGCGCGAGCGCACCTATTACTCGAAGCTCTGTCTGATCCAGCTGGCCTACCGTGGCGATGGTGAAAACGACGCGGTACTGGTGGACCCGCTGGTTGATGGCTTGGACCTGTCGCCGCTCTACACCCTGTTCGAGGACGCGGGCGTGGTGAAAGTCTTCCACGCGGCCCGTCAGGATCTGGAAATCTTCTACGTTGATCGTCAGATTATTCCCCATCCATTGTTCGACACGCAGGTCGCCGCCATGGTCTGCGGTTTCGGCGAGCAGGTGGGGTATGAGACGCTGGTTCGTAAAATCCCCAAGAAGTCGCTGGACAAAACCTCGCGCTTTACCGATTGGTCGCGCCGCCCGCTGACTGATGCACAAAAGACCTATGCGCTGGCAGATGTGACCCACCTGCGCGATATCTATGAATATCTGAACGAACGCCTCCAGCGCTCGGGCCGGTCGAAATGGGTGTCTGAGGAACTGAGCACGCTGACAACGCCGGAAACTTACATCACCGACCCTGATGATGCGTGGATGCGGATCAAGACGCGCACCAACTCGGGTAAATTTCTGGCGATTGTGCGCGAACTGGCCCGCTTCCGCGAGGCTTATGCTCAGAAAAACGACATTCCGCGAAGCCGGATCATGAAGGACGACGCCATCCTTGAGTTGGCCTCGACCAAGCCCAGCGATCACAAGGATCTGGGCCGTTCACGACTTCTGCTGCGCGAAGCGCGCAAAGGTGAAATTGCGGATGGTATTCTAACCGCCGTCAAAGCCGGCGTGAATTGCCCGCCCGAGGACATGCCCAAGGTCGCGGACAGTAATGACAAGCTCAAGGTTAATCCGGCGCTTGCCGATCTCCTTCGCGTACTGCTCAAGGCCAAGACCGCTGAGTCCGACGTGGCGCAGAAGCTGATCGCCTCGGCCAATGAACTGGACGCGATTGCAGCGGGTCAACGCGATGTTGCGGCGCTGCGCGGTTGGCGCAAAGAGGTGTTCGGCAATGACGCCCTGCGTCTGTGCGATGGAGAGATTGCCCTGACGGCCAAGGGCGAGAAGGTTCGTATTATCGAACTGTGACCCTTTGGCTGGATACCACGAAAAAAGGGGCCTATAGGGCCCCTTTGTCATTTCTAGCTATAAGCAGATGTTAGCGGCGAACCGACAACACATTCGCGGCAGAGCGCACGCGCAGGGTCCGTATGCCTTCGAGTCCGCGGTTGGTCAGCTTGGTCGCGACGGTCAGTTCGCGGCTGCGCTCTGTGCCCACGCGGGTCGCCACATCCGGCGGTAGGGCGACGAAATCGAAAAGCATTACGCCTGCTTCGTCTGTCGGCACGGGGACGAGCACGGCGCTGTGGTATTGCTGACGTGCCGAGACGCCGACGGCATGCAGGATCAGGCCCCCAGGGATAGGCTCCGCGTTCAGCGATTTCAGGCCAGCGACCAGCGGTAGGGCGGTCGCCTCTTCCATGATCTCGGACATATCCGAGTCCGAAACGGCAACAGCATCAGCAGGGCCACTCGGTCCGCTGTCGAACCAGTTCATAGGATTGAGCCGGCTGCCACAGCCAGAAACCAGCAAGACGGCGCAAAGAGCGACAGGCAGGGTGCGGAACATCGAAACAAGCCCTCTGAGAATTGATTGATCACAGGGCTAACCGATCCTGTCTGCGTTGAAAAGCCTTTGCGGGCTGGACCTTGGCCCCTGCAGGACTTAGATCACACTCAGGACCTGAAAGGAGCACCCATGGCAACCGAAGCATTCGAAGCAATTGTCGAGGATTTCGAGTTTCTGGAGGATTGGGAGGACCGGTACCGCATGGTCATCGAAATGGGCAAGGACATGGCCCCGATGGACGATGCGCTCAAGGTGCCCGCGACCAAGGTGGACGGCTGCGCCAGTCAAGTGTGGATCCACCCAGAGGTCAAAGAGGGCCGTTTCGATTTCCAAGGCGACAGTGACGCGATGATCGTTCGCGGTCTGATCGCCTTGTTACACACGCTCTATTCCGGATTGCCACCAGCCGAAGCCGCGCAGGTCGACGCCAAAGCGGAACTGACGCGTCTGGGACTTGAGGAAAACCTGTCCTCTCAGCGGTCAAATGGCCTCCGTGCCATGATCCAGCGCCTCAAGGAAAGCAGCGCAGCGGCAGCGGCCTAAGCGCTGCCGACAAATTTCTGCATTTCATTGGCCAGATCGCCATATCCAGTAAAGCGCCGTTCGAATGGCAAGCCCAAGCGCGCGGCGCAGTCCTCGGCTTTGGCCGTAAGGACCGGATCATCGGTTTGTGCTTGGTAGACCAGCTTTTCGTAGTTTCCGAAGTACATGTCCTTGAGCGATGGATGTTTGTCGAGCCCAAGGGGTTTCCAGACAAAAGCATCGAATTGGCGGACCAGAAAATCCGTTAGGTAGAACGCTGTGAATTCGTCCCGCGCTGCAAAGGCCGCGTTCCCCTCGAAAAAGCTGTAGCAATGCGGGCCGCGGAGCATCTCGACGCCGAGTTCTCCGCATGTTGCCTGAAGCAGACCGCCGGTCCCACAGTCCGCATAGAGCACATAAATCTTGTCATAGGACGTGCGGTGTTTCTCAACAGCGGCACTGACGGCTGCGGGAATCTTTTCCGGCGTATTGTGCAGGATCGCGGGCAAGCACGTGACGGTGATGTGCGACCAGCCGTTGCCCTCGCAAATGGCCAGAACCTCGCGGGCCAAGGCGCCGCAGGCTATCAGCAGAACCGATTTGGTGCCTGTCTGCAGGGCAACATCAGAGTAAATGAGGTCGGAATCATTTGGCGTGATCGCCATGGGCCACCTATGCGCGGATCAATCTGGATCACGACGCTAAGGCAAACTCCGACGGCTTCCAAGGTGTGGTCGCGACCACATCGCGCAGGATTGCGGCAACCTCGTGCCGCTTCATCACAAAGCGCGCGGTTGTCCCGTACGCAGCAGGACGATCAACCAATTCGGGGAAGAGGCTCAGGACCTCGACCCGCGCCTCGTCGGTCAGGCAGGTCATCGCATAGTCGCCGGGATGAAAGCTTTCGGCCAGAACGCCGTTGGCCAGTACGATCTGATGACGGTCGAACATCATGTGCATGTAGGTGACCTTGGCCTGCGGCGCGACACGCACATCCGCACCGTTCACCATATGCTTGGCCATCGCCAGACCGTCTTCTTCGCCCAAGTGCAGGGCGAGCGATGCACCGAAAAGGTACATCCGGTGGTTTGGAGAAACCTTGAGAACCCGCTCAGACCCTAGGCTGCCCGCCGCAAACTCGATGGGCGCCAGATCGCCCGTGCCGTCGACGTCTTTGCTGCCGATCCAGCGTAGGGGCTGTAGACCGTCATCCATCGTCCAGATCATGTCACCGGGGCGCAAGTCCTCGATTGGGCGCTCGCCGTTGGAGGTCAGGATCATGGTGCCTTTGGTAAAGCACGTCACGAATTCAAAGGTTTGGCGGTCCTCGTTCAGGCCAAGAGAGGAGTCAGTTTCGAGCGAGTCCAGCGTGACCATCCGAATGCCGCGATATTCGAGGTAGGTCTGGTCTTGGTTTTCGCTGTATTCGGGCGCGAGAAAGGTGTTGCCATACCGATCTTGGAACACAACAGCCGTGATCTGGGCTGTTTCGCCATTCATGTAGGTCAGGGTTGCGTTGTAGACGACGGTCGAGTCCATCTCGAGCACATAAGACGTCCCATCCTGCGCCGTCACTCGGAAGTCGTCGTAAGTGTCACCCCAGCCGGAGTTGTCCGTGCGGTAGTACCCGTCTTGGTTCGATACCTTGGAAAATTCGTAGTAGCTGTCTTGGATCGGCGCGTCTTGCGTGCCAAAGGTCATCCCGACCAAAGCATCCGCATTTTCGGCAACATAGTTGCCCTCGTTGGTATCGAGGTCGACCAGATTGCCCAGAAATAGAACGTTAAACGTCGTCGCCACAACGGAAACTCGCACTAAAGTTAATCAGTACGTCCGGAGGTATTAACTAATTGTGGCTAAATTTAGGAAAGATGCATTTACGTTTTTGCAATTAGTGCATGAGGGCGGGTGTCGTGGCGTTAGTCTTGGGTTTTAGCATGCTCTGAACAAGCTTGGCTTCGTATCCGCGCAGAACCGGACGGGCGACTTCGCCAAAGCCGTCGGCGCCAAAGAACCTAATCTCTGGAAATAAAGCGATAATCTCCGATTGGCTCGCCCGAGAGAGCATGGACCACGACTTGTCACCGGGGTGGAAGCTTTCGCTTGGCATTCCTTCGGCATAGATGATTTCGTGCCTGTCAAAGAGCAGATGCACGTAGGTGACATTCCCGCCGGTCTGCAAGGTGATGTCACTTCCGTTAACAAGATTTTTGGCCGCGGTCAGGGCCTCTCTTGCGCCAGAGACAAGTTCGGTCTGCCAACCGGACAGCAGCACGCGATGTTGCTGCGACAGGCTGATCGCGCGTTTGTTGCCCATGGCGCCCGATGCGAAGCGCACGGGGGCAAAGGCGCCGGAGGCTACGACCTCTTTCTTGCCGATCCAGCGCAGGGGTTGCAGGCCATGATCCACGGTCTTGACCAGATCACCTGCGCGCAGGGTTTCGACAGGGCGCTCGCCCGTCGCTGTCTCAATCAGCGTTCCAGCGGTAAAACACACCGCGTAATTCCACGTCTGACGGTCGGCAGTCATGCCGTTGTAGTCCGACTTGTTGACGGAGTTCAGCGTTAGCGACCGGATCGGTTTAACCTCGAGCTGATCCTGCGAGGCGCCAGCAGCCGCAAAGGGGGCCATATAGGTGTTGCCGGCATCGTCCTGAAACACCGCGACGACCATATCCGCCGTCGTCCCATCGACATAAGTGATGGTGGCATTGTAAGCGACGATCGCGTCGAAGTTGGCTTGATTGGTGCCGTCGACCGTAAAGGGCTCGGTCGCTTCCCAGTTGTCCTGATTGTAGTAGTCGCCGGTAAAACCAGCCGGCGCGATCTCCACAAAGTCGTTTACCAAAGCGTCATTTTCGCCGCCAAAGGTCATGCCAACAAGCGCACCTGCATTCTCGGCGTTATAGTTCCCTTCGGTCGGGTCGATCAGCGCATGCTGGCCCAGATAGATCGCGTTGAAGGTTGTAGACATGACACTCGTGCTCCCAGAATATCTTTATTCTAGTGATGATTAACGACTTGTGAATGTTAGATTTTATCGTTGCTTAGAGCATCACTTTGGTGGTGTCAAAGGTATGTAATACTTACATAATGCGCAAAAAGAAAACCGCGCTTTTGCAAGCGCGGCTTTTAATCAAATCGATTTTAGCGTGGATGACGCTTAGGCGTTCATCTGGTTGTGACGACGCGAGATGAAGTCTTTGGCCATCTCGACCGCAACGGCTGCGTCGCGGCAGTAGCCGTCAGCGCCGATCGCTTTGCCGAACTCTTCGTTCAGGGGTGCACCACCGACCAGAACGATGTAGTCGTCACGAATGCCTTGCTCCTGCATGGTGTCGATCACGACCTTCATGTAAGGCATGGTAGTGGTCAGCAGAGCGGACATGCCCAGAATATCGGGCTTCTCGGCTTCCAGCGTCTCCAGATAGGCTTCAACGGCGTTGTTGATGCCCATATCGACCACTTCAAAGCCAGCGCCTTCCATCATCATCGCAACAAGGTTCTTGCCGATGTCGTGGATGTCGCCTTTGACGGTGCCGATGACCATCTTGCCCATGCGCGGTGCGCCGGTTTCGGCCAGCAGAGGCTTCAGAATGGCCATGCCGCCCTTCATCGCGTTGGCGGCCAGCAGCACTTCGGGAACGAACAGGATGCCGTCGCGGAAATCGTGGCCCACGATGGTCATGCCTGCAACCAACGCTTTGGTCAGGATGTCGTAGGGGGCCCAACCGCGTTCGAGCAGAATGTTAACGGCCTCTTCGATCTCTTCCTTGAGACCGTCATAGAGGTCGTCCATCATCTGTTCGACCAGTTCCTCGTCATTCAGTTCCGAGAGGATGATGTCGTCTTCTTCCGACATGGCGCGTATCCTTGCAAAGAGATGGGGCCCGAAGGCGCTGCGATTTTCTTTGGTTTTACTGTCGTAAATCTGTGATCGGGCTGTGCATTTACGACATTCCCGATCACTTCACCGACTTCTGTTAATTAGCTGCGACGACGGCTGCGGCGCGAACGGGCAGGGGCATCGCTCTGGTCGCCCGTTCCGTCGCTGGCCGAAGAGAATCCGCCCATCTTTTCGGCGATATCTTCGAGCGTCGGACGCGGGCCTTTGGGCGTGTTTTCCAGTGCGGCGCGCATGGCTGCCAAATGCTCGGGCATGGTGCCACAGCATCCGCCAATAATCCGCGCGCCCATGTCCCGTGCCAGAACGGCGTACTGGCCCATCAACTCGGGGGTGCCGTCATAGTGGATGTGGCCATCGTGGTATTTGGGAATGCCCGCGTTGCCCTTGGCGATCACAGGGATTTCGGTGCCAGTTGCGACAAAGCCCGCCACGGTCCGCAGCAGGTCCGCCGCGCCAACGCCGCAGTTTGCGCCGAACGCCAGCGGCTTGTTGTCCAGCGCGTTCACCATGTCGACCATGGACTGGCTGGTGACGCCCATCATGGTGCGGCCTGCGGTGTCAAAGCTCATGGTGCCACACCACGGCATGCCCGCCAGCGCAAAGGCTTCGGCGGCTGCTTGGTATTCTTCGGGGGCAGAGATGGTTTCCAGCCAGAGCACGTCCGCGCCGCCTTCTTTCAGGCCCTCGGCCTGTTCGTGGAACATCTCGACGGCGGCGGCATGGGTCAGCGGGCCCATGGGTTCAAAAATCTCGCCGGTCGGGCCGACAGAGCCTGCGACGATCACGGGGCGGCCAGCGGCATCTGCCACTTCACGGCCGAGTTCAGCCGCCAGACGGTTCAATTCGCGCACACGGTTTTCCGCGCTGTGGAGTTTGAGGCGCGAGGCGTTCCCGCCAAAAGAGTTGGTCAAGAAGATGTCGCTGCCCGCATTCACGGCAAGGCTATAGAGCTTCTTGATCTTTTCAGGTTCGTCGGCATTCCACAGTTCGGGCGCGTCCCCAGAGGAGAGCCCCATGTTGAACAGGTTGGTGCCCGTCGCCCCGTCGGCCATGAGCCAGTCACGTTCAGAAAGCAGTTTGGTCAGCGCATCGGTCATTATGTGTCGTCCTGTGTGTTCGTTTTCCAGCGGGTGCCACGGATTGGCGACGGGATCAAATCTGAAATCGTCATAAACATCATGAAGGGGTTGCCGCCATACCGGAAAACGACACTCGGTCTGGGGTGTCGCGCTTATGATGGGCTAGCGTCAGGCGCCGTCGTCTACCTTTTGCCGGGCAGTGGCGTCGATCGCGTCCATCTTGACCGCCAAGGTTGCCGCAGAAATGGCGTCCTGTAGATCGTCGCTCAGGCGATCCAAGAGTGTATCACATTGATCCAAGTCGCGCGGCGCACAGACCTGATCGTGAACAATGCTGTCGACATAGTCCTGCGCTTCGGGCCCCGTTTTGCCCATCAGGTCCGCAGCCCAAGCCGCCATCATGCGGCTGCGCAACGCCGACACGCGGAACGCTTTGTCCTCTTCGTGGGCGAAGCGCGCTTCAAACGCGCGCTGGCGGTCGTCAAATAGTCCCATCGGGTTCTCCTGTGTGCTGCCTGTAAAGCCTAGCATGTTAGCGCCCTGATTCCGCCTGACTGCATGGATAGGTGACACCCCGTCTTGCGACATTCCAAGGCTTGCTCTATGAGGGCGCTTTAAGGCCCTTGTTCGGGCCAAACTCAGGAGACCGACACAGCTCATGGCACGGCGCACGAAAATCTACGAAGGCAAGGCGAAAATTCTGTACGAAGGCCCCGAGCCGGGCACCATCGTTCAGTATTTCAAAGACGACGCCACCGCTTTCAATGCCGAGAAGAAGGACGTGATCGACGGTAAGGGCGTGTTGAACAACCGTCTGTCCGAGTTCTTTATGACCGGCCTGAACAATATCGGTGTCCCGACGCACTTCTTGCGTCGTCTGAATATGCGCGAGCAGCTCTGCCGTTCTTGCGAGATCATTCCTCTGGAAGTGATTGTCCGCAACTACGCGGCTGGTTCGCTGTCCAAGCGTTTGGGGATCGAAGAGGGCACGCCGCTGCCCCGTCCCATCGTGGAATATTGCTACAAAGACGACAAGCTGGGTGATCCGCTGGTGTCCGAAGAGCACATCGCGGCATTTGGTTGGGCCAGCCAGCAGGACATGGACGACATCGTTAGCCTTGCGCTGCGCGTCAACGACTTCATGTCGGGCGTGATGATGGCCGTCGGCATCCGTCTGGTGGACTTCAAGATCGAGATTGGCCGCGTGTACGAAGGTGACTTCCAGCGTCTGGTCGTTGCGGATGAAATCAGCCCCGATAGCTGCCGCCTCTGGGACCTGAAGACCGGCCAGAAGCTGGACAAAGACGTGTTCCGCCGTGATCTGGGCAGCCTGACCGATGCGTATGCCGAAGTGGCCCGCCGTCTGGGGATCATCCCCGAGGGCAACAACGGCACCGGCCCCGTAGCCGTCAACTAATACTCGTGGCGCTGGGGTCCCCTCAGCGCCATTTGACTTTACCAAAGACTGACGGGGCCATGCCCCCAAGCGACATGCCGAGGAGACTGCCATGAAGGCGCGCGTTCATGTGATGCTGAAAGAAGGGGTTCTGGACCCGCAAGGCGAGGCTGTGCGCCACGCTCTTGGTGCATTGGGCTTTGACGGCGTTGGCGGTGTGCGTCAGGGCAAAGTGATCGAACTGGATCTGCCCGAAGGCACCACCGAAGAGACCGTGACCCAGATGTGCGAACAGCTGCTGGCAAACACCGTGATCGAAAAATACGAGATCGAGCTGGTCTGATGCGCGCAGCAGTCATCACCTTTCCCGGATCGAACTGTGACCGCGATCTCGCGGTTGCGTTCGAGAGCGCTGGCGCGGAGGTTGTTCGCGTTTGGCACAAGGATGCAGAGCTGCCCGTAAATGTCGACGTGATCGGCATTCCCGGCGGCTTTTCGTTCGGTGACTATCTGCGTTGCGGCGCGATTGCGGCGAATTCGCCGGTCTGCCGCGCCGTCGTCGATCACGCGAACCGCGGCGGCTATGTGCTTGGGATCTGTAATGGTTTTCAGGTTCTGACCGAGACCCGTCTGGTTCCCGGCGCGCTGATCCGCAACACCAACCTCAAGTTCGTGTGCAAGCCTGTTGGCCTGAAGGTCGAGAATGCGGAAACCGATTTCACCAGCGGCTACGCGGCTGGCGCTGAAATCACCATTCCTGTCGCGCACCACGATGGTAACTACCGCGCCGATGACGAGCTGCTGGCTCGTCTGCAAGGCGAAGGTCAGGTGGCATTCACCTATACCGACAACCCCAACGGGTCGGCTGGCGACATCGCCGGTGTCTTCTCCGAGAACCGCCGCGTTCTGGGGATGATGCCGCACCCTGAGCGGGCGATTGAGCCTTTGCAAGGAAGTGCCGATGGACAGGCGCTTTTCCGCACACTGATCGACGGCTTTGTTTCTGCCTGACTTGAGGCTAAAGGGGGCTTGGCATAGTCTTTGACCATGAACCAAGCCGCTCGGACAAAACCACGTTCCTTGCGTCATCGCAAACGGGTCTGGGTGACCCGCTTTGCGGTGGCGCTTTTGCTTTTGGTGGCCGTGGCGATTGTCTGGGGCACCAAGGTTTGGCTGACCTCGCGCTTCATCGAGACCACGCAAAATAGGGCCGAGGTGCGCTTGGCCTTGTATTCCGGCCAGTTGCTGAGTGAGCTCCGCCGCAACGCCATTGTGCCACAGCTTTTGGCGCGCGATCCCTCGCTGATCGGGGCGCTTAATTCGCAAGATTTCTCGCGCAGTTCCCAGCGTCTGATTTCGTTCGTGGATGAAATCGGGGCTGCGTCCCTGATGCTGCTGGACCGTGACGGGCGGACCGTGGCGGCAACGGCGCGGGAACGTCTTGGTAGCACGCACCGGAACTCGAATTACTTTGTCGAAGCTTTGCGCTCGAACGGGACCGTTTTCACCAAAACCCTGCGTCCCACGGGGGCTTTCGTATTCGCCTATTCCCGCCGGATCGAAGAGGGCGGCGTCCCCATCGGCGTCATTGTTGTCGAAGCAGACTTGGGCAAATTCGAAAGCGCTTGGGCGGGGATCACCGATGCGGTGATCGTGACTGATAGTGAAGGGCAGATCATTCTGGCCACAGAACCCAAGTGGCGCGGCCTGAGCGAAGATGCAGCGCTGGAACGGCAGCCTGCCACGACAGCGATCGAACGCGCTTTGCAGGCGACCGCCGAGTGGACAGGCGATGTGAACGACGTCTACCTGCGCGGCGAAGCCGTGATGCGGCTGTCTGGCCGGATCCCGTTCCGTGGCTGGAATATCGTCACCTACACCAATTACAGCAGTGTTCGCGAGAAAGTGAACGGCGTTCTGGCGCTGGAAATCATGGCCTTTGCGATCGCGCTTGCGCTTGGATTTTATTTTCTGAGCCGCAAGAACGCCACGCGGGTGATGTTGGTACAGCGCGAAAGTGCAGAGCTGCGCGCCCTGAACCTGCGTTTGCAGCGAGAAATCGCCGAACGCGAGCGCGTTCAGGAGACACTGGCTGTGACCGAGCAATCCCTGGCACAGTCGTCGAAACTGGCAGCTTTGGGCGAGATGTCTGCGGCTGTCAGTCACGAGCTGAACCAGCCGCTGGCCGCGATGAAGACTTATTTGGCGGGGGCGCGACTGCTGCTGAGCCGAAACCGCGCCGAAGAGGCGCTGGCCTCGATCCAGCGCATCGACGACCTGATCGAACGCATGGGCGCCATCACCAAGCAGCTGAAATCCTACGCTCGCAAGGGGTCGGATCAGCTGCAACCCGTTGATATGAAAGAAGCGCTGTCCTCGGCCTTGTCGATGATGGAGCCGCAATTGCGCCAAGGCCGTGTGCGTCTGGAAAAGGCTGTGCCTGAAAACCCTGTGGTCGTCATGGGCGACCGCGTCCGGATCGAGCAGGTCATGATCAATCTCGTGCGCAATGCATTGGATGCTGTTGGCGGGCGGACGGATGCGCGTGTCGATGTGCTATTGAGCGCAGGCGAGACGGCGACCTTGACCGTGCGGGACAATGGGCACGGGATCGAAGATCTCGATGAATTGTTCGAACCCTTTTACACCACCAAACAGCCTGGCGAAGGTGTCGGCCTTGGTTTGGCGATCTCGTCTGGGATTGTAACGGACCTTGGCGGGCGCCTGACGGCCCGGAACGCCGAAGGCGGGGGGGCTGTTTTTGAAATGCAATTACCTATCTACCTCGAAGATATTGAAGCCGCGGAGTAAACTATGTCGCAAGTGATTAAGATCGCCATTGTGGATGACGAACAGGATATGCGTCAGTCCATTAGCCAGTGGCTGGCGCTTTCTGGCTTCGACACAGAGACGTTTTCCTCGGCCGAGGATGCGCTGACCAAGATCGGCAGTGACTATCCGGGCATCGTGATCAGCGACATCAAAATGCCGGGCATCGGCGGTATGGGTCTGCTGAAAAAGCTGATGGGCAACGATAGCAGCCTGCCGGTGATCATGATCACAGGGCACGGCGATGTGCCGATCGCGGTCGAAGCGATGCGTTTGGGCGCGTTCGACTTCCTTGAGAAACCGTTCAATCCAGACAAGATGACCGAGATTGCCCGCAAGGCTGTGAACCAGCGGCGTCTGGTTTTGGACAACCGCGCACTGCGCCGCGAGCTGTCCGACGGGGCAGGACTGATGAACAAAATCATCGGTACAGGCCCCGATATGACCCGTTTGAAAGAGGATATCCTCGATCTGGGTCAGGCGGATGGTCATGTCATGATCGATGGCGAAACGGGGACCGGCAAAACCCTGACGGCCCACGCGTTGCACGCGGTCGGCAGTCGGGCAGGGCGCAAGTTCGTTCTGTTGTCCTGCTCTGCCTATGACGAAGATACGCTCACCAAACGCCTGTTTGGCCCGATGCAGCCCGAAGACACCCAATTGCCTGCGGTCGAAGAGGCCCGTGGCGGGACGCTCGTTCTAGAAGACATTGAAACGCTGAGCGACACCGTTCAGGCCCGACTGTTGTCCTTTATCAATGAGCAAGGCACGCCTGCCGAGACCCGCATCATCGGCATTTGCAACATGCAAGAGCAGGGCAAGACAGTCGAAGACGCGCTGCGCAATGACTTGTTCTACCGCTTGGCCGCCCTCCGGATCACTCTGCCGCCTCTGCGTAATCGTGGCGAAGACATCCTGACCCTGTTCAACCGCCATGCCGAACAGTTCGCAGATGAATACGGCTGTGATGCGCCCGAACCCAGCGCCCAAGAGGCGGCGCAACTTTTGCAGGCGCCTTGGCCCGGCAACGTGCGCCAGTTGATCAATGTTGCCGAGCGCGCAGTTCTGCAGTCGCGCCGAGGCTCGGGCACCATCGCCAGCCTCTTGATGGCGGATAATGACGATTTGCGGCCCGTGGTGACGACCGAAGGCAAACCGCTCAAGGAATACGTCGAGGCATTCGAACGCATGTTGATCGACAACACCATGCGCCGCCACAAGGGTTCAATCGCCAGCGTGATGGACGAGTTGTGCCTTCCGCGCCGGACCCTGAACGAAAAGATGGCCAAATACGGTCTTCAGCGCGCCGATTATCTGTAAGCGACTTGGCCAAAGGCAATTTATTCATTGTCTTTTCGGGAATTTCGCCTTTAAGGTGGAAGAACAGGCGCATTCTCTGCGTTCTGAACAGTTTTCTCGCCGCAAAGGCCGCGCGCCTACCAGAGCCGCCCTTTCCGACGGAACCGCTTGGGGCCTGCACACAGGTCCAAAGAAATCAGCCCGGCACGCGAACAGCGACGGGCCATAAACATGGCGCCACAAGGCGTCGGAGAAGAACCGCGATGAAACGCGCAAACGTAAGTTTAGTGAAGTGTAGGGCGCAATCCGCGCCCACTCTTTGCGCGTTTCCGCTCGCCCTTACAAAACACAGCCACACCGCGCGCGTCCGGCATGTTCCGGACCCCGATGGACTGTGCAAAGAGATACCATGGGAAAGAAAATGCTCATCGACGCCACCCACGCGGAAGAGACCCGCGTCGTGGTGGTTGACGGAAACAAGGTTGAGGAATTTGACTTTGAGTCCGAAAACAAACGCCAGCTTGCTGGCAACATCTATCTAGCAAAAGTTACAAGGGTCGAACCCTCTCTTCAGGCAGCATTTGTAGATTACGGCGGAAACCGCCACGGGTTCTTGGCGTTCTCGGAAATCCACCCCGATTACTACCAGATTCCGGTTGCAGATCGCGAAGCGCTTATGGCCGAAGAGCGTGCTCTGGCCGCTGAACAGCAATCCGACGACGAAGAAGAGAACGATCGCCCCAAGCGGTCGCGGTCCCGCTCGCGCCGGAAGAAGTCGGACAAGCCCGAAGCGGCCAAGACTGACGCGTCTACCGAAGACCAGGCAACCGAGGATAAGTCCGAAGCACCTGCTGAAGCTACCTCGTCCGAAAACGCCGTAGAGCCTGTAGCGGTCGAAGAGCCCGCAGCAGCTGTCGCCGATGCGCCGGTTGCCGAAGAAGCGCCCGCTGAAGCCGAGGCGGCTCCTGCCGAAGCAGAAGCCTCTGCGGAACCTGCCGCTGAGGAAGCGCCCGCAGCCGAGACCGCTACTGAAGAAGCGTCTGTCGAAGAAGCGCCTGCCGCAGAAGCCGAAGACGCTTCGGTCGAAGAGCAGGCGGCGGAAGAGACCCAAGCCGAAGATTCAGCGGCAGAAGAGGCTAAGGACGAAGATGGCGATGACCGTCCGCGTCCCGCTCAGGCTGCGCGCAACGATGACAGCGATGACGCGGTGGAAACCCGCGAAATCTCTGGCATGGAAACCATCGACCTTGATGACGCGGAAGAGGGCGCATCCGAAGAGACCAACGCCGACGACGCTCAGACATCTGACGACGCTCCGAAAGCGGAGGAGGCGGCCAAAGACGAAGGCGAAGCCAAGCAGCCGTCGAAGCCTAAGCGTAGCCCGCGCAAGTCGACCAAGAAAGCTGCCGTGGAAGAAACCGAAGAGGAGTCTGACGCAGACCCCAAATCGGAGATCGAATCGGTCGCCGAAGAGGACGAGTCCGAGGATATTCGCCCTGCGCGCAAGCCCCGCGCTCGCCGTTACAAGATCCAAGAAGTGATCAAGGTGCGCCAGATCATGCTGGTGCAGGTCGTGAAAGAAGAGCGCGGCAACAAAGGCGCGGCTCTGACAACCTACCTCAGCCTTGCTGGTCGGTATTGCGTCCTTATGCCCAACACGGCGCGTGGCGGTGGCATCAGCCGCAAGATCACCAATGCGGCTGACCGCAAGAAGCTGAAAGAGATCGCCGGTGAATTGGCCGTGCCGCTTGGCGCTGGCCTGATCATCCGCACCGCAGGCGCGCAGCGCACCAAGTCCGAGATCAAGCGCGACTACGAATACCTGCAGCGCATGTGGGAACAGATCCGTGAAAACACGCTGCAATCCGTCGCGCCCTGCAAGATCTACGAAGAAGGCGATCTGATCAAACGCTCGATCCGCGACCTGTACAACCGCGAGATTGACGAAGTTCTGGTAGAAGGCGATCGCGGCTACCGCAACGCCAAGGACTTCATGAAAATGATCATGCCGTCCCACGCCAAGAACGTGAAGCACTACAACGAGCGGATGCCTTTGTTCGCGCGCTACCAGGTGGAAAGCTACCTGAGCAGCATGTTCAACCCGACCGTCCAGCTGAAATCCGGCGGCTACATCGTGATCGGTGTGACCGAGGCGCTGGTGGCGATCGACGTGAACTCGGGCAAGGCGACCAAAGAAGGCTCGATCGAAGAGACCGCGCTGAAGACCAACCTCGAGGCCGCCGAAGAGGTGGCGCGCCAGCTTCGTCTGCGCGACTTGGCCGGTCTGATCGTCATCGACTTCATCGATATGGACGAGCGCAAGAACAACACCGCCGTCGAAAAGCGGATGAAGGACAAGCTCAAGACCGACCGCGCCCGCATTCAGGTGGGCCGCATCTCGGGCTTCGGCCTGATGGAAATGAGCCGTCAGCGTCTGCGTCCGGGTATGATCGAGGCGACCACCCAGCCGTGCCCCCATTGTCACGGCACAGGTCTGCTGCGCTCGGATGACAACGTGGCTCTGGCCATCCTGCGCCAGCTCGAGGAAGAGGGCGTGCGCGGGCGTAGCAAAGAAGCCTTGGTCAAGGTGCCGCTGCAGATCGCGAACTACCTGTTCAACCACAAGCGTGAACACATGGCGATGATCGAGAACCGCTACGGCATGGCCGTGCGGATCGAGGTTGACGGCAACCTGATCAGCCCTGATTTCTCGATCGAGAAGTTCAAGACAGCGGTCCGTGTGATCGGTGGCTTTGTCCCCGAGGCGGAAACGCTGGATACGTCGATCATGGATGCGCTGGACGCGGATAGCGACCAGCCCTCGGATGAGGACGACACCGCAGAAGAAGCGGCCGAAGCGAAAGCGCCCGAGCAGAAGCCCGAAGGGGATGACAACGGCAAGCCCAAGAAGCGCCGTCGCCGTCGCCGCCGTGGTGGCAAGAATAAAGAGGGCGATGAGGCCAAGTCGCAAGACGCCGAGGGCAAATCAGAGAATACCTCTGATGATAATGCTCAGGCCGTAGACAAACCCTCAGAGGCGCCCGCCGCAGACAGCACAAGCGAGCCCGCGCCTGCAACCGAAGAGCCGGCCAAGGAGGAGGCGCAGCCCGCGAGCGACGCGCCCGCGTCCGAAGAGCCTGCGCCTGAGGCCCCCGCTGAACCTGCTGAGCCCGCTGTCGAAGAGCAGCCTGCTGCCCCCAAAGCGCCTGTCGATTCACCCATTGTCGAGACCACAACGCCCGTCGAAGTGCCCGAGCCCGTCAGCGAACAGCCAGCGCCGGTGAGCGAAGTGCCCGAGCCTGTTCAAGAGGATACCGCACCCTCTGCGCCAGAGCCCGAGATTGCGCCTGAAGAGCCGTCGAATGAACCGCCGAAGCCCAAACGCACCGGCTGGTGGAGCGTATAACGATCCCAAGGGCGTCCCAAGCGGGCGCCCTTTTTCAATCGGACGCAGCGTAGATCGTTTGGCTGCATTGACCCGCCCAACAAACTTGTGAGAGGTCGCGACGTGACGCACGCGCGCCACATGCGGTAAGGAGAGATCATGTTCGGAATCGACCTCTTTGATGCAGGGCTTTTGCCCGCCATGATCGTTGCGCTGATCGCTGGGGTGATCAGTTTCCTTAGCCCGTGCGTGTTGCCGATTGTCCCGCCGTATCTGGCCTACATGAGCGGCGTCAGCCTGAATGACATGACCAAGGACGGCAGTGCCCGGGGGCGGACCTTGCTGGCCGCGCTTTTTTTCGTCTTGGGTCTGTCGACCGTCTTTCTGCTGCTCGGCTTTGCTGCCTCGGCGGTGGGGCGGGCGTTTCTGTCGTACCAAGGGTATTTTAACACCGGCGCAGGCATCCTCGTGATGGTGTTCGGCATGCACTTCCTTGGGGTGATCCGGATTGGCTTTCTCAGCCGCGAAGCGCGGATTGATGTTGGCGATCAGGGGGGATCGGCGTTCGGGGCCTATATCCTTGGGCTCGCGTTTGCCTTCGGTTGGACGCCCTGCATTGGCCCGCAGCTTGGCGCAATCTTGTCGCTGGCTGCCAGCGAGGCGAGCGTTGCGCGGGGCACGACGCTGTTGGCGGTGTATGCTTTGGGCCTTGGCCTGCCGTTCCTGATTGTGGCGGCGTTCCTGCCGCAAATGGGCGGGATCATGGGCTGGATGAAGCGCCACATGGAGCAGATCGAGCGTGTGATGGGCTTGCTGCTGTGGACCATTGGTCTGCTGATGCTGACAGGTGGCTTCTCGCGGTTCTCTTATTGGCTGCTGGAAACTTTTCCGGCTCTAGCGACACTGGGCTGAACTTTAGCCCTATCCCTTGGCCCATCTGCCATGTTTAATGCCCTTATATTAAGGGGTTGGCATGGACGAACGCTTTGACAGACCAGTGCGCCGTCGCCGGGTGTTTTACATTCCGGGGTTCGATCCCTATCCGCCGCGCCGCTACCGCGAATTCTATCGCAAAGAGGGTGCTGACCAAGCGCGCTACTCGGGATATCGGATCGCTCTGCGCGGGGCCGGCCCCGCAGCGTGGGAGGTGGATGCGACGATTGAGGACCAAGATGTGTCGGCCCGCGTCGACGTTTTGGTTTGGTCAGACATCGTAAATGCCTCGATGGATCAGGGGATCTTTGCGACTTACCTGCAGATGGTCCGGACGGCGTGGATTTATATCGGCTCGGGCGCACTGTTTCGTTTGATGCGGTTGCGGCGTGGGCCGGTGATCGCGGCGCTCTATCCGGTTGCGTTCCTGATGCTGCAATTGATCCTTGCGGCGACGGTTGCGGGATTGCTGGGATATATCGGCTACGAGTTGCTCCCGCTTAGCCTCTGCTGGATCGGCTTTGTTTTCGGCTTGGTCGCGGCGGTGATGCTGCTGCGCGCGGGGCGGCGGATGGATAATCGTATTCTCGCCTATTACCTGATGCACGACTACGCATTTTCCGCAGGTCTGCGCGGGGCCTATCCGCCCGCGCTCGAGTCGCGCTTAAACGCGTTTCAGGATCAGATCGCGGCCGCTATGGCCGACCCAGACACGGACGAAGTGCTGGTGGTCGGCCATTCTTCAGGGGCTTATCTTGGTGTGTCTGTGCTGGCCGATCTTCTCCGCGATGGGCGACTGGGGCAGAGCCATGCGGCCGTTGGATTTCTAAGTCTGGGGCAGGTGGTTCCGATGGTGTCCTTTCTGCCCAATGCCGACAGATTGCGGCGTGACCTTCATGATCTGAGCCAAACAGACGCTCTGGCGTGGGTCGATATCACCGCCCTTGGCGATGGCTGTGCCTTTGCGCTGTGTGATCCGGTTGCGGTGAGCGGCGTGGCACCAGAGGCTGGCCAGCGTTGGCCGCTTGTCATCTCTGCTGCCTTCTCGCGTACGCTTGGGGCAGAGCAGTGGAAGCGTCTGCGCCGTGCGTGGTTTCGTCTGCATTTCCAATATCTTTACGCGCTGCCACAGGCCGAGGATTACGACTATTTCCGCGTGACGGCGGGGCCACAGACTTTGGCGGCGCGCTATGCGGAACGCGCCCCATCGCCATCGACGATCCGCAAACCGATCTCTGGCTACCGGAGTATGTCCTCGTGATCCCGCCAAAGCCCGCCGCCCGACAGGACAAGGTGTCCCTCTGGCGCTACCTCAAACTCTTTCGCCAAGATATCCTGTCCGCGCAACCGCAACGCCTGTATCGGGCGTGGATGGCCGAATTCAAAACGGCGTTCTTTCGGTCCTATTTGGTGAATCAGCCTGAACTGGTTGATTTGGTGCTCAAGGGCAGGCCGATGGACTTTCCCAAGTCCGACCGCGTGAGCGAAGGGTTGCGGCCGCTTCTTGGGCGGTCCGTCTTTTTGACCAACGGGGCAGAGTGGGAACGGCAGCGCCGCATTATTGACCCTGCCTTCGAAGGTGGGCGTTTGCGCGACACCTATCCGGCCATGTGGGCCGCTGCTCAGGCGGCGGTTCAACGCATGGATGGCCATGTGGGGCAGGTGATTGATATCGAGCCAGAGACAAGCCACGTCGCAGCTGATGTTATATTTCGCACATTGTTCACAATTCCGATCGAGCATGAAATCGCGAGCCAAGTCTTCCACGAATTTCGCGCGTATCAGCGCAGCCAGCCGATCCTGAATTTGGCAGCCTTTATCCCACTGCCAAAATGGATGCCGCGGTTTTTTCGCAAGGACACCAAGGACAGTGCGCGCCTGATCCGCCGGTTGATCACCCAACTGACGGCCGAACGTATGGACGCCATTCGCGCGGGGACCGCGCCCGACGATCTGGCGACCAAGATTATGACCACCGCGGACCCCGAAACCGGAGAGACCTTTACCACCGAGGAGATGGTGGATCAGGTGGCGATCTTCTTCTTGGCGGGGCATGAAACCAGCGCGTCGGCGTTGGGCTGGTCGCTCTATCTGATGGCGCTCTATCCAGAATGGCAGGACAAAGTCGCCGCAGAGGCCGAGGCATTGAAAACAGGTGATTTTTCCGAGGTTTCTTCGTTGAAGATCAGCCGAGATGTGTTCCGCGAGGCTTTGCGGCTTTACCCGCCCGTGCCCATGATGGTCCGCGAAACGACACAGCCCGAGTGCTTCCGTGATCGCAAGGTCCCCAAGGGGTCGCAGATCGTCCTCAGCCCATGGCATCAGCAGCGGCACGAACGGCTGTGGGACAACCCCGACGGCTTTGATCCCGACCGGACCAAAACCGAAGAGGGCCGCGCCGCATCGCGCTGCGCCTACATGCCGTTTTCAGCGGGGCCGCGCGTCTGTACAGGGGCGGGCTTTGCGATGGTCGAGGGGCCGTTGATCCTGTCGATGCTGCTCAAGCATTTCCGGTTCAAACTCACCGATTCTGCGCCGCCAATACCGGTCGCACACCTCACTTTGCGGTCCGCCAATGGCATATATCTGGAGGTCGAGCGCCGTTAGCGTTAAATGTTAGCGTTAAACATAACAGTGTTTGCGCTAAACATCACTTAAAACTCTATGCTGATCCCGTGAGATGGGTTAAAAACCCCACAAGGTTTTAACGCATCGAAGGGATTTTCAGATCATGGCCAAGGACACTGTACTCGAGCAGAGCCAAGCCGATCGCATTGCAGCGGGCGCGGGTTTTATTGCCGCTTTGGACCAGAGCGGTGGCTCGACCCCCAAGGCTCTGAAGCAGTACGGCGTTGAAGAGGATGCGTACTCGACCGAAGAAGAGATGTTCGGTCTGATCCACGACATGCGCTGCCGCATCATGACCGCGCCCGAGTTTACTTCGGAAAAGGTTCTAGGTGCGATCCTGTTCGAGCGCACCATGCGCGGTGAAGTCGCCGGCATGCCCGTGCCCACCTACCTGTGGGAAGAGCGCGGCGTTGTTCCCTTCCTGAAGATCGACAAGGGCATGGAAGACGTCAAAGACGGCGCTCAGATCCTGAAGCCGATCCCCGGCCTGACCGAACTGCTGGCGACTGCCCGTGAGTTCGGCATCTTTGGCACCAAAGAGCGCTCGGTGATCCACGAAGCGAACGAAACCGGCATTGCAGCGGTTGTGGCGCAGCAGTTTGAACTGGGCAAAGAAGTCATCGCAGCTGGTCTGGTGCCGATCGTCGAGCCCGAAGTTCTGATCGACAGCCCCACCAAAGCCGAAGCAGAAACCATTCTGAAGGCCGAGATCGAAAAGCAGCTGGACCTGCTGGACGAGACCCAGAACGTCGTTCTGAAGCTGACCATCCCCACCGAAGCTGGCCTCTATGACAGCCTCGCTGATCATCCCCGCGTTCTGCGCGTTGTGGCTCTGTCGGGTGGTTACTCGACCGCAGATGCTTGCGAGAAGCTCTCGAAGAACGAGAAGATGATCGCATCGTTCAGCCGTGCACTGGCCGAAGGCCTGAGCGCACAGCAGTCGGATGACGAGTTCAATGCCGCGCTGGCAGAGAACATCAACAAGATCTATAGCGCCTCGGTCTAATCCGAGCGTTTACAGATAGATAGAGCGGGGTCTTCATCCAGAAGGCCCCGTTTTTCTTTGCAGGAATGGGTGGGGAATTCAGTCCAGTTTCGCCTGATACCAGCGCAGCACAAAGACCCGAATGGCCGAGGCCAGCCCCTCGCTTTCCGGATCGCGTCGAACGTCGATTTCAGCCGCGAGCTGATTGATCGGTTTTTCCTGAGCCTCGGCAATAGCGCGGAAGGCTTGCCAGAACGGCTCTTCCAAAGAAACAGAGGTCCGATGCCCGCGCAGGGTCAGTGACCGTTTGATGGGGCCGCCGCTCATTCGTCGTCGCGCTTGTGCTGGTTTAGGTGACGCTCGGCTTTCTCGGCCTCAATAGCGTCGCGCTGCTTTTCGGCTTTGGTGCGTCCGAATTTGGCAGCGTTCTGATCAGCACGGGCCTTTTTCTCGGCCCGTGCTTTGTCTTTGCGAAACCGGTTCAGATTGACCGGCGCGGCCATTACTTGGGGCCGATCATGTCTTCGGGGCGGACAACGCGGTCAAAGGTTTCTTCGTCCACAAAGCCAAGAGCGATCGCCTCTTCTTTCAGAGTGGTGCCGTTCTTGTGCGCGGTCTTCGCAACCTTGGTGGCGTTGTCGTAGCCGATGGTCGGGGCCAATGCGGTTACCAGCATCAGCGACTCTTTCATCAGCTTGTCGATGCGCGCGGTGTTCGCCTGCGTGCCAACAACCATGTTGTCGGTGAAGGCAGAAGCGGCATCACCCAAGAGCTGGATCGACTGCAGAACGTTGTACGACATCATCGGGTTGTACACGTTCAGTTCGAAGTGACCCTGCGAGCCCGCGAAACCAACTGCCGCATCGTTGCCCATGACGTGGGCGCACACCATGGTCAGCGCTTCGGCCTGAGTGGGGTTCACTTTGCCGGGCATGATCGACGAGCCGGGCTCGTTTTCGGGCAGGATCAGTTCGCCAAGACCCGAACGGGGACCCGAACCCAAGAGACGCATGTCGTTCGCGATTTTGAACAGCGAACCGGCCACAGTCTTCAGCGCGCCCGAGAACATGACCATTGCGTCGTGCGCGGCCAGTGCTTCGAACTTGTTGGGGGCGGTGACGAAGGGCAGGCCGGTGATCGCTGCGATCTCGGCGGCGACCTTCTCGGCAAAGCCCTTGCGGGTGTTCAGACCGGTGCCAACCGCGGTGCCGCCCTGCGCCAGTTCGTAGATGTCGGGCAGGCAGGCTTCGACGCGCTTGATGCCTTGAGCAACCTGATGGGCGTAGCCACCGAATTCCTGACCCAGAGTCAGCGGGGTCGCGTCTTGGGTGTGGGTCCGGCCGATCTTGATGATCTCCTTGAACTCTTCGGACTTGGCGGCCAGAGCGGCGTGCAGCTTGCGCAGGCCGGGCAGCAGGACGTCGCGGGTGTGCATGCCGATGGCGACGTGCATCGCAGTCGGGAAGGTGTCGTTCGACGACTGGCCCATGTTGCAGTGATCGTTCGGGTGCACGGGCTTTTTGCTGGCCAACTCGCCACCCAGCATTTCGATCGCGCGGTTCGAGATGACCTCGTTCGCGTTCATGTTCGACTGGGTGCCGGAACCGGTCTGCCAGACAACCAGCGGGAAGTTGTCGTCAAACTTGCCTTCGATCACTTCGGTGGCAGCGGCTTGGATCGCCTTGGAAAGTTCCGCGTCCAGATCGCCAAAGCTTTCGTTCACGATGGCCGCAGCCTTTTTCACCACACCCAGAGCGCGGATGACAGGCACGGGCTGCTTTTCCCAGCCGATGGGGAAGTTCATGATCGAGCGCTGGGTCTGCGCGCCCCAATACTTGTCTGCGGGAACTTCGAGAGGACCAAAGCTGTCGGTTTCGGTACGGGTATCGGCCATGAGGCAACCTCCTGTATAACGGTTGCCGTGGGTTTACAGGCAGAAAAGCCCTGTCGCAATCGCGTCAGGGCCTTGGATAGCGTTAACGGGGTCGAAAAATCGCCTATGTGATCACAAATTTAAAGGGTGTGATCGCAGTTACTTGCGGAATTTGTCCAAGCTGACGATTTCGGCGTCGGTGGTGGGCTCTTCCTCAACCTCGGCCAGTTCGATGTCGAGTTCATCCTCTTCCTCGTCCTCTTCGCCAACGCTTTCGAAGCGGAGGCCAAATTCGACCGAGGGGTCCACGAAAGTGCGGATCGCATCATAGGGGATATACAGGCGTTCGGGGCTGTCACCGAAGTTCAGCGTGACGCCAAAGCCATCGGGATCAACATCCAGAGAGTCGAACCAGTGCTGCAGCACGACAGTCATTTCCGTGGGATAGCGCTGAACCAGCCAGTCCGCCAGCTCGACACCCTCGGCACCCGTGGAGAAAGTGATAAAGAAATGGTGCTCACCCGGCAGGCCGTCCTGTGCCACGCCTTCCAGAACCTGACGGATCAGGCCCCGCATCGCAGCGTGCATCAGATTGCCGTAGTCGATATCGCCCATTTCAAGTGCCTCCGATTTTCAATCAGCATAGTACATCGAAAAGCAAACTAAAGGGGAGAATGCAATCAGATTGCGTAGATGCCTGATGCCAAGCCGAAAATTGCGGTCACAAGAAGGGTCTTTTCGATCCCAATCTTCAGCAACAGCAGCATAACGGCAGCCTGCAATGCCAATGCCACCGAGATCAGATCCAGCGAGGCCCAGTCTGGCGCAATGACATTCACGGGACCAAGGGACGCTTCGCCCACGGAGCCAAAGAAAACATGGGCTGCGAACCAGATCGACAGGTTCAGAATGACCCCAACCACCGCCGCTGTGATGGCGGCCAGCGCCCCTCTGAGGCGGGGCATCGAGGACAGCAAATCGAGGTAGGGCGCGCCCACAAAGATCCACAGAAAGCATGGCACAAAGGTCACCCAGAGAGACAGGGCGCCCGCGGCCAGCGCCACCGCAGGACCGCCCTCGGCAAAGCCGGCGAGCAGCGCGACGAACTCTGTCACCAGAATCAGCGGGCCCGGTGTCGTTTCGGCAAGGCCGAGCGCGTCGATCATTGCTTCGGGGGAAATCCAGCCATAAGCGGACACGACTTCTTGGGCCATATAAGCGAGGACCGCGTAGGCTCCGCCAAAGGTCACAATCGCCAGCTTGCTGAAGAAGAGTGCGATGTCAGTGAAAAATGGTGCCTCCAGCGCAATGCAAAGCGCGATGGGAGCGGTCCACAAGGCAGACCAGAAGATCAGCGTTTGAAGGGTTTTGGGCTTGACGACAGGGTCTGATGGTGTCGCGCTGTCGTTCTTACTGCGGATCGCACCAATGATCCCTGCAACCGCGATAACGATAGGAAATGGGATATGCAGCGCAAAGAGGCTGAGAAAGCCCGCACCTGCGATTATCCAGTCGGTCGCATGGTGCAGCGCCCGCTTTGCTACCTTGTAGAGCGCCTGAAGGACGATGATCGTCACAGTCGCCTTGATCCCGACGAAGGCGGCTTGGACCCAAGGGATGTTCCCGAAATAGGCGTACCCCAGCGCGAGCGCCGCAACGACCAGCGCGCCAGGGATCACAAATAGCAGGCCCGCAATCAGACCACCCAAGGTCCCGCGCAGTCTCCAGCCTGCATAGGTGGCCAGCTGCATCGCCTCTGGTCCCGGCAAGAGCATGCAGAACGAGAGTGCACGCAGAAACTGCTCTTCTTTCAGCCAGTCCCGATCTTCGACCAACTCTTTGTGCATCAACGCAATCTGCGCGGCCGGTCCGCCAAAGGACAGAACGCCGATGCGGCCAAAGACTTGGAAGAGCGTGCGAATGTCAGGAGCCATCAAGAAAGCCCTCGTATGTGTCGTGCGCCGGTAGGCCTATGGGCTTGGCAGGGAAACGCAAGCGAAATCAGCGCACTGTGATGAAACCTTCACATAGCGCCGTGATGCGTGCGGCTGTCCAAAGGCGCTTCGTCGCGCGCCTCCATCCCGTAGTCGCGCATCACATGGGACACGCGCAGTCGGTAATCCTCGAAAAAGCGCTGACGCCCCATCTCTTGGGCGCCGCGATGGGCGGTGAGCTTGCGCCAGCGTTGGACGGCCTCTTCATCTTCCCAAAATGACAGAGATAAAAGCTTGCCCGGTGTGGTCAGGCTTTCAAATCGCTCCACGCTGATGAATCCGTCGAACCCCTCAAGGTGCTCTTTCATGCGGGCGGCCATATCTAGATAGGGGCCCATCATGCCCTCTTTTGGGGTCACTTCGAAAATCACTGCGATCATATCTCTCCTCCCACGATGCCGAGGTAGAGTGTCCGAGCCGTGCTGATTGTCAAAGGATTTTGTTGCGGGCGCCGTTCGGCAGCCCGCGGGGTTAGCGCGCGGAGCTCAGGTAAGAAACGGCAGCCTGCGCGAGAGTGGCCGAAGCAGCGACACCGTCGATCAAGACCACGCCTGTGCGCGTGGTCAGATCCTGCCGCAAGGGGGCCATTCCCGCACAGCCCAAGATAACCGCGCCAGCCTTGGTGTCGCGTGCCGCCTGATTGATGCAGGTCGCAAGATGAGCGCGGGTTTCTTCTGACCCCTCGTCGATGGTCAGGACGGGCAGGTCGCTGGCCAGAACGCCCGCACAGTTGGGGGCGTAGCCGCCGCTATTGATATTGCCCTCGATCACAGGAATCGAAATCGGCAAAGAGGTCATGACTGCGAACCTTCGCCCCAGAACCGCGGCCATCACATAAGAGGACTGACCGATCCCAAGGACGGGCAGGGATGTCATGCCCTGCGCCTCGGCCAATCCTGTGTCGTCAAAGCAGCCGATCACGACAGCATCTGCCCCGTCTGCCTCGGCCTGCGCAATCCGCGCCAGCACGCCTGGCAAGGCCGCTTCGCCATCCGCCGCCCCTTGGATCGCGGGCGGTCCGTCATGGTTGGTCAAGCCGATGATCTGCGCGCTCGGTAGAACCTGCGCTGCGACCGCGACCATGGCGTCTGTCATCGCCACAGTCGCGTTGGGGTTCACGTAAGCGATTTTCATCAGACCGCTTTCCCAGCGTCATTGCCCATCTTGGCGCGGCGTTTCGCCATAATCCGGACCGATATCAGGAAGACCCCGATAATGCCAAAAGAGAAGAGCGTGGTCAGCGTGCCGAGCGCATAGATCACCGGTGTGGTCACGTTGGTGGTCATGCCAAACACCTCAAGCGGTAGGGTGTTGTAGCTCCCCGATGTCAGCAGGGTCCGCGCGAATTCGTCGTAGGACAAGGTGAACCCGAACAAAGCCACACCAATCAGAGAGGGTGCAATGATGGGCAGAACCACGTGGCGGATGGTTTGCCACTGGGTCGCCCCTTGGTCCCGCGCGGCTTCCTCGTAGGATTTGTCAAATCGGTTGAAGACGGCAAACATGATCAGCAGACCAAAGGGCAGGGTCCATGTCAGCTGCGAGCCAAACCCAGAGGTCGCCCAATGAATTTTTAGGCCCAGCTGGTTAAAGATTAGGCCGACCCCCAGCGAGATCAGGATCGACGGGATCACCAACGATGTGATCGCCATGTAGAACAGAACGCCAGAGCCCTTGAACCGTTTGCGGAAGGCCAGACCGGACATTACCGACACGACAACGGTTGTGACCATGACCATTAGCCCCAAGGCAAAGGACCGGCGAAACGCGCCCCAGATATCCCCGACGGCCTGCTGCTCGAAGAGCTCGCGGAACCAGTGGAGTGACACGCCGCGCATGGGGAAGGTCAGACCGCCCGTGGGCCCTTGGAACGACAGAATGCCAATGGTCAGCGTGGGACCATACAGGAACAGAACAAACAGGCCAAAGAACGCTGCCAGTACGTAGAAGGAAAGAGACCGCTTTTCCATGACTTACAGCTCCTTGCGAATGTTGACAAAGCGCAGCAGGATCCCGATCACAATCAGAACGGTGATCAGTAGCACCACAGAGGTCGCCGCTGCTGACGGATACTGTAGCAGCGAAATATCGTTGGAGATCAGACGGCCGACATTGGCCTTTTGTGAGCCAGACATGAAGCGCACGGTGATAAAGTCGCCCATCACCAGCGTCACCACAAAGATCGTGCCGATCATGATGCCAGGCTTGGTGAGCGGCAGGATCACATGACGCAGGGTTTGCATCGCGGTGGCGCCGTTATCGACCGCCGCTTCGATCAGGGACCGATCGATCCGCATCATGGTGTTAAAGATCGGGACCACCATGAACAGCGTATAGAGGTGGACAAACGCCAGAATGACCGAGAAATCCGAATAAAGCAGCCATTCCAGCGGCTCATCAATTACGCCCCACGAAATCAGCGTCGAGTTTGCGATCCCGTTGCGCCCCAGAAACGGAATCCAAGAGATCATCCGGATGATGTTCGAGGTCCAGAACGGAATGGTACACAGCAAAAACAGTGCGATTTGCATTGACTGCGTGCGTACATGGAATGCCAGAAAATATGCCACCGTAAACCCGATGGCCAAGGTAAACGCCCACGTAATGAAGGCGTATTTGAAGGTCGCAAAGAACACCTTCCACACCACAGCCGATCCGAACAGATAGCTGTAGTTGTCAAACTGAAAGGCAGGATAGATCGAAAACTCGGTCGCGCCCCAAAAGCTTACCACGACGATCATGATAATAGGTGCAATTAGGAAACACCCTAGAACCACGGTCAGAGGCACAGCCTGGAGCCACCCTGTGACATGCCGGCTCATCGCCATAAATCCATCCCCGGGGCGACTGCCCCTTTCATCTTTGCGCTAAATACTCTGGGGTGAATGGGCGGGCCCAAAGGCCCGTCCAGAGGGGCAACGCCCCTGCAAATCCGCCGCTTATGCCGCGATGAATTCGTTCCACTTGCGAACCATGTACTGGTTCTCGTCCATGACGGCGTTCCAGCACGCCACCGAACCCATGCGCTCTTCGAACGAGCCACCGTCGCGGGTTTCGCCCGCTTGGGCCAGCACGTCGCCGAAGGGCGAGGTGATTTCGCCGGTCGCTTCTTTGCCCTCGAACCAGTAGCCCCATTCGTTTTCGGACATGTAGTTCTTGGAGGTTTCGGGAACCGCCGAGTAGTAGCCCTGACGCATCAGGAAGCCGCCGACCCAGCCGTCGAGGTACCAGTTGATGTATTCGTAGGCTGCATCCAGCTCCATGCCGCTCAGCGACTTGGACAGGCCCAGACCGCCGCCCCACGAACGGTAGCCTTCCTTCAGAGGCTGGTAGACGCAGGGGATGCCGCGCGATTTCACAGCGGTGATCGCAGGCGACCACATGGACTGGATCACAACCTCGCCCGACGCCATCAGGTTGACCGACTCGTCAAAGGTTTTCCAGAACGCGCGGAACTGGCCAGCACGCTTGGCTTCGGTAAAGATCGCAAAAGTCGCGTCGATCTCTTCCTTGGTCATGTTGCCTTTGTCGCCGTACTGGATTTCGCCCATGGCTTCGCAGACCATTGCCATGTCCATGATACCGATCGACGAAATGTCGAGGATCGAAGCTTTGCCTTTGAACTCGGGGTTCAGCAGCTCGGCCCAAGTGTTGATGGGTCGGTTGATCAGGTCAGGACGGATGCCCAGAGTGTCTGCGTTATAGATGGTGGGGATCAAGGTCATCCAGTTGGTTTCCTGATCCGCAAAGGTGGTTGCGCCGGGCTCTTCGACAAAGCCAACGGTGTGGGGTGCAGTGCCCTGCGCGATGGTGCTTTCGGGGGTCAGTTTACCCGAACGGAAGATGCCAACGATCTTGTCGTAGTTCTTGATCTTGCTGGTATCCATCGCCTGCAGGTTGCCGGTCGGCCAAACCTTTTTACAGATCCAGTATTCGATATCCGCAATATCAAAGCTGTCGGGCTGGGTCGCTGCACGCTGGGTCACGCTGTCGGAATCCAGAGCGGTCATTTCCAGAGTGAAGCCAAGATCTTCTTTCACCTTCTGGCCGACTTCGTTCAGGTTCGACACGCCCGTGCCGAACTGGCGCAGGGTGATGTCTTTGATCTCCTGAGCCCAGACCATGGGTGCGGGCAGGGTCGATGCCGCAACGGCTGCTGCGCCGCTTTTCAGGATGGATCGACGGGAATAACGCATTTTCGACATAGTACTAAATCCCTGTTGTGGATTGAGGAGTTGCTTATGCTTGGAGGCGGTGAACCCGCCCTTCGTCCCAGACGAAGCTGACCGCTTCGCCGGTTTCTTTTGGTGCAGCAAAGAAGGCTGCTTCGGGCACGAGAGCCACGATCTCTTCTCCGGCGGGGGTGATCGCTGTCAGCGACACGTGGGCGCCTTGGTATTCCACGGCAGTCACGGTGGCGGGCAAGCCGGTGTCGGCCATGCGGACCTCATCGGCGCGCAATGCAATCTTGTGCCCTTCGAAGGAGATGACGTTGTGGCCGCCCATAAAGCGGGCCACGAATTCGGTGCGGGGGGCCATCCAGACGTCACGCGCCGGACCCGCCTGTTCGATGACGGCGTTGTTCATCACCACGATCTCGTCCGCCAGCGCCAGCGCTTCGTCCTGACCGTGGGTCACGTGAATAAAGGTGATGCCAAGTTCGCGCTGCAGCCGCTTAAGTTCAGTCCGCATGCGAATGCGCAGAAAGGGGTCGAGCGCGGACAGCGGTTCATCCAGCAAAAGGACGCGAGGTTTGGTCACCAGAGCGCGCGCCAGAGCCACACGCTGCTGCTGACCGCCAGAGAGTTGGTCGGGCAAGCGGTCGGCAAGGTGGGTCATGTCCACCAGTTCCAACATCTCGTCAGCCGCCTTGTGTCGGGTCGGCTTGTCCACGCCCTTCATGTGCAAGGAAAAAGCGACGTTGTCGCGCACGCTCAGGTGCGGAAACAGGGCGTAGTTCTGGAACATCATCGCCGTGCCGCGCTGTGCGGGCGACAGGTGCGAGATATCGTGCCCATCCAGCACAATCGAGCCGTCCGACACGCTCTCGTGTCCTGCGATCATGCGCAGGGTCGAGGACTTGCCGCAGCCCGAGGGTCCCAGAAGGCACACATAAGAGCCATTCAGAAACACATGATTGATGTTGTCCACCGCGGTGGTGTCCCCGTAGCGTTTGCTCAGGTGTACCAGTTCCAGATCCTGACCCGATCGCATGTGCTGTGCCCCTATGAGTTGCGTCTTGGGTTCACGTTGGTCTGTAAATTTCCTGACCGTGAAGAAAAAATCCGCATACGGCAGTGCAGAAACTTGAGATGGCGCGAAATTGAGCAGCTGGTGCAAAGCTGTGCACAAATCATAATCCAAAATCGTATACAATATCGTGCACGGAGGAATGCAGGACCTCCTGACTTGCGATTCGGGCCCGAAGTGGGGATCAGTGAAGCAATAAAATAGGGGTTCGGGCACATGGCACCCAAGGAAAAGGCAACAGATACAGCAAGCACCAAGGTCGCAGAGGCGCTGGCCGAAGCGATCCACGAGCATCGGATCGCCCCCGGAACGAAGTTGAACGAAGACGAAGTTGGCGAAGTCTATGGCGTCAGCCGGACAGTCATTCGCGCTGCATTGCAGCAGTTAGCCCATCAACGCTTGGTAGAGTTGAAGCGGAACCGTGGTGCTTTCGTTGCGCGGCCCACAGTGAAAGAGGCACGCGAAGTCTTTGAGGCCCGCGCGCTGCTCGAGCCGACCATGACCCGACACGCCGCAGAGCGGATGACCGAAGCGGACCTAGCGGTTTTGCAGTCCCACATTGATGCAGAGCACGCAGCACTCGCCGCAGGACAAACGGGCAAAGCACTGCAGCTCTCGGGGCAGTTCCACGTAGAGGTCGCGCGGATCGCGGATCAGGACACAATCGAAGAGATCATCGCACAGCTCGTCGCACGATCTTCGCTGATCATCGCGCTCTATTGGCAGAGGCGGGCGGCCCTGTGCGAAAGCAACGCGCACCACGCACTGATCAAGGCGCTGGCCAACAAGGATGGCGCATTGGCCGAAGAATTAATGAAGAACCACCTCTTGGACCTGCTGACATCGCTTGATCTGCGCGAGCAAACCTCGGCACCGCAGTCGCTGTCCGAAGCGTTAAAGGTCTGACGATGGTGGAAAGTGGAGGTTTCTGTTGCCAGGTACCTCCGAACCCCGCCTTACGCTGCTAGGCACAAGGACTTAGATTTCGGAAACTCCGACTGCTTACGCAGCCATTGCTACCGGAGCACGATTGTCGTTTGCAATTGTACTTGTTGAACCGATAACGGCGGTATCACACCGGGACAAAGCAAACCCCTTTAGACGTTCGTCGATCCTGTTTCGGCCCCATGATCCCAAACGATAGGATTTTTGGTGGAGCCGCCGGGTACCGCCCCCGGGTCCGATCCGCTTATTACGAGCGCGTTTATGTCCATAGTCGGTTGCCCGACGCGCTTAACCTACGAACTTATTGGCGGAATTCAAGAGGTCGTCTTCAGAATCCTGTATGGATTTTCTTGCCTGCGGGGGCGGGCTCGGTTTTCATAACCCCCGAGGATCGATTGCAAAAACACCGACAAAGGCGGGAACGTCCGATGCTGACCAAAGAATATTGCATAACGATGGCACGGTATAACGCGTGGCAGAACAGGGGGCTGCGCAAAATCCTGCAAGAGATGCCACGCGCCGAACTCACCAAGGATCGCGGCGCATTTTTTGGATCTATTTTTGCGACTGTGAATCATTTGCTGTGGGCGGACACCATGTGGATGTCCCGCTTCGAAGGAAAGCCGTCGCCGGGCGGGACGACCGAAGAGAGCAAGACATTTCAGCCCACTGCCGCCTCATGGTCCGGCGAGCGGTTCCGCATGGACGGCCACATCCTGATTTGGGCAGAAAGGGTGCGCGCGCTTGATTTGGTGTCGGACCTCAGTTGGCACTCTGGGCTTCTGGGGCGCGAGGTGTCGAAAAAAATGGGTGATTGCGTGATGCACTTTTTCAACCACCAAACCCATCATCGCGGGCAGGTGCACGTTATGTTGACCCAGATCGGGATCACACCAGAGCCAACAGATCTGTTCCTGATGCCCGAGTCGGGGCCATGGCTTTGACAGCTTTGAAATATTTCGACTTTTTGTGAACCATTGAGTGATCCGGAGCGTTTTGCCCAACGTACTAGTATGTAATTAAAACCAAGAGGCATTGCGTGGCAGAGACTTCTCCTATCATCGTCTGGTTCCGTCGGGACCTTCGTTTGTCCGACCATCCAGCACTTTGGGCCGCAATGTCGTCCGGACGCCCTGTCCTTCCAGTTTTCATTTGCGACAGGCTCGTCGAGCAGTTGGGCGCCGCGCCGAAATGGCGTTTGGGCCTTGGGGTGGAGCACCTGTCTGGATCGCTCAAGGACATTGGAAGCCGTCTCATCTTGCGCAAGGGCGACCCGACAGAGGTGCTTCGTGCGCTGATCGAAGAGACCGGCGCAGACACGGTGTATTGGTCGCGGGCCTATGATCCAGACAGTGTGGAGCGTGACAAGACGGTGAAAGCTGCTCTCAAAGACGATGGGATTGCGGCGGAAAGCCACCTTGGCCACTTGATGTTCGAACCCTGGACGGTCGAAACGGGCACGGGCGGCTACTACAAAGTCTTTACACCTTATTGGAAGAATGTGCGCGATCACGACGTTCCGCAGCCTTTGGGCCGCGTATCGAGCCTTGAGGCTCCATCGTCGTGGCCGGATTCGGACGATCTTGAGGACTGGGGCTTGGCCGATGACATGCGTCGTGGCGCGGATGTGGTCCGCCCGTTCGTCCAGTTGGGCGAGGATGCGGCGCAGGATCGTTTGGCCCACTTCATTGAAGACATCGTCGATGATTACGACACCCTTCGTGACTTACCCTCCGAAGATGGCACCAGCTGTCTGTCTGAAAACCTGTCCCTTGGCGAAATCAGCCCGCGCCAATGCTGGCATGCGGCTGCGCGCAAGCAGCACGAGGGCAGCAAAGGCGCTGAAACCTTTATGAAGGAATTGGCGTGGCGCGAGTTTGCCTACCATCTGATCTGGCACACGCCGCAAATCGCAACCGATAATTGGCGTGAAGAGTGGTCTGCATTCCCTTGGAACGAAAAGGAAAATGACGAGGTCAGGGCGTGGAAGCAGGGGCGGACAGGGATCCAGTTCGTCGACGCCGCCATGCGAGAACTTTATGTCACTGGTCGGATGCACAATCGGGCCCGCATGATTGTGGCCAGCTACTTGACCAAACATCTGCTGACTCATTGGAAAATCGGACAAAAATGGTTTGAGGACTGTTTGATTGATTGGGACCCCGCGTCGAACGCGATGGGGTGGCAATGGTCGGCAGGGTCAGGACCAGATGCCACGCCCTACTTCCGCGTATTCAACCCGGTGACGCAGCTCGACAAGTTCGACAAGCAGCGCAACTACGTGTCACGCTGGATCGCCGAAGGGCGCGGAAATCCCCACGAGGACGCTCTGAAGTATTTTGACGCGGTGCCGCGCAGCTGGAACCTGTCGCCGGACGACGATTATCCGAATGCGATCGTTAGCGCCGATGCGGGGCGGAAACGGGCACTTGATGCTTATGAAAACCGCGATTTTTGAAGACACAATAAAAAGATTTGCGGCGGTCCGCTTCAAGGACCTAGCCTAGAAATATCCACAGGGAGAAGAACCATGATCCTGACAGACACCAAAGGCCAGACCGAACTGCCCCGTTATCTGGGCTCCGTCCTGTCGATGATGGAAGGCATGCGGGCAGGGCGCTTGGACATCCGACTTGAGGATGGGCGCGTGTTCCGGTGCGAGGGCAAATTGCCCGGTCCGGTCGCAGAGATTGTAATCCATCATCCGGACGTGTTCAGCCGCCTGATCCGCGAGGGCGATCTGGGTTTTTGCGATTCCTATCTGGATGGCTGGTGGAGCAGTCCGGACCTTCAGGCCTTTATGGATCTGGTGCATGACCAGCAAGAGTCGGTCTATGACGGCTTTCCGGGGCAATCGCTTGTTCGCGCGATGGAAAAATTCCGTTTCTGGCTGCAGTCAAATACCAAGCGCCAAGCGCGCAAAAATATTTCATATCATTATGATCTTGGGAACGACTTCTATAGCCTATGGCTGGACGATACGATGACTTACTCGTCGGCGATCTTTAAGTCTGGCCAAGAAGATTTGGAGACTGCGCAGATCGAAAAATACAAGTCGATGGTCGACCGGATGGGCGTAAAGCCCGGGGATCACGTGCTCGAGATCGGCTGCGGTTGGGGCGGGTTCGCCGAATATGCCGCCAAGGAGCGTGGGCTCAAGGTTACAGGCCTTACGATCAGCAAAGAGCAGCTTGCCTATGCGCAAAAGCGCATCGCAGACGCAGGTTTGTCGGATCAGGTAACGCTCAAATTGCAGGACTATCGTGATGAGACAGGCGTCTATGACGGTATCGCAAGCATCGAGATGTTCGAAGCTGTTGGAGAGAAATACTGGCCCACATATTTCAAGACCGTGCATAACTGTCTAAAGCCTGGCGCCTCGGCAACGCTTCAGATCATTTTGATCGAGGACAAGCGTTGGGACACCTACCGTAAGGGCGTGGATTTCATCCAGAAATACATCTTTCCGGGCGGAATGCTGCCGTCTCCGCGTGTCCTTCGTAATCAGGTCGAGCAAGCTGGGCTCAAAGTCCGTGATACCTTTGAGTTTGGCCAAAGCTACAGCCAAACCCTGCGCCGCTGGCACGAGACCTTTAACGAACGTTGGGATCAGGTTGCCAGCCACGGCTTCGATGAACGTTTCCGCCGCATGTGGAATTTCTACCTGACAGCTTGCGCTGGCTCGTTCAAAGGCGGTATTTGCGATGTAACGCAAATGACAATCGAAAGACCTGCTTAAACATGCCTACCGCGTCCCGCCTGATTGCAGCACTTCTGATGGCAGGGACGGGTATCATTTTGGCGCTTGAGTTGCGCGAGCTGCGGGACAGCTTGCGCTTCTACCCATTCTTTATCGAGTTTAACGCTTTGCTTGGGGCGGTCATCGGTTGGAAACTGGTCGGGGCACGCGTTGGATATGGATGGGCACGGGCCGCAGCCACAGGGATCAGCGGCGGCTTCGTTACCCTTATCCTTGTCGTATTCGGATTGGCATTTCGGGAAATGCTAAATCGAGCGTTTCGAAAATTCTACGATCATGCTTTAGAGGCCATTCTAGCCGCAGTGAAAATTGGAATAACCGACTTGTTGGCGATTTCTGCGACTGCGATGATCTTGCCCGTGATTATGGGGGCAGTGTTGTCCGGTTTGGGGGCCGAAGCCGCAGAGCGCCGCTGGAGATAAAAAATGAACGACTTTTTCGTTTATGGCACGCTGCGCCATAAACCCCTTCTCGATCTGGTAGCTGGCGCCCCGGTCGAGGCCATCCCCGCACGTATTTCGGGCTTTGCCGTATATTGGGCGGCGGGCGAGAGCTTCCCCATGATTACTGCCGAAGAGGGCGGCCAGGCCGAGGGTCTGTTGCTGCGCAATCTCACAGGCATTCAGCGAGATCGACTGGACTATTACGAACTGGCTTTCGGGTATCAGCGCGCCGATGTCTGCGTAGACCCCGGAACGGGCCATGAGATGGCGTCATGTTACATCGCCGCGCGGCAGCTCTATTCCCAAGGTGAACCCTTTGATTTGGACGCATGGATCGGAAAATGGGCCCCGACGTCCATGCGTGCCGCCGAAGAGGTCATGATGTCTTTTGGCAACGAGGACCCGCGCGATGTTGGGACACGCTTTGGAACCATCAGGATGCGCGCCTCAAGCTATGCCAATGCACAGGCTGATCCCAGCGCGCTGACCCCGTCTGGCCTGACAGCGCAGAACGTGATCAGCCATCGCCGCATGATCCCCTACGCGAATTACTTTGCGGTGGATGAGCATGACCTTTCGTTTCAACGCCACGATGGGTCCCCCAGCGAGGTGGTGAACCGTGCGACGTTTATGGCGGCAGATGCGGTAATTGTGCTGCCCTATGATCCGGTGCGGGACCGCGTTCTGCTGGTCGAACAATTCCGTGCAGGACCCTATTTCCGTGGTGATCCGCATTGTTGGGCGCTGGAACCTGTCGCAGGCCGTATCGATCCGGGCGAAACTGCGATCGAAGCTGCCGAGCGCGAAACCCGCGAGGAAGCACGGCTGGAGATGTCGCGCCTGATTCCGGTGAATCGCGGATATCCATCGCCCGGATGCTCCAGCGAGTATTACCACCTGTTTGTTGGCCTTGCGGACCTGCCCGATGACATCGTTGGCGTCGGCGGCGAAGAAACCGAGGCAGAGGATATCCGGACCCATCTTTTCAGCTACACAGAACTTATGGAGATGGTCGACAACGACCGGATTAGCACGCAGCCGACCTGCCTTTTGGCGCTTTGGTTATCACGGGCACGCGACGGATTGCGCCAGACGGGTTGAGTTCGCCCACAGACACCCATATTCATGTCGCTGTAACACGAGAAAGGGCGCATGATGCGAATTGCACAGGATCTGGCCGGAGCCATCGGGAACACCCCTCTGATCAAGCTGAAGAAGGCCAGCGAAGAGACCGGGTGCACGATTCTGGGCAAATGTGAGTTCATGAACCCAGGTCAGTCGGTCAAGGACCGCGCGGCGCTCTACATCATCAAAGACGCGCTGGAGAAAGGCCTGTTGGAGCCCGGCGGCACCATTGTCGAGGGCACAGCCGGTAACACCGGTATTGGTCTGGCACTGGTCGGCGCCTCCATGGGCTTCCGCACTGTGATTGTCATCCCCGAGACCCAGTCTCAGGAAAAGAAGGACATGATCCGTCTGGCGGGCGCAGAACTGGTGCAGGTGCCCGCAGCGCCTTATCGCAACCCGAACAACTACGTGCGCTACTCGGGTCGTCTGGCCGAGGAACTGGCCAAGTCCGAACAGCACGGTGCGATCTGGGCCAACCAGTTCGACAACGTCGCGAACAAGCGCGCCCACGTGGAAACCACCGGCCCCGAAATCTGGGAACAGACCGGCGGCAAAGTGGACGGTTTCGTCTGCGCTGTCGGCTCGGGCGGCACCTTGGCCGGTGTGGCAGAGGCTCTGCAGCCCAAAGGTGTCAAAATCGGTCTAGCTGATCCCATGGGTGCGGCGCTGTATAGCTTCTACACCAGCGGCGAGTTGAAGTCCGAAGGTGGCTCGATCACCGAAGGCATCGGGCAGGGGCGCATTACGGCGAACCTCGAAGGGTTCACCCCCGACATGGCCTACCAGATCCCCGACGAAGAGGCGCTGCCGATCGTCTTTGACACCCTGTCCGAAGAGGGCCTGTGCCTTGGCGGCAGCTCCGGCATCAACATCGCCGGCGCGATCCGTATGGCCAAGGAGATGGGACCGGGCCACACCATCGTGACCATCCTGTGTGACTACGGCACCCGCTACCAGTCGAAGCTGTTCAATCCCAGCTTCCTCAAGGAAAAGGGTCTGCCTGTCCCAGATTGGATGACCGTCGGCCCTAAGAGCATCCCGGGTGTCTTTGTTGACAACTAAGGCCTTTACGATGATGCGGCGGCTCCTCTGGGCCGCCGTTTTTGTGACACTCGTTCCCTTTGCGGCGCTCGCGCAGGCCGACAGGGTAGATTACAGCGCATGGAACGATCTGACCCAAGAGGTCGAGGCCGAGATCGAGGCAGAACCGCACGATGTAGACGCGCTTGAAACCTTGCGCGGCCGGATCTCCGATTTCCGAAATCAGTTCCAAACCGCCCAAGACGCAAATAGCGAGCGCATTGATACACTAAAGGCGCAGATTAGTGCCTTGGGCGAACCTCCAGCCGAGGGCGAGACCGAGCCCCAAGCCATCGCAGAGCGTCGCGAGGACTTGAATGACCAGCTGCAAGAGGCTGAAGTTCCACGCGTAAAAGCGGATGAGGCTTACCGCCAGGCGGATGGCTTGATCGCTGAAATCGACCGCATCATTCGCCGCGAACAAGCAGAGCGGCTGTTCTCCTTGGGGCCTACGCCGCTTAATCCCGTGATGTGGAATGAGACCAGCAAAGCGCTGATCCGCTATGGCAGCGCGCTGGTCCAAGAGGTGCGCGATGTCTTTGCGGACAGCAACCGCCTGAATGACGCGCGCGAAGATGTGCTCCCCGCGATCTTGTTCATTATCGTCGGCGTTCTGTTTCTGACCCGTGCACCCGACTGGATCGAGGCGCTGGTCACAACGATTTGGCATCGGATCAGACGTGGGCCAGGTGTGTGGAGCCTGCTCATCTCGCTCGGCAAAGTGATTGTGCCGGTGCTTGGGGTGGCCATGATCGTCTCTGGCTTGCAGGTGTTGCAGCTGACAGGCGAGCGGGGGGCCGCACTGCTGTCGGACATGCTGCTCTATGTGGGCGTGATCATGTTTGCGGGCTGGCTGTCTGGTCTGCTGTTCCCTGACGGTGATTTTCGTGCCATCACCTCGATCCCTCAGGAAAAGCGCAAAAAAGTACGGCGCAGTGGCATATTGCTCGGGGTATGCCTCGCGGCGGATTTGTTGGTGAATGACGTCTCCAACCGAGAGGAATTCTCGGTCGGGGTGACGGCCGTTCTTATTTTTCCGATCCTGCTGGTGACGGCTTTTACGCTGCTGCATTTGGTTAATACCCTACGCCACAGCATGAAAAGCGAGTCCGAAGAGAGCGATGGGACGGCATCAAACGTCGCGCAGATATCTCTTCGGATCATGGCTTTAGCGGCCATTCTTGCACCGATCATCGCAGCAGTGGGCTACCGAAACGCGGCCGAAGGTCTGCTGTATCCGATGGTCGGCTCGCTTGCGCTGTATGGCATCTACGTGGTTCTGCAGCAGTTCATCCGTGATCTATATGCGATGCTCTCGACGCAACCCGAAAGCGCCGACGACGCGCTGCTACCGGTGCTCTTGGGATACCTGCTGGCGCTTGGTCTGCTACCGGTTCTGGCGCTGATTTGGGGTGCGCGGATCTCTGATCTGACCGAGCTCTGGGCACGGTTTCGAGCGGGCTATACCGTCGGCGATACCAATATCTCGCCCACGGATTTCATCAGCTTTGCCGTGGTTTTTGTCATCGGCTACGGTCTAACACGGTTGCTGCAACGGGCGCTGAAAACCTCGATCCTGCCGAAAACCCGTCTCGATCTAGGGGGTCGAAACGCAATGGTGTCCGGCATGGGCTATGTCGGGGTTTTTATCGCGGCAATGGCGGCGGTTGGCGCAGCTGGGATTGACCTGTCGAACCTTGCGATCGTTGCGGGTGCGCTGTCTGTTGGTATCGGTTTCGGTCTGCAAAATATCGTGTCGAACTTTGTGTCGGGCATCATCCTGCTGATCGAACGCCCGATTTCCGAGGGGGATTGGATCGAGGTCGGCGGCGAGATGGGCTATGTCCGCTCTATTTCTGTTCGCTCAACGCGGATCGAAACCTTTGACCGCACGGATGTGATCGTTCCGAACTCGGATCTAGTCAGTGGCAAGGTCACGAACTGGACGCGTGGCAATACGATTGGTCGCGTGATTGTACCGGTCGGCGTGGCCTATGGCAGCGACACACACAAAGTCGAAGAAATCTTGATGGAAATTGCCAAAGAGCATCCAATGGTTCTGCTACAACCACCGCCCTTTATCTATTTCAAGGGGTTCGGGGATAGCTCGATGGATTTTGAAATCCGTGCGATCATTCGCGATGTGAACTGGGTGCTGAACGTGAGTTCAGACTTCAATCACGCCATTGCCAAGCGCTTTGCAGAAGAGCAGATCGAAATTCCGTTCCCGCAGCGCGACTTGTGGATGCGTGGCTACCCCAGCGCGCAGCCTGTGCCGACGGACGACACACCAACCCACCAACCGGCAGCGGGCCTGCCGGACGTTTCTGACAATGGAGCTGATGAATGACCGATCCTCTGTTCCGCGACGACGCGTATTTGCGCTCGGCTGATGGCAATGTAACCCGCCTGACGGACGAAGGCGGAATCGTGCTGGACCAAACCGTGTTCTATCCCACAGGCGGCGGCCAACCTGGTGACAGCGGAATTCTGACGTGGGACGGGGGCCGGATCGAGATCGCGACCACCATCAAGGGCGAGGGGGATGAGATCATCCTTGTCCCCGGAGAGCCTGCGCCTTTGCCCTCCGTTGGCTCTGTGGTTCGTCAGGAATTGGATTGGGAACGGCGGCACCATCACATGCGAGTGCACACAGCGCTGCACCTGTTGTCTGTTGTGGTGCCTTTGCCCGTCACGGGGGGCTCTATCTCCGAAGAAAAGGGGCGTCTCGACTTTGACATGGAAGAGGCGCCCGAGGACAAGCAAGCGATTCAGGATGCCTTGAACGCCTTGGTTGATCGG
This sequence comes from Donghicola sp., assembly GCF_025210255.1. Taxonomy (NCBI): domain Bacteria; kingdom Pseudomonadati; phylum Pseudomonadota; class Alphaproteobacteria; order Rhodobacterales; family Roseobacteraceae; genus Donghicola; species Donghicola sp. The sequence goes on along the minus strand of NZ_JAOARZ010000008.1, from coordinate 43,176 downwards.
GATCTCATGGTGACCACCCAATGGATCAGCGACGAAGATCTGGATGCAAATCCCGGTTTGGTTAAGACCATGTCGGTCAAACCACCACGCGGGACAGGGCGCGTGCGCCTGGTCAGGATTGGCGACACGACCGAACAAGTTGATCTACAGCCCTGCGGCGGCACCCACGTGCGCTCGACCTCAGAGATCGGATCTGTCCGGATTGGCAAGGTCGAGAAAAAAGGCCGCCAGAACCGGCGGATAAACCTGCATATTGACTGAAATTCGGTGTTGCAGCCGCTGAATGTGTGGATATAAGGGTCCGCACTGGACAGTTGGCCGAGTGGTCGAAGGCGCACGCCTGGAAAGTGTGTAGGCGGGGAACCGTCTCGAGGGTTCGAATCCCTCACTGTCCGCCACACCTCCCTACCTCTGAGCTTTGCTATGTTGGGTGCATGTTCTTCTGCGCTGTCAGTGTAGAGCTTCACCTGAACAATGACGTCCTCACCCCGCCAGTATGCTGTGCACTTTGATGGGATTATTTGTTCTGCAATTCGAATTTCGTACGGTTTTGCAAATACGTCCAATCAAGCCCTTTCATTTTTATTTATATCAAATTAATACTAATAATTGATTGGATCGTTGAATCAGTTCAATTGTTTATTTTGATTGACGCAACCTGAATTTTCCAAGGTTTTATCAAAAATCATGCCCTAGGGCTGAACTCGTGCAGACTAGCTTTAGATACGTGGCTGCTCAGGGTTGCGCTTCGATTTGATGTCAGAGTGCCATTTTATTGTTTTTAATAAAGAAATTAAAACATCTGAAACGGGATTGATATGCTGATTACCGGAACCAGCGAGCGTGACACTCTCAGGGCAGAGGAAGAGGGCGTCGTTGTAGATGCGCTTGGCGGGAATGATTTCATCTTTAATAACGTGGCAGGCACAACGCTGATCGGCGGCGCGGGAAACGATCACTATCGTTTGTACAATGGCGATACGACAATCATCGAAGAGCTCAACGGCGGCTATGATGTCATCTGGGCCTATGATCATGTAGTGATGCCCGACAATATCGAGGCTCTGGAATTCAAGCGGACGTCGAATTGGTACACGATCCAAGGGAACGCGCTCGACAATAACATCATTGCAGGGGCAGGCGACCAAGCCATCGCTGGTGATGCTGGCGATGATACCATGACGGGCGGCGAAGGGCGCGATCAGTTCTCGTTCTCTTTGGAAGACGGGCACGATATCATCACGGATTTCGCAGTAGGTGAGGATATTCTCACTTTCTGGGATATGGGGGTAGATCAGTTCTCGGACTTGATGGCGTTGGCCTCAGACACGATGGACGGGCTTTTGTTTACCTTTTCTGCCGAGCAATCGGTTCTGCTAGAAGGGGTCACTTCGGACGACTTCTCTGAAGCGGACGTTCTGGTTGAAACGCTGGATCCCGCGCTTTTCGAGAATGCAAAGATCGTGTTCGAGGATAACTTTGATAGCGAGGCATCGTTGACCAGTGGCCTTTGGACGACGACACCTGCGAACGGTCATCCAGTGACCAATGCGATCGCACGTGGGAACCGCTTCCAGCAGTATGTCGATGCGGACTCGACCACAAGCGACGGCACTCCGATCAACGTGAACCCGTTCAGCGTCGAGGATGGTGTTCTGTCGATCACTGCGACACGGACGCCCGAAGCCCTGCAGGATCAGATCGAGGAGGAGTGGCTCTCAGGAAGTCTGGAGACCCACGGAACCTTTGAACAAACCTACGGATATTTCGAGGTCCGCGCCAAAACGCCTGCGGGGCAAGGGCTTTGGCCAGCCTTCTGGTTTGTGCCCTCCGACTACACTTGGCCGCCTGAGTCTGACGTTCTAGAGGCGCTTGGGAGCTTGCCCAATGTGTATCGTGCGGCGACCCACGGGGAACTCTGGGGGGATAAGGTCACGATGGCGGATTCGTGGCTTGTCCCAGATACCAGCGAGTCGTTTCACACCTATGGGGTTCTCTGGACACCGGAAAAGCTGGTCTACACCTTTGATGGAAAGGTCATGCTCGAAACACCTACGCCAGCGAGCATGCACAAACCTCATTCGTTGCACCTGAACCTAGCTTTGGGCGGATGGGACGGCGACCCCGACGAAACGACACCAGATGGGGCCTCGTTCGACGTTGATTACGTAAGAGTTTGGGACATTCCTGAGCTGGCAGAACAAGCGGCCAATACCGACATGAGCGCTTACGGCGATCTGGAGAATGGCATCCTTTATACCAGCGAATTTGGCGAGACTGATTTGTATGGGGATGACGTCGTGCGCGCTTCTGAAGGAGGGCCCGATTTGACGCTTGCTGTAGACGGGCAGAGCACTCTGGTCGGCACCGCAGACGCAAATGTCTTGACCGGCAACGATCAAGGTACGGTATTTAACGGACTGGCAGGACATGACAAAATCGTCGCTTTGGGTGGTGCGGATTACCTAATTGGCGAATCTGGAGACGACACCCTTGATGGGGGCCAAGGGGCGGATACGCTGGTTGGCGGCGCAGGGGACGATACCTACATTCTGCGCGCGGGTGACGGTGGGGATGGCCCATCGGCCGAGCTGATCATTGAGACCGCGGGCGAAGGTTTCGACCAGATCGTTTTTGCAGATCTAAGGCCAGATGATGTCCGCAGCTACATTGATTGGGCGCGTTGGCATATCGTGGTCGATGGTGCGGATGGTCTTGAATATTTTTCGGTCAAGGTCACACCCGGACTCGGGGGGCACGATGTTGGTTCGTATATCGAGCAAGTGGTCTTTGCAGATGGGACTGTTTGGGACATGACTGGCGCGCTCTATCTGCGCGGCGACGACGAGGCGAATGTCAGCTCCGGTTCGGTTCATGACGACACCATCCTTGGCGAAGGCGGAGATGATACGCTGGTAGGTATGAACGGCGACGATACGATTGACGGCGGGGATGGCGTAGATATGCTCTACGGCTGGAAGGGCGCAGATGTACTGACAGACAGCGGCTTCGAAGATGGCGACCGGATGTATGGTGAGGGCGGCAATGACACGCTGACCGGCGGTGTTGGCTACGACTCACTGTACGGCGGGGCTGGCAAAGACACTCTCAGGGCCAGTCGAGACGCCGATTTTCTGGATGGTGGCGCGGGCAATGATACCTTGCTCGGCAACGGCGCTCGGGACACGATGAATGGCGGTGCCGGAGACGACATGATCAAGGGCAACGGCAACCGCGACTGGATTGACGGCGGCGAGGGCGACGACAAGCTGGTCGGCGGCGGCGGCAACGATATCATGTCGGGGGGCGCAGGGAACGACGTTGTCAGTGGCGGTACGCGTCATGACCTACTGTATGGCGACGATGGTAACGACAAACTCGTCGGTCAAAAAGGCGATGACACCCTGTATGGCGGCGAGGGCCGTGATGTTCTGACCGGAGGCGAAGGTGCGGATTTGTACATTCTGGATGTGACGCAGACGGATGATTTGGATTTCATTCAGGGCTTTGATCAGTCCGAAGGAGATCGCTTCAATATTATCGGGCTGACGGCTGGCGACATCCTAAGCTTTGACGTCTTCGAGCATCAGAACGGCAATATCTTCCTTGAAGTCGATATCAATGGCGAAACAACGCGGCTGGCCAAGATCACAGACTTCGTCGCCAGTGATCTGACGGTTGAAATGCTTGCGGATCAAACCGAGGCCTATCTCATCTGATGTGCTTTATCAAACTCTGCCCGGTGCATTACTGGGCAGAGTCGTCTGTTTACGCCGTAGTCACGTCTGCGAGGGCGGCAAAACGGCGCCACGGGGTTTGGCGGCCGATCAAACGCTCCAGCTTCTCGACATCACGGGCATAGTAGTCGGTTAGATAGCGCTCTGTGTCCGCGGTCATAGGCGCCACCACATCGCGGATCGACTGGCGGTTTGACGCGCGGAGTTGTTTGATCGGAGGTACGGCTTTGGCCGTTTCAACAATCCGGCCCATGCCGTTTTTTCGCGCGAAATTTCCGAACTTCCACAGGGTCTCTCCAACAGCGGCATTCTTGTAGCGCACGCTCTCGTTCGCACGCAGATCCAAGAAGTCGTCCAAGGGCCGCAGGCCCAACGCATCCGTGACCTGTCGCGCCATGGCGGCGCGGTCGATATGGATGTCTTCTTGAAACATCACGTGGATCTGGTCTGCGGGAAAGACATCGTACCATCGCTTTAGGTGATGCGCGTACCGACCCTGATCGCGGTAGAGCGGATTGTTGTCGAGTGCAGTTTCAAAGACAGTATTCTTGCCAGAGGCATGCCCTTTGCGGACCTCATGCAAATGGTTGGAAAAGCACCGCGCGACGGGATCCCGCAAAGTGACAAAGACAGTCATTTTAGGGTTGTAGGCATATGCCCGTGCGGGTGCATCTGGGTGGATGAAATATGAAGGCGAGATTTCACCGCGCGCGATGCTGGGACTGTCACACGCAAAATGACGATCGTACCACTCGTAGCCGCGGTCGAAATAATAGCTAAAGAAATCGACCTCCTTGTCTTCGCTCACCTGCACATCTGGGCTCTGTTGCAGCACACCATATAGCCAGGTCGACGCGCATTTCTGCGCCCCGATCCCCACGAAGGTTGCCCGTGTATCGTTCATCGGTGTCTCCAAAAAATCTTTGTTTTTAAATGTCGGGTAGTGGTCGGTCATCATTAACTGAGCCCAATCAATTGACGCAGCGCTTCCTGACCGATCCCCTCAACGAGCAGGCTGTCCTCGTCCGAAAAAATAATCTGCGTCCCCTCTGGGACGTCGCGGAATCGCCAGTCCGCTCGGGTTGCGTTGAGCGCGTCCGAAAACAACAGGCTGTGGTTCGGACCAAAGCCACGCAGCTGATCTTGCGCGCTGGGCAGATCAATACTGACCCGCACATTCGCTAGGTCTTGAGGAAGGACAAATAAGTCATTTCCCACGCTGCCTTCTAGCGTGACGTTCTTTACCGTCGTCTCGAGCCTGCTTCCTTCTGGTCGCGCGGTGAGCGTGATGCCTTGGGCCTGTGCGATCGCGCGTTCAATGTTCGCAGGGACCACCATGTCGATGCGCGAGATGATTTCGTCAACGCCGCCGTCTATGGGTTCGTCGATCACGGTTTCAGGGTGCGTGACAAAATAGCGGTCCGAGCCAGATGTCCCGACCATCCTAACCGGTGCGCCATCGTCTGTGTACCACGCCTCTGGGTCATCACTGTTTAATACGCCATCGCCGTCGGTATCGCTGAGCGCTGCGCTGGGTTTCAGGGCATTCACCCGCCAATGGTCCAAAGGCACCGGCCATTTGACGTCAAACTGATGAGGAGAGAATGCTTCTACGGCCGTCTCTTTGAAAATAACGGTATGAGGATCACCAGGGTCCGCACCTGTCGGCAGCCAAACGTCGGGACCCACCTGAGTCAGACGCTTCATGGCGCTCGCTGAGGAGGCAAAGGGATATCCCTCTAGCGTCACAACATCATCTGGCCCAAAACCCGAAATGACCTTGTTAAAGCGACTCCGGGTCAGTCCAATCTGGTCGCGCCCACCAGTTAGGTGAACCACATCAAAGCCATCCCCTGGCGCGATATAATCGTCCCCCTGCGTGTCAAACACTCCGGTGCTACGATGATCGAAAGCAGAGGCCCCGTCTGCCAAAGAGAGTTTGGTTTCAGGACTCAAAGCTCGCACCACGACGCTTTGCACTACGAAAGCGTTCTGAGGGTCGAGAACACGGTCAATCGCGTTCGGGCGCGGGGACCAGAAGCCCCCGCGCGCCGTAAACTGGTCATTCGCGATCAAAAACATGGGATCGTGCACGTCATCGGGCGTTGGTGTCCGGTAAACTTCCCTTAGACTGTCGCGGTCCTTGCCGAAGTAAAAGACGATGCTCTCTGGCGACCACATGACCGCATAAGTATGAAAGTCATCGTAGATATTCGCTTTGAACTCGCCTTGCGCATCAACCAGCCGCCAGAAATTATAGACAGTCGTGTTGCCGCGCTCTTTTGACTTAGGGACGGCGTTTTCCAGCTGCTCGGCAAAGGGGTTCGTGATGTTGACCTCGTGGGTCTCCTCCATGTTCCGATCCCGTGCATCAAAGAACACGGCGGTATTGAAAGTGTTGTCTTTGGGCGTCGGCTGATCGAGACCCGCGCCATACGCTTCGACGACATCGATCTCTGGCGGCCAGCCAAGCCCAGCGTGGGTTAACCAAAAAGCGGGCCATCGGCCTTTGCCCCGTGGAAACCGTGCGACAATCTCGAAATACCCATATGTCTGCGCCCACGTTTGCGACGTTGTAATCTCGGCACTCGCATAGCGCACGCGCTCCGCTTGCTTTCCTTGGCCGGTGCGGTGCATGTAATCACGAACAGCCTCTTGGGTCACGGCAGGTAAACGCGCAGACCGAAGGTGGAGTCCGTCCTTCGTTGGCGCGTGAAGAACAGGCAGCGCGTCATCGGCATCTCCCTCAAGAACGCCATGATCCAGAAATACCGCTTCGGCAGCGTTGGTCATGAGCCGCCCATTTCGGGGTAGAGTGCTCCACAGTCCTTTCACGCCGTCATATCGGTTCAGCCCCTGTTCAAACCGTTCTTCCAAAATAAGAATCGTGTTCGATAGGTCTGGCCCCGAATGACCTTGCGTACCCGTTACCCCTATCGAAATGATTGCCGCCCAAAGGTGGAGATATTTCGGGAAATGTACGGCGAAATGCATTGTCTGACGTCCAAATCGATACATTGAAAATTGCAAATACAACTATGCCGCGATATTGATAAATGCGGACTATTGCCATTTCACTAGCATTATAGCAAAGGCTCTGTCATTAAGAAGCTATTAATTGGCAAATATACGGCATCGTGGATTGCATCATGCAGGCGGATACTTCGGCGGGCGTTGCGCCCCGTTCTCCATTTCGAGAGATATTTAAGAAAGCTGCGTCTTTGCTTGGGGCGCGGGTATTTGGCAATACACTGACATTAGGATATACCGTTCTGATAGCAAGGTTGGTGCCCGCAGCGGAATTTGGTATCGTCATGGCCGGGTTCTCTTGGGCGATGCTCTTGTCTATTGTTCTGTCGCTGAATGTTGAATCCGGATCTATTCGTTTCCTTGTTGGATACATTGATGCTGGAAATCGAAGCCTTGCGACTGGCTTTGTTCACTATAATCGTCTGCTGATTGGTGCATTCAGTGGTCTGTCTCTTGTTGCTTTCGCACTGCTGTGTTGGGCAGATGTCCTCGATGCGTCTCAAGAGGTCGTGCAAATATTTGGGGTCGCGTTGATCGCCGCGCCAATCGTTGCTCTGACCCGCGTGTACGGTCGTCACGCAACAGCTTTGGGCCAAGTCTTGCGGGGCGGATTGCCGATTATGCTTGCACGGCCGGCAACAATTTTCTGTCTTGTTGGGATCGTTTGGCTGAGTGGTGCGCAACCAACTGCGCTGCAATTGATCTGCCTTATCTTGGCTGCTTTTGTTGTGACAGCGGGCATGCAGGCCTACCTACTTCGTCAAACCTTCGGGTTCGCCCAAGGTGCCGCTCCAAATTATGCCGATCAACGCAAGTGGCTCGAGACCGGCTTGGCGATGGCACCCTTGCTTTTGCTGCGTGACAACCTGAAACACGTGATTGTCGCGAGTGCGGGGCTTGTTTTGAGCGCTACGGAAGTTGGTCAAGTTGCCCTCGCGCTGTCGATCATGAGCCTGCTGTACTTTGCGATCAAGGCAGTCGACATCTCTTTGAGCCCGCAATTATCCAGAGCCCTGCAGGCCAAGAAGACCCAGCGCGTTACCGAATTGGTTGGCGCCTCTGCCAAGCTCAAGCTCGCCGTTTTGGTGTCTGGTGCCGTAGGGGTGATCGTTCTCGGTGACTGGGTTTTGGGACTGTTTGGGGAAGAATACCTTGCGGCCCACATGGCATTGTTGGCCGCAGCGATGATCCCGCTTGCGGATGGCCTGTTTGGGCCAGCGCAAATTGTTCTGAATGTAAGCGGGCACCAGCGATACGTCTTCGTGGTTGCGGGTTTTGGCGCAATACTGTTGTTCTTGGCGACACTTTTGGGGGGCTGGGGCGGTGGTGCCATCGGTGCAATCATTGGTGCAAGTCTAGCCTACACAATTCAACAATACCTTTTGTGTTTAATGTCAAATCGATCCGCAGGGATCGACACTTCTGCTTTAAGTGTTTTGCGTTAATAATCGATCAATCGACTCCCTGCGTTTATTTAACCTTCTGAATATGGAATTTGGTCGTTCTTCGGGGCTGTATTGATCAATTTGCAATTCCAACTGCATTTATTCAATTGCCTACAAATATCATTTAGGTACATTGATTGGGAATCGGATGGTTAAGTGCCTCTGAAATAAATTTCGTAATAATTAATTACACAATTTATTTGTGTCCCTATTTCGTGGAGAGAGTGCCGTGCGCTTTGATATGACGGAGCGAGATCGTTTCATGCCCGAAGTTGATCTAGGCGACGTGCTTCGGAATATGCAGCAAAAGCTGTTCCGTAGATGGCACCTGATTGCGGTATTCGTTTTCATTGCGGCTGCTTTGGCTGTGATCTACGTGGCGCGTGCAACGCCGCAGTACACGGCGAATGCGTCGATCCTTATTGACCCACGAACCGGGCTGAACCCTGGCCAAAACGAAGGTTTGGCGCCGGGGCTTCTGACCTCTGACGGACTGACTGTGGATTCCGAGCTTCGCATCCTGGGTTCGCGCGAAGTCACTGCCCGTGTGGTCAGTGCGCTCGGCCTAGAAGAGGTTGAAGAAGACAGCGAGGAAAGCTCTGGTCTTGGTTTGATGGATCTGGTCAAGGGTCTGATGGCGGGCCTGCGCGGTTCCGAAGCAGACGCGGATCCAGAGGGATTGTCTGATGAGCTGGTCCGCCAGCGCGAACTCGAAGTGCTGAGGACCGAGTTTGTGCGCGGCCTTGAGATTCGCCGATCAGGCGACAGCTATATCATCGACATTTCCTATACCTCTCCAGATCTGGAATTTGCGCCTTTGGCGGTGAATACGCTGATCACCGAATACCTTGAGTTATCGCGCGAGCAGAACATCGCGGGGGTTGAGCGGAACCAGCAGTGGCTGGCTGGCCGTATCGAAGAACTTGGCAAAGACGTGGAGGAGGCGGAAAATGCAGTCTCCGTCTTCCGCCAAGAGAACAATTTGCTGAGCCCCGAAGGATCGCTTCTGCCGATCGAGGTTGCGCTAAATGCTGCGATTGACGAGCAGGTCCGCCTGAGCACACAGGCGCTGGCGCTTGACGTCCAGATCGAACAACTTGGCGAACAGACCGCTGCAGGGCAGTTGGACGCTGTCCAAGTCCAGCCCGAAGACCGCACCAAAGCGCTCGAGGAATTCGAAGCGATCTACGTGGAATTGCTGCAGCAGGAGCGGATCGTTCTGCTGAACCGCGACGAAGAGTCTGCGGCAGCGATCAACTTGCGCAACCGGATTGAGCAGCAAGAAACGCTGATCCTAGAAGAATACGGCCAAGTGAAAGAACGGCTCGAAGCGAGAAGTGCGTCCTTGCACCGCCAGATCGCTGCGACCGAAACCCTGATCGAAGGGCTGAGTGCTGACTACGGGGATGACTCGCAAAAGACCGTGGAATTGCGCGGCCTCGAGCGCGAAGCGAACGCCAAGCGCGAACTCTATGAGCGCCTGCTCGAGCAATACAACAGCGCCTCGCAGTTGGTTAGCTTTGACGCGACTTCGGCACGGGTGATTGCGTGGGCCGTGCCGCCGGACAGCAAGTCGGCCCCCAGGTCCAAGCAGATCGTCGCAATCGCAATCTTTAGTGGCTTGGTTCTGGCTGTCGGTTTGATCGTTGTGCTTGAGGCTTGGGACAACAGCTACCGCAACAAACAAGATATCTCTCAGGAGTTGGGGCTCGACTTCCTTGGCATTTCGCCGCGGTTCGGCTCTGATCGTAGCTTCCGCCGGAATGCGCTGTCGACCAAGTGGAAAGCATTGCGGTCGCGTGGTGGCGCTCTGTCGCAGATGGACCGCAGTGCCATGTGGTTTGACTTTGCTGCGTCCCATCCAACGTCGATTTTCGCGCAAACCATGCGGGCGATCCACTTCAACCTGACGATGCTGCGGCGCAAATCGTCTCAGACGCGGCAAGGGATGGTTGTTGGTGTCACGTCGTCTGTCAAAAACGAGGGCAAGACCAGCACTGCGCTGAACCTTGCGACCTATCTAGCAAGCCAAGGCGAGCGCACTGTTTTTGTGGATCTGGACGTCATGTCGTCCGAGGCAACGCATTTGCTGAATCCTGCCGTGCCGGAAACGAACAGCCTGTCCATGTTGTTACAAAACGCAGAGCAGACGGCTGCGCGGCTCGAGCCGGTTCCTGACACCCCGAGCCTGACCCTGATTGGCAATTTCGACCAGATTTCCAGCCTTGGCCCGCAGCATAGCGATGCTCTGGCCGAAGCATTGGCGCACCTGCAGACCAAGTACGACTACGTGGTCGCGGACTTGCCCCCGTTCCACGGGGTTGCAGAGACGACATTCCTGTCTGGTCTGTGCTCGAGCCTCGTCTTCGTCGTCAAATGGGGGGGCACACAGCGTCCAGAAGTGAAGTCCGCCCTCCGCAAGGCAGGCGATGCCAAGTCCAAGATACTGGGCATCGTGTTCACCCAAGTGCGCCTCAAGGCCTACGACGCCACCAGCCGCCACGAAAGCTACTACCTCTGAACCGTTCATGGGGCCCAGAGACCCGACACGCCGATTTTGAACCGATTGAGACGATGATGAAACTTCATTCCATTCAATATTTGCGCGCATTGGCGGCGCTGGCGGTCGTGGGCCTTCATGCCAGCAAGCGGGTCGAGGATCAGCTGCCTGAGGCGGCGCTTCCACTTTTCCAGCTGGGGCACGCGGGCGTGGATTTGTTTTTTGTGATCAGCGGTTTCATCATTTGGTTCATTGGCAAAGGCTCACAGCAAGATCCTGCCACGTTCCTGATGCGCCGCGTCCTTCGGATCGCACCGATGTACTGGGGGGCAACGTTGCTTTGGCTTTTGATGGTCCAAGCGACTGGCGCTGGATGGATTTCGATCACGCCAGAGCACGTGATCCAATCCCTAACGTTCATACCGCATTTTAACCCAACATTTCCCGAGCGGATTTGGCCTGTGCTCATTCCCGGTTGGACGCTGAACTATGAGATGTTCTTTTATCTGGTCTTCGCTTCGATGCTTATTCTGCCAGAACGTCAGAGGCTCCTCGGGATCGTTTCTGTGATGATGGGTCTTGCGTCCTTGGGGGTGGTGACGTTCCCGAGTTCGGCTTTAGCGCAAGCGTACACTAGCCCGATGCTACTGGAGTTTGCGGCTGGGTGTCTGGTGGCAGAACTTTGGTTCCGTGCTCAGGGCGGACCGCTGCGCAATGTGCTGATGATTGGACTTGGCGTGTCCTTGTTCGCGATCTACGGGCCCGGCGTTGCTGAGAGTGACCACTGGAGCAGAGCTTTGTTCTTTGGCATTCCTGCGGCGCTGGTCTTGTCTGGCGTGGTAGGGCTTGGTGCGGCGATCCCCGCCATGCCGCGCCTAGAGCAGCTTGGCGACGCGAGCTACGCCATCTACCTCTTCCACGTGATTTTATTGGTCCCCGCAGAACGTGTCTGGTCCATGCTGCCGGCGTTTCATGGGTCACAAAGCGGTTTCGTGTTCATCGCTGTGTATCTCGCCATGACCTGCGTCATCGGCGTCTGGATATTCGGGCGCGTTGAAACGCCGATGCAGCGTTCTCTCGGAAAACTCGTCTCATTCTCTAAAGGAAAGCAAGCCTATGAGAAGTGATAGCCCCACACTCCAAGCCCCCAAGCGAATAGAAGTCTTTGGCTTTGATGTGGCTGAAATCTCGCAAATTCGCCGGATCAGAGCGCTGGCTGCGCTGGGTCACCAAGTGCACAGCTTTACCATGCGGCGAGAGAACATGAACAAGGCGTTCGAGCCCGATTGGCCGAACACGCACCTGTTTATGACCGAGAACGAGAACCTAAAAAAGCGTGTAGCAGTTGTTGCGAAATCCATCTGGAAGATGCGGCGATACCGCAAGAGCCTCGCGACGGCGGATATGATCATTGCGCGCAATCTGGACATGCTGGCGATTGCCTGCGCCGCGCGTGTGATTTCTGGGGCTGCGCGTACGCCCATTGTCTACGAATGTCTGGATATCAATGGGGCGCTTTGCAGAAACGATCTAAAGAGCCGGCTCATGCGTGCAGCCGAACGGTTTCTGCTGCGCCACGTTCAGTTGCTGGTGGTGTCGTCTCCGGGCTTTGTCAGAGAATATTTTGCGCCGATCCAGAAGTATGTTGGTCCAACGGCGCTGTGGGAAAACAAGCTGGCGGCTGGGTGCCATTTGCCCGCGCGGCCGACGCAGCGACCATTGGTGGATCGGCCGCTCCGGATCGGGTGGGTCGGCACTATTCGCTGTGCGCCAAGCTTGCATATCTTGGCCGACCTCGCGGACAGGCTTGGACCCAAGGTCGAAATCCGGATTCACGGTGTCGTCCATCGCCATGCGCTTCCGGATTTTGATGATGTCGTCGCGGCGCGCCCCTCGATGACGTTTCGTGGCGGTTACGCGTATCCCGATGATCTGACCCGCGTCTACGAGGACTGCGATATCGTGTGGGCGCAGGATCTGTGGCAGCGGGGGAATAACTCTGACTGGCTCCTCCCCAACCGGATTTACGAAGCTAGTTGGGCAGGGTGCCCCAGCATCGCTCTGGCTGACACCGAAACTGGGCGCCGGATCGAGGCTGATGACTTGGGCTGGGTGATCCCATCGGGTGACGGCAGAGCCTTGGCGGAACTCCTCAGCACCCTTTCGCCTTCAGCAATTCAGGCCAAGGGCCAAGCGCTGCTCGATCGTCCCGAAACCGATTTTGTCCAATCCTACGAAGAGATTGAAACCGTTGTGAGGCAACTGTGCAGCCAGAAAAAAGGATCAATCTCATGAACGCCTTAAGCCAGTCCTTTTACACGGCGAACGCGCTTGATCCGCGTTCGGTTTTGGTCGCTATCCCCACTTTTAACGAAGAGGCGCATATCGCGAACACCTTGCAAGAGCTATTGGATAACGATGTCGCCATGCTGGGTGTTAAGATCGTGGTCGCGGACGGGGGGAGCACAGACCGCACCTGCGAAATCGTGAGCCGATTGGCCGAGCGTTACCCCAATCTAGAACTCATCCATAACCCCGACAGAATCCAAGCCGCAGCAATAAATCGGGTGGTCGAAACATGCGCCGAAGCGCATCACGAGTACCTTGTCCGGGTCGATGCCCATGCCAAGTACCCGCGCGGCTATGTCTTGCGCGTCGCTAAGGCGTTGATGGTTCATGATGCCGCCGCGGTCGCGACCGTCATGGATTCTGTCGGCGACAATTGCTTTCAGCGTGGTTCCGCATGGGCCATGGAGACGATACTGGGGACTGGCGGCTCCAGCCACAGGGGCGGGCATAAGTCTGGCTATGTCGATCACGGACATCATGCAGGGTTTCGTTTGGACTTCTGGCGCCAGACCGGTGGGTATGACACCACCTTCATTGCGAACGAGGACGCGGAGCTCGACTATCGGCTGGGAATGATCGGCGGGAAGATCTGGCTCGATGCCACGATCCGCCTTGACTACATCATGCGGGCTACGGCGATGAAACTTGCCAAGCAATATTGGAACTACGGCACGGGCAGGGCGCAGACGATCCTTCATCACAAAATTCAGCCGCGTCTGCGCCAGATGATGCCGCCGGTAATTTTGCTGGTGAATTTGTTCAGCATTCTTCTCGCGACGACGTTCCCTATGCTCATCCTTTTGCCTGTTTCATACGTGCTGATCCTCGCTGGAACAGCGTTGTTTCTGGCGGCAAAGCATCGCTGTAAATGCGCCCTGATGGCGGCGCCAGCGCTGTTCATTATGCACCAATGCTGGGGGGCGGGGTTCCTTGTCTACATGTTGCGGAACGTGAGGCGCTGGGTATGAAGATCGACGTTTGCATCTGTACCTACCGACGCGCTCATATCCGCGACACGCTGCTTTCGGTTGGGGCGGCAACGATCCCAGACGGTGCGGCCGTGAACACTATCGTCATTGATAACGATGTGACACCCAGCGCATCAGAGCGCGTTGCCGAGGCGGCAAAAGCGTCTCATTTGCCGATCTCTTACCATCACGTGGCGGGTGCGAATATCTCGATCGCGCGCAACGCAGCGCTGGACCGCGCAAGTGCGGACTGGATTGCATTTCTGGACGACGACGAGGTGGTTGATCCCGATTGGCTGACCAATCTCATCGCTCGGCAGGTCGAGACTGGAGCAGATGGCGTCTTTGGTCCGAGTTATGCCAACTATGGCAAAGATGCGCCCGCATGGATCCGCGAGGGCGACTTTCATTCGCAGTTCGCAGCGCCGCGTGATGGGATTGTTCAAACTGGCCACACCTGCAACGGCCTGCTGCGTTGGCGCGGCACCCCTTGGCAATCGCAGCGCTTTGACATCACGCGGGGCAAGTCCGGCGGTGAGGATACCGAGTTCTTTTTCCGACTTTGGCGTATGGGGGCAGTCTACGCGATTGCCACAGATGCCATTGTCCGCGAAGACGTACCGCCAGCGCGCCTCTCGTTGCATTGGCTCCTCAGTCGCCGTTTCCGCATGGGGCAGAGCTACGCGGCCTCTGCGCAGTCGCCGATGCGTCGGGCACAACTCTTCAGCTTAGCGGCGGTGAAGTCGGCTTACTGCTATCTCCGCACGGTGCAAAATCTGCGTAACCCAGTCAAAAAAGCGTTCTGGATGATGCGCGCGACCATGCACGCGGGCGTTTGCGCGGGGTGTTTGGGGGTGCGTCAACCAGAGTTATACGGAGGGTAGGATGCAGCCAACAACCAAGCTTGACGGATTGCAATGCGGGCGCGCAGTGGCGGCGCTTATGGTCGCTGTGTTCCACGCCAACGTCTTTCTCTTGCCCGCCAAGTTCTATGATGGCCAAGGCGCTGGCGCGATATTCGGCTTTGGCTATGCAGGGGTCGAGTTCTTCTTTGTTTTGTCTGGATTTATCATGATGTTTGTCCATGGCCGTGACCTTGGACATCCGGACAAAGTGGGCACTTTCCTGTCAAAGCGCATTTTGCGTATTTACCCAATCTACTGGATCATTCTTACGGTCTTACTGCTTCTCTATGTTCTGTCACCTGGCAGCGGGCCGCAGCATGCGCAGGATCCGATCGCGATCTTGGCTTCATATCTGCTGTTTCCACAGCCGGACAACGGTCCGATTATGCGGGTGGCGTGGACCCTGCAGCACGAGATGCTGTTCTATCTGATCTTTGCTACTCTCCTGATCAACCTCCGCCTTGGCATTGCGTTGAGTGCGGTTTGGGTCTGTGGTTGCCTTGCTGTGCTGGTCTCTGGTGTCGATACCGCGTATCCCGTGGGCTTTTTCTTTAAATCGCACAACCTATTGTTTTTATTCGGTGTTGCCGTTGGCGCGGTTGTCCGCCGCGTGCCACAGAGCATGGCCCGCATCTGCTTCTGGGGAGGGGCGCTCGCCTTTGTCAGTCTCGGAGCTTTCGAAAGCCTCAACGACGCGCCGCTTCCCGAAGCATGGATGCCGATCCCCTATGGTGTGGCTTCGGCATTTATCATTATCGGCCTCGCGAACGGCGTTCTGCCCGCACCGCGCTGGCTGACCCTGCTGGGGGATGCGTCCTACGCGATCTACCTCGTTCACATGCCAACCATGACCATCGCTGCGGTGTTTATCGCGCGATCAGGCCTCCACCACATCTTGCATCCTTTGGCGATGCTCGGACTCATTCTCCTCCTGGTGAGTGTGGTGGGGGTCTTTGTTCACAGGGCCGTCGAAAAGCCTTTGCTTTCGTATTTCAAGCGGCGTGCCTCTCCTATTGTAAAAGCTCAGATTTAAGAGTCTCTTATGTCCAACACACTCAAAAGACTGCCTCATTTTATTATCATTGGTGCCATGAAGTCGGGGACGACCAGCCTCTATCGCTATCTGGCCGAACATCCCGACATCGAGATGTCCCGAGAAAAGGAAACAGACTTCTTTGTCGCGGAGAAGAATTGGGAACTCGGGATGGATTGGTATTCCAGCCAGTTCTCCTCTGATAAGAAGGTGCGCGGAGAGGCGAGCCCGAACTACACCAAGCAGCGCGACTTTCCCGGCGTCGCAGAGCGCATGCATGCGCTGTGTCCCGAACTGAAGCTCATCTACATCGTTCGCGATCCGGTGTTGCGTGCGGTGTCCCAGTTCAAGCACAGCTTTATTCAAGGCACACTCAATCCGGAAATTCAGACCTTTTACGGGAGCCACGAATACGAGCACATCATGGACGCGAGCAAATATGCCTCGCAAATGGATGCCTATCTCGCTGTATATCCCAAAGAATCTATTCTGGTTCTGGATTTCGATGACTTGGCGACGACACCGCAAAAGTGCATGGATCAAATCACCGACCACATCGGGATCGCGCGTCATGCTATTTTCCGCAAAGGCAAGCAAAACGATAGCGTGGAGCTGTCGCGCATTCCCGCGCCGATCCTCCGCTTTGCCCAGACACGCAGCGGGCAGCGGATGGCCGCGATGGTTCCGCGTAATGCAAGGGACAAAGTGCGCGGTCTGCTCGCACGTGGCAAAGAGCGTCGCGCGCCCGAATTCCCTGCGGATTTGTTGGCAACGATGAAGAGCGAACTTTCCGCGGAAACCGCACGGTTTCGTGCGATGACAGGGCACCAATTCGCGAATTGGTCTGTTTAACCTGACATCTGAAGATGGTCTTGAAACTCTGATGAGCCGGCGCCTGATCGCGCCGGTTTTTTCGTTTCAGCCCGCAAGGTCCGCAGACACCACCAGGATATCGCCAGGCATGAGTTCGGTGTTGATCGTGACGACCTGCGCCGCAAAACTCTCGGCGCGCGGCCCCAGGATTTCGAACACAATGCTCGCACCACCCGTGACGTTCGACAAGCTATCAAGGCCGCCAGTCAGAAGTGCGATTTCGTTCAACGAAAGCAGGTAGTTCTGCTGCGCACTCGCCAAACGGCTTTTGGCGTTTTGCAGTTGGACCAAAGCGGTCTGGCGCTGCTCCGACAGATGGTTCAGCCGCGTCCGCTCTGCCATCCCGATCGCGCGCCGCGCCGTCAATTTCGCATTCTCGAGCGCGAGCAGATCTTCGCGTTCTTCAGCCAGCCGGCGCCATGCTTCGAGCGCGCGGGAATTGGTACTCAGTCCTTTCTGCTGAAGCGCGTTGGTGTTGTCCAATTCACTGGTCAGTTGCGCGATGATCTCTCCCTTGAGGGCGATGCGCTGATCCAAGAGCTCGATCTGCTTGCCACCCTCTGCGATCTCTTGTTCCCATGACTGCAGCAACGCGGCATCGCTTTGCCGTTTGCTGGTCAGAATGATGTTTTCTCCTTCGAGCCGCTGCTCGATGTCCGCGTCTGTAAGGTTCGGGATGGCGTCGCGCATTTCGTTCGTCAGGGTCGCAGGCTGGTCATCTTCTGAAAGAAAGGCGTTCAGCCGTGCCATCAGCAGGATGTTCGCAGCGATCTGGTCCGCATGCTCCATCGACCTGCGCCGCGCCGCCATTGAGGCGACCTCGAGTCCGTCGCCACTCCGATGCAGTGTATCGCTACCGCCCGCCATCGCGAGCGCGACCCCGACCGTCATACCGGGCACGAAATCATACGCGCCGCCTTTTTCTGCCAGACCCGCGATGATCACGGGAGCGTACTCTATGATCTCGACCGACACTGTCGGGATGCCGCTGAACCCTGCATCCAGCATTTGACCTGAAATTTCCTGCTCCATTTCATCGAGCGTCCAGCCCTGGGCAGGAATGCTCCCGAGCTCTGGTAGACGCAGGTTGCCGTCTAGGTCGATGGTTGAGGTGCGGGGGCTCTCGATCAGATCGTATTGCAAAGAGAGTTGATCACCGATGGCCAACCTGTAGGGCTCTGCTTGCGCGCTAGCACCGAAAGAGATGGCAACAAGAGCCGATGTGAGCATGAAAAAGCGCATGATTTGATGCCTCCCTAATAAGAGTGCGACGTGGATGTTATTGGGTCAGTTTCTATTGGCTTTAGTGGGTCGCGCCGTCCGCTGGCCTGCACAGGAAAGCGCGGGTAGAAGTGCTGTTTGTACTGACGCATGTCTTCTTGGGCGGACACGGTTATCGCGATGATCAAAACGATCATGAATTCGTGCCCGCGGTAGAAGGACGGCCCGAGCAAAGAAGTGATCACCACGGCTGCTAAAATAGTCAGTCCAAGAGCGGCCGAGACGGACTGATAGCGCGCCAGATAGATCCAAAGCCTGCTCCAGCTAGTGAGCAGGATAGCGAGGATCGATAGGACACCGAGCCAACCACAGCCAACCAGAATTTCCATTATAAAGTTGTGAAATGACACGCTGGTCGTTGCGCCCGCGTGCTGGGTCAACAGCCTCTCATATGCAAACTCCGGCGCGGCCCAGAACGCGGAATAGCCCACCCCAAAAATTGGATGCTCTTGACTGACATCAGCCGCGACCGACCACAATTGGGTCCGTCCCGTAAGCGTTGCATCTTTGCCAACACTGTCGAGCACGGTCTGAACCGGATCAATCCCCGCCATAACCAACGCGGCAGGCACGAGCGCAATCGCAAGCCCAGAAAGGATCGCCAGCGCCGTAAATAATTGGGACGGGATATGTCTGCGGCTCAGGATGATGAACAGGGCGACCATCGGAGGCAGCAACAGCACAGATGTCATGGACCGAGAGAGAGCGAGCGCTAGCACCGTGCCCCCAAGACTGAGAAACGCTGCCGCTTTAAAGGGAAGGGAAGTCTGCCATCGCGCCATCAACAGTGTTGCAATGATCGCCAGTGCGCAGAACAGCGCTCTTTGGCCAAGCATGTTCTTGTGGGAATAGATTCCAACCAGTCCGCCGGCATTGCTATACACTTTCCATGGAAAGACACCGCTGGCCCAGTGCATCAGAGACAGCGCGACTGTGATGCTGAGCACAACGACGATGGCTTTGACAATCACGTCAAGCGAGTAGCGCCATCCCAGATAAGAGGCGATCAGGAATGTTATGGTCAGCTGAAACGCTGAAACCATCGTCTCTGCCGGTGCTTGGGACCACACAACAGAAGCCAGACACGTCAGCGGATAGGCGAATAGCAGCTTGTTCCGCATCAACATCTCAAAAACGAGTGGCCAGTTCATGAGGACGCGCAGCAAGGTGAGCGCGTAACACAGCAGCCAAATCAAGGACTGGCCAAACCCCAAGTAAATCAGCGCATCGGAACTCACCAACATAACAACGAACAACAGCCCAACATCCACCAGCGCCCAAAATGGCGTCGCGATATGTTGCGTGGGCATGAGCGCCGGACTGAAATCCAGAAACTGGGTCATGAGGATTGTGGCGCCGTGGCGTTGCGAACAGCGCTCGCGGTTGTTCTGGGCTTCGACGCGCGTAGCTCTTTGGCGAAATCGTAGATTTCCAAATCTGGCGAACACAGCTCTTTGAACTTCGCCATCTGACCGTCGCTATAGGGTGGTTTCTTGTCCGGTGCAGAATTCAAACGTGCCATCTTGAGCGGGACGCCAAAGACCTTTTTGTAGTTTGCGAAGAAGCTCTCCGTATCGTCCAGAAAACCGACCAGCGCGAAGCCTGCCAGTCGCTCCTTTGCCATAGCGACCATACGGTCGGTGTCGGCGGGATCGATGTCGTTTCGGCCCGACAGGTAGCGCAGATACACCTGAGCGTGTCTTCTGGCGACAGGGCTTTCCAGATATTCATCAACGTCTTCGCCGACGATCCCCGCACGCTGAGTCATCCGGAAATTGGAGACCATCCGTGCCACCGGATCCCGCAGCAGCGTCACATATTTGTAGGAATTGTCAAAGTGAGTCTGCGCTTTGTCAGACCAGAAGACATGGCCGTGGATGAGCATCGTCCCCCACGCCATATGCTGCAGCATCATCGCCTCGCGCAGGTCAAACGTGTGCTGCCCATGCTCTAAATCCTCATGGCACAGGAAACGGTCGTTTTGATCAAAATGCATCATAGCAGCCGCCGAGCGGGTGGAAACTGCGTCGATCACCCCAATGCGTTCATTGAACGGAACCGTGGCATACATTGCCTCGGATAGCGAAGTGCCCCCACATTTTGGCATGTGAACAAAGACACTTTTGTGGTTTGGCGCCGCGCCGGGCAGGCTGCGACGGCTCCGGCCCCGAAGGATCGCCAGTCGCCGGGTCAGTCGTTCGGTGAAGGGGGCATTGCGTGCCATGAAAATTCCTTGGTGCTCGTTAAATCTGCTGTTTCAATCTCGTATTGCGAGGCGTTCGCTGAACCAACCAGCCTCGGCGGCACGCTTTCCAAAGAGTTGCGCGCCCTGTAGCGTCCAATGGGTGTCGTCATACATGGTTTTCAGCCCTTTGGGCGTCACCAATGTGCATTCTTTCAATGTTGGACATATTAAATCACGTCTTGATAGGAATTGCACATTGGCATTTTTTGCAATTAGGCGAATTCTTTCTTCAAGAGATTTGCTGCTTGGGCGCTCGTACTTTGGTGCGATCCGATTCAACGTTTGTATCGCACTTGATCCAGCAGACTTCTGAATGAACCAATCAAATAAAGGTTGCGATCCACCGGCCTCGAATTCAGCACTTGGGCCTAGAACGATGATCTTCTTGCCTGTCGGTACAAGTGTCGACAACATGCGCTCTAATGATGTCGCGTATTCGCGATAATAACGCGATGCGATAACAATCGTGTCCGATTTGGAAAAATTAGGGGTATTCCTGAGCTGTTCGAGCCCTTCTGACACCGATTTTCGATGAATGTTGAACCGCGCGACTTCGATATCAGGAAAAAGATCTGCGTTGAGGGTCAGAGCGTTGTAGACGTCTTTGGAATGAGAATCCCCGATCAGAAGGACCTTTCGAGTAGGCGTATCGCTAAACCAAAGGTCATTCAATTCGTGGTGTGACGGCCGCAGCGCATTCCAAGACCCTATATCCTCGTCAGGAGATAGCGCGTCCAGCAACGACCAACTCGCCTGTGCCAGCATCTTGTTGTCAATTTCATTTTCCCCATAGAGTTCAGCGAGAGACTGCATTTTCGAGGTTTGTTGTAGCGTGCCACTCGTGACCAATGCCGCACCCGCGATGATCGGGAGAAGAGCGGCCCCGCAAATCGTAGCAAAGCGCATAGGTGGCATCGAGAAACGGAAGGGACGTTCGATGAAACGATAGCCCAGATAGGACGCCCCGAATGTGGCTGCGACCCAAATGCCCATCTCTGAAAGCGTGGGAGAGCCGACTGTACTGAGACGCCCGAAAGCAAAGATCGGAAAATGCCAGAGGTATAGGGAGTACGAAAGCTTACCAATCTCGACGATAGGTTTACTTGAAAGCAGACGGGTGAGTGGTTGATGAGGCGTCAAAAACCAGAGAAGCGCGCAGGTTGCGATAACCACAGGCAGCGTAACGAAACCCGGATGCGCGATTGTACTCAGATGTAACGTCGCGATGGAGACGCCAAAGACCATAAGTGCGAGAGCTGGCGCGACCCGTTCGAGAGCGCCGCCAATGAGCGCTTCTGGTCTCTTTAGCCTGAGGATCGCCAAAAGTGCGCCAGCGAGCATTTCCCACGCTCGGCTGCTGGGGGCATAGAAAGAAAATGCAGGATGGAAGCGCGTAAGGCCCTCTGCCGCAACAAGGCTTAGGACCAAACCGACAGACACCGCCCAGAAAACAGTTCGCACTGTCCCTAATTTAAAGAGGATGATCAGAAGCGGGGGGAAGATCAGGTAAAACTGCTCTTCAATCGCGAGGCTCCATGTATGGAGAAACGGCTGGAGCAGTCCAGATTGAGCGCCATATTCGCTCAGTTCAAAGAACCAGAAGAAATTGCTGACAAATCCGAGGGCGCTCAGCAAAGAAAGGGCGAAGCGATCGAGCTCGCTCGGGAGCAGGATCATCCACGCTGCCGGCAGAGACGCCAGCATCACGAGAAGCAACGGCGGCAAAATGCGCTTGGCGCGGCGCCAATAGAAATCTGCGATACTGATACGCCCTGTACTCTCGAATTCTCGGATCAGGATTTGCGTGATCAAGAAGCCCGACAGCACGAAGAAAATATCGACACCGAGAAATCCACCGGGCAGCAAGCTTTCATCGCCGATAGGTATTTTCAGGTGGTACACGATGACCGAGAGCACCGCGATCGCGCGCAGCCCATCAATTTCAGGTCGGTAAGCCAATGAATGATGCTGAGAGGCCATGGTGCATACTGACGCCAGTAAAAAGATCTTGGGCACAGTTCACATCGGGCCCCAAATTGGCCCGCATATATTCCGTGCACCGTGGTCCCAAGACCGCTGTTGAAAATCTGAGTGGCTCGCTTCAGAGACACGAAGGATGAAAGCCGGAATGGGCAAGATCCCAGAGCGAGATTTAATAAGACCCAAGGGCCAACCACGAAGGGCGGCCCCTGAAATTTTTATCGCGTGATGGCGATTACATGACCCAGTCGACTTCCGCGGCCAGTTCTGCGGCGGTCAGGCCTTCGAACAGGACGGTCGAGCCGTTGTCCAGTTCCATCACCGCGCCTTTGCTGGTTTCGGTGATGTCTGCAACGGTCACGCCATCTTCAAGACGGATGATGTCCTCGTCGATGGTGAAGTCTTTGACCTTGCTGTTGCCGTCGGTTTCGTCACCGAAGACAAAGGTGTCAGAGTCTGCGCCGCCAAACAGGATGTTGTTGCCGCCGCCACCATAGATGATGTCGTTGCCGTTGCCGCCGGCGATACGGTCGTTGCCGAGGCCACCAACCAGCTTGTCGTCGCCGTCGCCACCGCTCAGGGTGTCGTTGCCTTCGCCGCCAACGAGCGTGTCGTCGCCGGTGCCGCCTTTGATGGAGTCGTCGCCAGTGCCACCTTTGACAAAGTCGTCGCCGCCAGCGGTCGAGATGGTGTCGTCACCACCTTCACCATTGATGACGAGCGACACGCTTTCAGTGGCGACAAGTTCTTGGTCGCCGAGGCCGAGATTCAAAGAGATGCTCATTTCATAGCCTTCCTAAATTTAGGTAAAGAATCTATTCCAAAATTTATCCAGCCTTTCCACTCGCGCTAACGAGCTTCAGTCGGACAATTCATAGTTATTTAATTTTGATAGAATTCGCAATTGTCCAAATTGCATATTTATACATTTTGTTTTTGTTTATTTCGACTACAGATTGGGGGGCGTTGCAATATTAGTGATCGTCGTAAATTGCAGGTATAATTTAGCAAATATGCAAAGATTTGTTGATTAACCTATGCGGTCTAATGAGTATTGCTATGATTTGAGTGCGGGTACGAAGTAGATATCGTAAACCATACTGTCATAACGCTATTATTTCGCCAATATATTCATCTAAAATATGATGATTGCAATATCTGAGAGTGATCCGTTTTTTGGGCCGGTCCGATTCGAATATCATTGACATTTGAATAAATTGACCGTGCTGTGGCCGCATATATTTGCTTCATCCGAATGTAATGCGTTCTAGGTGCGACAAGGGCCGGCGCGCGATGTGCGACAGAAACCGTACAATCCTGCCTCAAAGTTATCGTAAAAATGTAATATTGAAGCACAATCAAAGGTTGCATGTCCCTGTGCGCTCGTCTTCGAGCAAATAAGTCGATCGAGTTTAATGCCAGACTGACGCTTTGTTGCAGTAGTCGCTGTGTCATTGTGGGACTATTGCGGCTTTGTGGTGGTGCATCTCTCGATATCTGGGGCGGAAAGATTCTATGACGATCTCGCATAATGATCAACGCATGGGACCCCTGCGGGCACACCAGAAGTTTCGTTTTTCCGCGATCGCAGGGGGTGCTCAGACCCTGCAAACAAGCCCCGCATGCCATCATTCTGGGCAAACCGGTCAGGACGCAGGATGCTATGGCTACGAACGAGGTCAGCGTTACGCCTTGCCTCTTACGTCCTTTGCGCCATCTCCAAAGGCATGGCCCACCCAAAAAGGGGCCGCGACACCCAAAGACTGGAGGATCTATGCGTTTCGTATCTACGTTCCTGGCAGCTACCGTGTTGGCCGCCCCCGCGCTTGCAGAAGATGTTGCCTATGAGGTGGATGGTGAAAGCTTCACCGGATACTGGGCCGAGGCTGAAAATCCCAAGGGGCTTGTCCTTCTTGTCCATGACTGGGACGGCATGACCGACTACGAGCGCCAGCGCGCCGATATGCTGGCAGAGATGGGCTACAACGCTTTCGCGCTCGATATGTTCGGGGATGAGACCCCGACGGAGACAATGGATCATCGACGCGCCGCGACAGGCGCTCTTTATCAGGACCGCGCTCGCATGCGCGCGCTGATCGAAGCGGGGATCGCCCAAGCGACGGAGCGCTCGAGTACAGATCAGATGGTCGTCGCAGGCTACTGCTTTGGCGGGGCAGTGACTTTGGAAATGGCGCGCAGTGACATGGCCGATACGGCAGCAGGATATGCTACATTCCATGGCGGCCTCGGAACGCCCGACGGGCAATCTTGGGACGGTGACGAGCCGCCCGTCCTAATCCTACATGGCGGCGCTGACACCTCGATTACAATGTCCGATGTCGCCACGTTCGCCGAAGAGATGGAGGCCGCGGGCGGCACATATACCATCGAAGTCTATTCCAAGGCGCCCCACGCCTTTACCGTTTTCGGCTCTGATCGCTATCAAGAGCGTGCAGACACCGAGAGCTGGGAGGCCTTCACCAGTTTTCTAGGTGACCAGCTGAGCTAAATTCGATTGGGCCCGCGCGATAAACGCAGGGCCTTTTCCATGTTTGGAGGCGCTATGAAACGGTTGCTCTTTGTATTGCTGTTCCTGCCATCTCTTGCGGTTGCCAATGACTGGGACGCTCTGCGCCAAGAGGGCGCGATCGCGATCATGCGCCACGCTTTGGCGCCCGGCGTTGGCGACCCCGAGCCGTTCCAGATCGGCGATTGCAGCACCCAAAGGAACCTTGATGATCGGGGCCGTGAACAGGCGCGGGCAACCGGAGCAGAGCTTCGAGAGCGCGGGATTGCTTTTGATCGCGTCCTGACCAGTCAATGGTGCCGGACGCGCGAGACAGCGACATTGTTGGACGTGGGCCCAGTCGAGGATGCGCAGGCGCTCAATTCCTTTTTCCGCGACTTTTCGAGTAGGGAAGCGCAGTCCAAAGAAGCGCTCGCGCTGATCGACCAACTCGATGGCAAGCTCATGCTGGTGTCGCATCAGGTGAACATTTCAGCGCTGACGGGTCAAAGCACGCGCTCTGGCGAGGTGCTCGTGGCCAAGCGCAGTGGCGACGGGCTGAAGGTGATCGGAAGTATTCTGATCGCACCGGACTGAGGCAAAAGACGCTCCGAAAGAATCTGATCGGCGGATCCGAATACATGTTATGGTTGTGTCTGTAACTGTGTTAGGAGGGCGTGCGATGTCTGGACGGACAGTTGGATTAACCGTAGGCGCGCTGGGGCTGGTCGCCGTCTTGATGTTGGCCGTGATGCAGCCGACCGCGCCGGATCCGGAAGCAGAGCCCGACACCCCTGAAACACCGAGCGAAGATGACGTTGGCCGCTATATAGCAGAGGCGCTTGCGTCGCGTCCGACCGCGCCGGGCAGCAAACCGATCGCGCAACAAAGACGCCGTGACCAAGACGCGCCCGATCCGATTGCGATTTTGCTCGCACCGGAAACGGGGGTAAGTTTGGGCTGGGGGTGGAACGCCTTTCATGGCGAGGCAATCCCGACCCGCTGTGTGGAGTTCACGACGGCCAGGCCCTTTGAGGGACAGACCAGCGCTTTAGACTTCACAGAGGTGAACGACCAATTCGAGCTTCAGCAAGCGATGGATATGAGCGCCGAAGCCTCGGTCAAGACGTTGGCCTACGAGGCCAAAGGCGAAGCAAAGTTCAGTAAAACCGCCAAAGTGACCCTGTCCGCGCTGACATACCTGATCGAGGCCGAGGTGCTGAATGCCCCGCATATGGCCATGCCCCCCGAAGCGGCCGAAAGCAGATCGGTCACGCTGACCCCTTATGCAGAGCGCCTCGCCAATCGTGACATAGAACTGTTCAAAGACGTTTGCGGCACAGGCTACATCTCTGGCACATATGGCGGCGCCAAGCTTTCGGTGCTGATTTCGATTACGGCCAGCAGCCGACAAGAGCGCGAAACCGTATCGGCCGAGGTCGAGGGAAAAGGGTGGGGCGCCAAGGTCAGTGCCGCGATGAACGGAGACTCGCAGACTGGAAGCAGCGAGGCCAAGCGCGAAATCCATTTTTATCAATCTGGCGGCAAACCGCAGAAACTCCCCACTGAGCCGGACGCATTGATCGGGATGGCCGAGGATCTGGCGCTTCAGGCCGATCAGGCAGAGCGCATTTTCCGCATCTCCGTGTCCCCTTACGAAGTGCTGCAGAACTGGCCGCGCGAGGAAAATCTGTCTGGATCGGAGATTGAGTACGAGGAGCTGGCCGCTCTTTGGGGCAGTTTCCAGTCCATGTACTCAGACATTCAGGCGGCTTTGGACGAGCCCGACCAATATGTCGTGCCAAAACAGCTCTGCGAGGGCGCGGGTTGTGAGACCCGCTTTGTGCCGGTTACGTCAGGTGAAGCCCAATCGCGGTTGCGCGCGCTCCAAGACGATGTGCTGATCTGGCTTGATCGGCTCGAAATCGCTGCAAAGGATTGCATCAGCGCCGAGGAGATGTGCGAAACCGACATGGTGCACTACCGGTCGCCCTATGCTTATCTGACGCAAATGCCTGTGCTCGCATCGCTTCTGACCGCCGAAGAGGATGCACCAGTGGTGCCGCCACTTGTGCTCTACAAGACAATGTTGATCGAAGAGCCCGCCAAAGGACGCTGCGCGCTGGGCTCTTTAACACCGGGTTGCCTGAGTAATAGTGCGATCGACGCGTGGGGCGCACGGATCGGACAGGTTTCCATCATTCTGGAAAGCCGTTCGGATATCGAGGCTGTGCGCGCAACGCTACCGGATCGCCCATCGTCGACGTTCTCGGGCACAGGCCCCAATCTGCGGGCAGAGGGTGAAGCCTCCGTTTGTTACGCAGATGTGTTCCACACCGCTGATCCCGAAACCGAGTTGACCTCGAGCCTGTGGGGACCGCCTGCCTGCATTGCGAACTTGCAGCGCGTGCGGGATTAATGAGCGACCCTCATCAGTGCCTTGATGATCACGATGATTATTATCTGCCACCAGACGCCATAGATCACAATCAACGGCGGGGGACCCCGCCAGAGACCTATGGAAAGGAGACAGATGATGATCCTGCAAGAGACACAAACCCTGCCGAACGGCGTGGATATCCCCAAGCTTGCTCTGGGCACTTGGATGATTGACGACGACAAAGTGGCCGACGCGGTCAAAGCGGCGGTTGAAATTGGCTACCGTCATATCGACACCGCCCAAGCCTATGGCAATGAGCGCGGCGTGGGCGAAGGCGTCCGCACCTGCGGCATTCCCCGCGAAGAGCTGTTCGTGCAGACCAAGCTGGCCGCAGAGGTCAAAGATTACGAAGGGGCCAAGGCCGCCAACGATGTGTCGCTCGAAACCATGGGTCTGGACTACCTTGACCTGATGATCATCCACAGCCCGCAGCCTTGGGAAAACTGGGCCGGCGAAGACCGCTTTTTCGAGGGCAATCTGGCGGCTTGGAAAGCTCTGGAAGAGGCCGTAGAGGCGGGCAAAATCCGCGCGATTGGCGTGTCGAACTTCCAAAAGCAGGACCTTGATAACCTGCTAGAGAATGCGACGATCAAGCCGATGATTAATCAGGTGCTGGCGCACGTCGGCAACACCCCGTTTGATCTGATCGACTACGCGAAATCCAATGGCATGCTGGTCGAGGCGTATTCGCCCATCGCCCACGGCAAAATCCTTGATAACGCCGAGATTGGTGCCATCGCCGAGAAGTATGATGTGAGTGTTCCGCAGCTGTGCATCCGCTACATCCTGCAACTAGACCTGCTGGCACTACCCAAAACCGCGAACCCTGACCACATGAAGAGCAACGCGGACGTGGATTTCGAAATCTCGGCCGAAGATATGGATGCTCTGAAATCGCTGACCGCCAAGGACTACGGCGACGCATCGGTCTTTCCCGTGTACAGCGGCGCGGCCTAAGCCAAGGGCTTTTTGACCTCGGGTGAAGAGCGGCTTCATCCGGGTCAGAAAGAAAGGGGCGCTTCCTTTGCAACCAAGGAAGCGCCCCTTTTTTGTATCATCCCGTTGTGATCAATCCGCGCGTTCTATCCGGACCTCAATTGGCCCAGACCGGCTGAGCGTCGAAAAATCACCGTCAAACTCTCCCAACCGCACCAGCCCGCGCGACGCTTGAAACGGCGCGACAAAAATCGCGATGTTTTTCCATGGGGCGTACTGAGTGATGTCGCCACCCTTGGGCGCGTAGCTGTCCGGACTGTCCGAGGCATCCAGCTTGCGGCCCAGATCGGCGACCTTTTCGATACCGTGGTAATCTTCGAGCGTCAGAGTGAGTGGCAGCATGGACGCAAAGTCCTGAGCGGCGGCGGTGTCGTCGAGCGTGGCGCTCAGGGCTGTGTCGCCAGCGTGTACGGTAATTTTCATCGGGTCGGTCTTGTCTTGGGACAGGGCCATGGCGGGGACGAATGTCATCGCGACCATGGCCATTAGGAACTGTTTCATCGCAAAAAAGCGGGGACCGTTTGAGCCCCCGCCTTCATATTAACCAAAGCTGTGCTTTGACAGAGGCAGACTGCGGATGCGCTGACCGGTGAGGGCCGCAACCGCATTTACGATTGCCGGGCCAACTGCGGGCAGGCCAGGCTCGCCCACACCGCCCATCTCGGAACCGCTTTCCACGATTTCGACATGCACTTCGGGCATCTGGTCCGGACGCAGGATCGAGTAGAGGTCAAAGTTCCGCGCAGTGGGCTCGCCATTCTCGTAGATCAGCTCTTCGGCCAAGGTTTGCGATACGCCAAGGGCCGTCGCCGACTGCACCTGCGCCTCAATCACCGCAGGGTTCACGATCTGGCCGGGGTCAATCGCGGTCCAGATGTTGTGCACCTTGACCTCGCCGCCGTCGATAGAGACTTCGGCGATGGTCGCGGCTTCGGACCCAAAGGGCGAGGCCATCGCGACACCGCGCGCGCGGGTGGACCCATCTTCGGCCTCATAGGTGCCAGCTTTCCAACCGCCGGACAGAGTGCCGACCGTCTGCAGTAGGGTGTGGTGACGCTCTGATCCGGACAGCAGGGACAACCGCATTTCGAACGGATCAAGGCCCGCCGCCTCGGCCAATTCGTCGAGGAAGCTTTCGTACATGAAGTCGTGCATCGAATGCCCAACAGCTCGCCAGTAGCCGATCACCGCAGGGTTATCGGTGTAGACCTGACCGATGGCTTTGTTCGCAATGGCGTAGGGTTTCCCAGATAGACCTTCGGTGGCCGACGGGTCCTTGCCCGCAGGGGCGCCATACCAACGGCCCGTGGGGCCTTCGCCCACCGCTTCGATGCTGAGGGCAGTGGGGCCTTCAGGTCCGACGGCTGCACGGAAGCGCGCCAGTCCCAAGGGACGGGGCGCATCGCGCAGGAAGTCCTCTTCTCTGGTCCAGATCAGTTTGACCGGCCGGCCTGTGGCTTGGGCCAGAGCGATCGCTTGGGGGAACGGGTTCGCGGTTTCATACAGGAAGTGACGGCCAAAGAAGCCACCCAGCATCTGCGAATGCAGCTTGACCTGCGAGGGATCAATGCCTGCCGCCTCTGCGGCGCGGCCAACGAACTGTTCGGGCGCTTGGTTCGGCAACCACAGGTCCAAAGAACCATCTTCTTTCATGCGCGCCGTCGCCGACGGTGGCTCCAACTGACCATGCACCACGTAGGGTGCGTCATATGTGGCCTCGATCACCGTTTCGGCGGCGTCCAGCGTCCCAGCGGCATCGCCTTCGCTTTCGACCGACACCACATCGCCCGTGAAGCCCGCCAGCGTGTCGCGGAACCCTCGGGACGAGAAATCTGCGGGCATGGGCCATTTCGCATCGCCCTCGGTCCACTCAATCTCTGCAGCGTCGATGGCCTTGCGGGCCTGCCAAAACTTATCGGCAACGACCGCGACCGCACCGTCCAGCATGTGGACCGAATGCACGCCGCGCATGGCTTCGATATCGGATTGGTTGGTCACTGCAGACGGGGCCATCCCCAGACGAGGCGCGTGACGGACGGCCGCCAGCAGCATGCCCTCGACCTCGACATCAATCGAGTATTGCGCCTTGCCCGTGGATTTGTCGCGGACATCAATCCGCGGGGTGCCGCTACGGATATAGCGGAAATCGGCGGGGTCGCGCAGCGCGACATCCGCAGGGACAGGCATATCCATCGCAGCCTCTGCCAACGCGCCATAACCGATCTTCCGGCCCGAGGCGCTGTGCACCACTTGGCCCGGCTCGGTCGTCAGTTCAGACGCCTCAACGCCCAATTCTTGCGCCGCAGCCTCGATCAGCATTGCGCGGGCCGAAGCGCCAAGCCGGCGCATGAGTGTATAGGAGCTACGGGTCGAGGCACTGCCACCGGTGATACGGAAGCCGCCCATGACACCGAACGGACCGCCCGGCGGCGCAATCTCGACGCTGAAATTCTCTGGTGCGAGGTCCAGTTCTTCGCCGACAATTTGTGCCATTGCGGTGTAAACACCCTGACCGCCTTCGATCCACGGGCTCATGAGGTGGGCCGTGCCATCGGGGCGCAATTCGAGGAATGCGGGAACGTCAGGCCCGGCCTCGGCCTCTTGGCCGCGCACAGGGCGCGAGGGCAGGGAGGTTGCCAGCACAAGAGAGCCCGCACCGGCCAGAAACCCGCGGCGGGACACATTGATCGGGGTCTTCTTCAACAGATCCATCACACCCATGATTACGCCTCCGATGCGTCGCGCACAGCGGCACGGATCTTGTTATACGTGCCGCAACGGCACAGGTTGGTCATCGCATATTCGATGTCCTCGTCCGTGGGCTGGGGTGTTTCGGTCAGAAGCGCGGTCGCGGCCAGCACCTGACCCGACTGGCAGTACCCACATTGCGGCACTTGATTTTCAACCCAAGCTTCGACGACGCGGCGACCGGTTTCGGTCTCCTCGACGGTTTCGATGGTTGAAATGCTTTGACCAGCCACGGACTCGGCTGGGGTGACGCAGGACCGTGTTGCAACACCATTGACCAAGACAGTGCAGGCCCCGCATTGTGCGATCCCGCATCCGTATTTCGTGCCGGTCAGGCCCAATTCTTCGCGGATGACCCACAGTAGCGGGGTGTCTGGATCGACGTCGACCTCGTGTGATGTTCCGTTGACGGTCAGTTGCATGAAAGCTTCCTTTGTCGGTTGATCTCGGATGGGCATAGCGCCCGATACCTAATGAATGTGGGCGCACGGACACGCAGGACAATGCAGATAGATCGATAGGAGTGATGAATCGCACTCATGACCGGAGTTGCACTTCTGCGCGCGCACCCCGAATTGATGAGATCGCTTCATCATTGCATCCCAATTTGAACCAAGGACTTTGCCTGTCCCGCAGCTTACCGTTCTCAGTGCGCAGGGCGCTCTGGACGAGCTGCTTTCTCCTCCCAGGTGGAACCCATCGTCCAGTCCGTCTTGCGTGCCCGTGTCGGCGCATAATGCAGAGCAGCTATCTGAAATAATCCGTCGACCTTATGAATTTTCATCATATATAGAGAGGGGTTGATGATTACCGAGCCAGAGGCTGTTACCTCTCCCATGATCCGCGAAAATATTACCGATCTCATTGCCTTTGCTGCCGTCGCAGAAGAGCGCAGTTTTACCCGTGCCGCCGCAAGGCTAAATGTCTCGCAATCCGCTTTGTCCCACACAATCAAGGGGCTAGAGCAGCGTCTTGGCTTGCGCCTGTTGACGCGCACCACCCGTACGGTGGCTCCGACGCTAGAGGGCGAAGACCTGCTCGCCACACTCAATCCCTGTTTCGAACGGATTGAAAACCGTCTGCAAGCGCTGAACGAGACCCGCGACGAGCCGACGGGCACGGTAAGGATTGTCGCCGTCGAATATGCGATCGAGAGCATTCTGTGGCCCAAGCTTTCGCCGATGCTGCGCAAGTATCCAGCGGTGAATGTCGAACTGGTCATGGAATACGAATACACCGATCTGGCGCATTCTCGCTGCGATGCGGGCGTGCGATATGGTGATCAGGTGGCAGAGGGCATGATTGCCATGCGGATCTGACCGGACGAACGGATGATCTGCGTCGGCGCGCCGTCCTATTTCGCAACGGCCAAAACGCCAGAGCATCCCAACGACCTGACGGAGCACGCCTGTATTAACCTGCGCTTGTCGAACCATGGCGCGCTTTATGCGTGGGAATTCGAGGACGAAGAGGGCAAAGAAATCCGCGTAAAGGTCGAAGGACAGGCGACTTTTAACACGATTAATGCGGTGATCCGAGCGGCCTTGGACGGCCATGGGTTGGCCTGTGTGCCCGAACGATTGGCCAAGCCGCATCTCGATGCAGGCACGCTAAAAACGTGTCTGGACGCGTATTGCCCCAGCTTTCCGGGGTTCCATCTGTACTATCCCAGCCGTCAGCGGTCCTCTTCGGCGTTCGAAGTTGTGCTCGAAGCGCTGCGCCATCGGGATTGATGATCTGCGCTCATCATTGTACTGCGGGATTTCTGCATTAAGTTTTCCGCTAGGGAAACCACCTCTGTGGGGTAACGCCGAACAAAAAGGAGTCACCCCATGAAAACCCATCTCGCCGCCTCTGCAATCGCTTTGATGGGCACCCAGTCCTTTGCTCAGGATCTGAGCAAGACACTCCCCGATAGCGTCGCGTCTGTCGCGCCTGCGCTTCAATCGTATGCAGCCGAAGATCTGTTTGGCACGGTTTGGAACGCAGAAACTCTCTCCGTGCGCGATCGTGCTCTGGTCACATTCGCTGCGATGGTTACACGCCATGAGGCGGATCAACTTGGCCGCTTTACCGACCTTGCGCTTGATGCCGGCGTGACCGCACCAGAGCTTAGCGAAACCATCACGCATCTGGCCTTTTACACCGGTTGGGGCAATGCCACCGCCGCCGCCGAAGCTATGGCACCAGTTTATGCCGAGCGCGGCATCACCGCTGACGATCTGCCCGGCGCCGATCCTGAACTGCTTCCCTTGGACGAAGAGGCCGAAGCCCAGCGTCAGAACATGGTCCAAGACAATTACGGCAGCACGAGCCAAGGCGTCGTGGACTACACTGAGTCCTATCTTTTCCGCGATCTATGGCTGCGTCCTGATCTGGCGCCCCGTGACCGCAGCCTCGTCACCGTGGCAGGCCTGATCGCCGCCGGTCAGCCGGAACAGATGACCTTTCACCTGAACCGCGCCATGGACAACGGTCTGACCCAAGAAGAGGCGGGCGGCATGCTGGCCCATCTGGCCTTCTACGCTGGCTGGCCGCGTGTGTTCTCGGCGATGCCGGTGGCCAAAGAAGTCTTTGCCAATCGCGCCGAATAACCCATTGATGGCGCGCAGGAACATTGGCGCGCCATCCACTTGGAGACACTTATGAAGATCGCAATTCTTGGCTCTGGTTTGATGGGCTCGGCGCTAGGCCGTGTCTGGGCCAAAGCAGGCCATGACATTATTTTTAGCTATTCCAGAAGCGCCTCGAAACTAGAGCGGCTTGCCTCTGAGACAGGCGGCGCGGCGGCCTCGGTCGCGGATGCGGTAGACCAAGCGGACGCTGTTCTGCTGTCGGTGCACTGGTCGAATGTCGATGACGTTTTGACCCAAGCAGGCGATTTGGCGGGCAAAGTTGTGCTGAACTGCTGCGTGCCCCTCGATGATGCCAATGACTCGCTCGTTCTAGGTCCCAAAACGTCTGGTGCCGAAGAGTTGGCGCGCCTGCGTCCCCAAGCGATTTGGGTCAGCTGTTTCAACACCGCTCCCTCTGAAAGCTTCGCGCCCGTGTACGCGAACAAAGGGCAGGGCACGCCGCCGGATCTGTTGATGTACGGCGACGCCCCGCAAGCCAAAGCGGTCGCGAAACAATTGATCAAAGACGCAGGCTTTGCCCCGCTCGAGGCTGGCGGACTGAAGACGGGCCGCTACGCCGAACCCTTTGCCATGGTCACCGCCGTGCTCGCTTACGGACAACCGGGCGGGCCAGCTCTGACCTATAACTTTAAGAAACTCTGAAAGGAGACACTCATGAAAATCACTCGTTCTGGCGCAAACGCCTCTGTCCCTGGACCCGAAGATTACTTCACCGGCACCGTCCGTATCGATCCAATGTTCCAAGCCGAAGATCCCGGCCGTGTGGCGGGCAGCCATGTGACCTTTGAGCCCGGTGCGCGCACCGCATGGCATACGCACCCCGCAGGACAGACCTTGATCGTGACCTTTGGTCGGGGCCGTGTGCAGCGCGAAGGCGGTCCGGTCGAGGAGATCAGCCAAGGCGACGTGGTCTGGTTCCCCGCAGGTGAAAAACACTGGCACGGCGCGGCGCCCGACACCGCCATGAGCCACATTGCTGTACAAGAGGCCATCGACGGCGAAGCCGTGACATGGTTGGAAAAGGTCTCTGACGCCGATTATAGCGTCGACTGATCCATCAAAGCCCCGCCCATGCGTCCCATGGGCGGGGCTTTTTGGTTAGACGATCAGCGCGCCGATCCATAGGCCGATGCCGAACCACGTATGGGCAATCAGGCCGAACAGGCGGCCTTTGTTCGGGTTCGGCGTTTTAGACAGCGCCACCCCAAGGCCCATGCCTGGCTGCAGCAGGAACCACCCAGCCGCGATGGTCAGCAGCGCATAAATCCAAACGGGCAGGAAGGTTGGCTCTGCAAGCCATGCGGCGCCCGCGATCAGCCCAAAGAAGATCCCGTAGATGATCCCGACCCCATAGTGCACAGCCCATCCCAGCGCCAACTCGTTCTGAACAGGCGCGGCAGCTGCGATGTCATCGTGAAAGACCTTGCCCGAGGGCAGATGTCCGGCCCAGCGTCCGACCATGGCCCAATTCGGCAGAGGCATTCCCGCGATCTGGCGCAGGACCAAAGCCCAGATGTCCATCACGATGGTCGCCACGAGGCCCATCACCAATCCTTCGATCACAGCACTCATCAGGGGCTTCCTCCATTCCGACGGACGTTTGCGCTATCAAAGGCGCAATCGGCCCGCATGTTCAACCCGTGATAGGCGAACTTGGATGCGAGAGCACTCTTTCACGGACCATCCGAAGCAGAGTCACCGCCGCCGCTGGCAAGACGCGGTGCCGTTTCGTGACGATTTGATAGGGGACCACGGTGACGGGACGGGTCAGGGCGAGTTTCTTGAAGTTCGCAGAAACGGGCGGTTCCAGCATCATGTCCAGAACTTCTTGGGACATGGGGGCGACCGCGTCGGACTGGCTGACCAAAGCAACGATCACCAGAAGCGACGAAGTGGTGATCACATCTTTTGGGGAATGCAGTCCCTCTTCGGCAAAGGCGGTTTCGATGGCAGCGCGGATCGGGGTGCCGCGGTCCTGCAAAATCCAAGGCAGATTCTCTAGCGCCGCCATGTCCACGGGCGCCTGACACAGCAGCGGATGACCATCGCGAACCAGCAATCGCACCACTTCGTCTTGGGCAATCTCTACCGCAAAGTCCCGCCAGTCGGCCGAGGCTGGGACCCGCCCCAAGACGAAATCCAAATCGCCGCGATCTAGCGCTTGGATCAACTGCACAGATGGCGCCACCTCCACCGAAATTTCGACCCCCGGCGCGTCGGACTTCAGTTTCTGGATCGCAGGAACCAGCTGGCCAAGGGCAGGGCCGGTCACCGCTCCGACCCGCACAGTCCCACCCAAGCCGTCCTTCAGGTCATTGAACTCCTGCGACATCTGCCAAAGGTCGTTCGCGATGCGTTCGGCATGGCGGACCATCACCCAGCCAGCGGGTGTCGGCTCCATCCCCTTGGGCGTGCGGTCAAAGAGTTTGGTGGACAGGTTCTTTTCGATCTCGGCCAACATGCGCGAGGCGGCGGGCTGTGTCATCTGGCAGACGCCGGCGGCCACCTGCAATTGCCCGTGCGACGCCACCGCCGCGATCAGCCGCGCCTGTGCGGGCCGCAAATTCATCAGATAGTCCATCATCTACTTACCATTATTGGAATGCAGAATACTTGTATTGGTATTTGAATGGTATGTCACGCCTCTCTACGGTGCTGAGCACGGCCAAAAGGTCGACAGGGGTGCAGGAGGACGCACCCACAGGGAGGATACATTATGAAATTCATGAAACTCGCGGGTGCGCTCGCGATCTCTGCTGTTGCATTCGCAGCGGCCGCAGATGCAGCGGACAAAGGCACTGTCGGCATTTCTATGCCCACCAAGTCGTCGTCGCGCTGGATCTCGGACGGCAACTCGATGGTCGAACAGTTTCAGGCCGCGGGCTACGAGACCGACCTGCAATACGCAGAGGATGACATCCCCAACCAGCTGGCGCAGATCGAGAACATGATCACCAAAGGTGTGGACGTTCTGGTCATCGCAGCTATCGACGGCACCACTCTGTCGAACGCGCTGGCGAACGCAGCCGCGTCGGACATTGATGTGATCGCTTACGACCGCCTGATCCGCGACTCCGGTGACGTCAGCTACTACGCGACCTTTGACAACTTCAAAGTCGGCGTGCAGCAGGCAACCAGCGTTGTGAACGGCCTGAAAGAGCGCTTTGGCGATGGCCCCTATAACGTCGAACTGTTCGGCGGCTCGCCCGACGACAACAACGCGTACTTCTTCTATGATGGCGCAATGAGCGTCCTGCAGCCGATGATCGACAGCGGTGACATCGTGATCCAGTCCGGCCAGATGGGCATGGATAAGGTCGGCACCCTGCGTTGGGACGGCGCGGTCGCTCAGGCGCGCATGGATAACATACTGTCCGCCAACTACACCGACAAAGAAGTCCACGGCGTTCTGTCGCCCTATGACGGTCTGTCGATCGGCATTCTGTCCTCGCTCAAGGGCGTCGGCTATGGCTCCGGCGATCTGAAGATGCCGATCGTGTCCGGTCAAGATGCCGAAATCCCCTCGGTCAAGTCGATCCTGGCTGGTGAACAGTACGCGACCGTCTTCAAGGACACCCGCGAACTGGCCCGCGTCACCGTGGGCATGGTCGAAGCGGTCCTGAACGATGCAGAGCCTGAAATCAACGACACCAGCACCTATGACAATGGCGTCAAAGTAGTGCCCTCCTACCTGCTGGAGCCGGTTCCGGTCGATGCCAGCAACTGGGAAGAGGTGCTGATCGGCTCGGGTTACTACACCGAAGACCAGATCAAGTAATACCTCCCAAGGGTCTGGCCGCCTGCGTCCTCGGGTGTGGGCGGCCTTTTTTATACAATTCCCACAGACGAGGGTCCGCCCCATGTCGATCCTTCTCGAAATGCGAGAGATCACCAAGGAATTCCCCGGTGTCAAAGCGCTTGACCGCGTGAACCTGCAGGTGGCCGAAGGGGAAATCCACGCCATCTGCGGCGAGAATGGCGCTGGTAAGTCCACCCTGATGAAGGTGCTGTCAGGTGTTTATCCCGCAGGCAGCTATGACGGCGAAATCCATTATGACGGCCAATTGGCCGAGTTCCGCACCCTGCGCGACAGCGAAGACCGCGGCATCGTGATTATTCACCAAGAGCTTGCTCTGGTGCCCGAACTGTCGATCGCAGAGAATCTGTTTATCGGCAACGAGCGCGCCCAAAAGGGCGTCATGAACTGGCACGAAACCTTTCAGCAGACTGAACAACTGTTGAAGAAGGTCGGGCTGAAGGATTCCCCCGGCA
Organism: Donghicola sp.; assembly: GCF_025210255.1. Lineage (NCBI taxonomy): Bacteria > Pseudomonadati > Pseudomonadota > Alphaproteobacteria > Rhodobacterales > Roseobacteraceae > Donghicola > Donghicola sp. Next base: position 5,232 of record NZ_JAOARZ010000008.1, on the reverse strand, counting down.
CGCAGGTCGACAAGATCGGCGTCGGCAAACAGCAGTTGGTCGAGATCGCCAAAGCCTTGGCCAAAGACGTGCGCTTGCTGATCCTAGACGAGCCGACGGCGGCCCTGCAAGAGAATGACAGCCGCAAGCTCTTGGACCTGATGCTGGAACTGAAGGCGCAGGGTGTCACCTGCATCATCATCAGCCACAAGTTGAATGAAGTCCGCTATGTCGCTGATAGTGTGACAGTTATTCGCGATGGCATGACCGTCTCGACCTTGGACGCCAAGGCCGGATTGTCCGAAGATGACATTGTCCGTGACATGGTGGGCCGCGATATGTCCAACCGCTATCCGGACCGCGAACGCCGCGCTGGTGATCTGCTGCTCGAGGTAGAGGACTGGAACGTCTGGCACCCCGAACACTCGGAACGTCAGGTGATCAAGGACATCAGCTTCAACGTCCGCGCGGGCGAAGTCGTCGGGATCGCGGGGGTTATGGGCTCTGGTCGCACAGAACTGGCCATGTCGATCTTTGGCCAGAGCTGGGGGCGTAACATCAGCGGAACTGCGAAACTGCGTGGCAGCGCGATGGATGTCTCCACCGTGGACCGCGCGATTAATGGCGGCTTGGCCTATGTGACCGAGGACCGCAAATCGCTGGGGCTCGTGCTGGACGAGACGATCCAGTTCAACACCACGCTCGCGAACCTCGAAGAGGTCTCGGCCAAGGGCGTTTTGAACCCGAACGAAGAAACCAAGGCCGCCGAGTACTATCGCAAGGCCCTGCGCACCCGCACCCCCAGCGTTTTCCAGAAAGTCGGAAACCTGTCGGGCGGCAACCAGCAGAAGGTTGTCCTTGGCAAATGGCTGTTCACCGGACCAGAAGTTCTGATCCTCGACGAGCCGACCCGCGGGATCGACGTGGGCGCCAAATACGAAATCTACGCGATCATCAACGAGCTGTCCGCCCAAGGCAAAGGCGTCGTGATGATCAGCTCTGAAATGCCCGAGCTACTGGGCATGTGCGATCGCATCTACGTCATGAACGAAGGGGCCTTTGTCGGCGAAATGCCAGCTGCCGAGGCCACCCAAGAGCGCATCATGTCGCTCATCGTCACGGAATAAGGGAACACCGGAATGACGAGCCAAAACAACGGTTTAAAATCCTATCTTTCAGCGCATATGAAAGACTACGGCCTCTTGTTCGCGCTGATCGCGATCATGGCGTTTTTCCAGATTATGACGGACGGCACGCTGATGCGGCCCGTCAACATCACCAACCTGTTCCTGCAAAACAGCTACATCATCGTGATGGCGCTGGGGATGCTGATCGTCATTGTCGCGGGGCATATCGACCTGTCCGTGGGGTCCGTCATGGGCTTCATCGGGGCCTTGGCGGCGGTGATGATCGTGAATTGGGACATGCCCGTGTGGGTGACAATTCCGATCTGCGTGGCCTTGGGCGGCGTGATTGGCGCGGCGCAGGGCTACTGGGTGGCCTATTGGAAAATTCCAAGCTTTATCGCGACCTTGGCGGGCATGCTTGTGTTCCGCGGCGCGTCCCTATGGCTGCTCGAAGGGCAATCCGTGGGTCCGTTTCCCCAGAGCTTCCAAGTCCTATCGACAGGCTTCATCGGCGACTTCTTCAGCCGTGAAACCACTGCGCCGATCGCTGAACTTGTCGGGTCGCGCAACTTCAACGTCCTGAGCTTGTCGGTTGGCGTAATCGCTGCCATGGTCATCGTGTGGCTCGGTCTGCGCCAACGCGCACGGGGCAAAGCTTATGGGATCGAAGGCGAACCCAGCGCATTTTTCTGGGGTCGGAATATCATCGTCCTTGGCGCGCTGATATTCCTGTCGTTCAAGCTGGCGACCTTCCGCGGCCTGCCGAACGTGCTGCTGACCATGGGTATCCTCATCGTCTTCTACGCTTTTGTGACCGAAAAGACTGTGATTGGCCGCCGGATTTATGCCCTTGGCGGCAACGAGAAGGCTGCCAAGCTCTCGGGGATCAAAACCGAACGCCTGACCTTCTTTGCCTTTGTGAACATGGGCGTTCTGGCGGCGATTGCGGGCCTGATCTTTGCGGCCCGTCTAAACACCGCGACCCCCAAAGCCGGCTTCGGCATGGAGCTGGACGTGATCGCGGCGGTCTTTATCGGTGGTGCGTCGATGTCCGGCGGCTCTGGTAAGATCGTGGGCGCTGTGGTCGGTGCCTTTATCATGGGCGTTCTGAACAACGGCATGTCCATCCTTGGCATCGGGATCGATTACCAGCAGATGATCAAAGGCCTCGTGCTCTTGGCTGCGGTTGTCTTCGACGTCTACAACAAACAGAAACAGGCCTAAGATCATGCATTTGTCCGAACTCAAAGCCGGTGGTGTGATCGTCCGCGATGGCGACGACGCCCGCCTGATCCCCGCGATCAAAACCGTTTACGCCTTGGCCGAACTGGCCGTGAACAAGGGCTGCAAGATCGGCGATGTGATCCCCGATGGTGGGGAGCCTGTCGATGTGGCGGCTCTGGCATCCGAGGGCAAGCTGGATGTCCCCGTCCGCCATCCCGAACCGGCTCGGATGTACCTGTGCGGCACGGGTCTGACGCACCTTGGGTCCGCCTCGACCCGCAACGCGATGCACGCAGCGGCCACCGAAGATGTGTCCGACTCTATGAAAATGTTCCAGATGGGTGTCGAGGGCGGCAAGCCTACGGATGGTGCGGTCGGCGCGCAGCCTGAATGGTTCTACAAAGGGCCGGGCACCGAGGCTGTCGCCCCCGGCGATCCGCTGCTTAGCCCCGGTTTTGCGCTGGACGGCGGTGAGGAACCAGAGATCGCGGGCTTCTACCTGATCGGCGCAGATGGCACGCCGAACCGCATCGGCTTTACCCTGTCGAACGAATTCTCGGATCATGTGACCGAACGGATCAACTATCTGTTCCTCGCTCATTCGAAACTGCGTCCGGCATCCTTTGGACCCGAGCTTCTGGTGGGCGATCTGCCCCGCCATATCGAAGGCCGCAGCCGCATCGTGCGCGGGGGCGAGGTGATCTTTGATCAGCCCTTTGTGTCGGGTGAGGACAACATGTCCCACACCATCGCGAACCTTGAACACCATCATTTCAAATACGCGCCGTTCCGGCGGGCAGGGGATCTGCACGTCCACATGTTCGGCACCGCCACTTTGTCCTTCGGGACTGGTGTGAAAACCGAAGATGGCGATGTGTTTGAAATCAGCGCGCCCGCGTTTGGTGCGCCCCTGCGCAACGCACTGCAGACGCAGGCCGATGGCGGCCTCGTCACCACCCGCACTCTCTAACACTCCGGAGCTGACCCCATGTCGACAAAGTTTACGCCCGCCCCTTGGCCCCGTCGTCTGCGCTCGCAGGAATGGTATGCGGGCAATTCGCGGGATACGATCTATCACCGTGGCTGGATGAAGAACCAAGGCTATCCGCACGATCTGTTCGACGGACGCCCGATTATCGGCATCCTGAATACGTGGTCGGACCTGACCCCCTGCAACGGCCACCTGCGCGAGCTGTCGGAAAAGGTGAAGGCCGGCATCTGGGAAGCTGGGGGCTTTCCGGTTGAAGTGCCAGTGTTCAGCGCGTCCGAAAATACCTTCCGCCCCACGGCGATGATGTTCCGGAACCTTGCCGCCCTGTCGATCGAGGAAACCATTCGCGGGCAGCCTATCGACGGCGCGGTTCTGCTGGTCGGCTGTGACAAGACGACCCCAAGCCTGCTGATGGCGGCGGCCTCCTGTGATATTCCGTCCATCGTTGTGACCGGCGGGCCGATGTTGAACGGCTATTTCCGTGGGGAACGCGTTGGCAGCGGAACGCATCTTTGGAAGTTCTCCGAGGCGGTGAAAGCCGGAGAGATGACCCAAGAAGACTTCCTAGAGGCGGAGCAGAGCATGTCGCGCTCCTCTGGCACCTGCAACACGATGGGGACCGCTAGCACGATGGCCTCGATGGCCGAAGCTCTGGGTATGGCCCTGTCCGGCAACGCGGCCATTCCGGCGGTGGACAGCCGCCGCCGCGTGATGGCGCAGCTTTCGGGCCGCCGCATTGTGCAAATGGTCAAGGACGATTTGAAGCCTTCGGATATCATGACCAAAGAGGCCTTTGAAAACGCAATCCGCTGCAACGGTGCAATTGGCGGTTCGACAAATGCCGTGATCCACTTGCTGGCGGTTGCAGGCCGTGTTGGCGTTGATTTGACGCTGGACGACTGGGACCGCTGCGGTCGGGATGTGGCGACGATTGTGAACCTTATGCCGTCAGGTGAATACCTGATGGAAGAGTTCTTCTACGCGGGCGGTCTGCCTGTGGTCCTGAAACGCTTGGGCGAGGGCGGCCAGCTGCACAAAGAGGCTCTGACCGTCTCTGGTGAAACGATCTGGGACGAGGTCAAGGACGTGGTCAATCACAACGAAGATGTGATCGTGCCACTGGACAAGGCCCTGACCGACCAAGGCGGCATCGCTGTTCTGAAGGGCAATCTCGCGCCAAATGGCGCGGTGCTGAAGCCGTCGGCGGCGAGCCCGAACCTCTTGCAGCACCGCGGGCGCGCTGTCGTGTTCGAGGATATCGATGACTACAAAGCCAAGATCAACGATCCGGATCTGGATATTGACGAGACCTGCGTGATGGTGCTGAAAAATTGCGGTCCCAAGGGCTATCCTGGCATGGCAGAGGTCGGGAACATGGGCCTGCCGCCAAAGGTTCTAAAGAAAGGCATCACCGATATGGTGCGCATTTCGGACGCGCGTATGTCGGGCACGGCCTATGGGACCGTGGTCCTGCACACCTCGCCCGAGGCGGCGGCTGGGGGGCCTCTGGCGGTGATCCGCGACGGGGACATGATCGAGATGGACGTGCCAAACCGTCGTTTGCACGTCGATATTTCCGAGGAAGAGATGGCCGCCCGTCTGGCCGCGTGGCACCCTGCGCATGAGCAGGCCGGCAGCGGGTATGCATGGCTGCATCAGACACATGTGCAAGGTGCTGACACTGGTGCTGACCTCGATTTCCTGAAAGGGTGCCGTGGGAATGCTGTCGGAAAAGACAGCCACTGAGTGTGCTCTTGGCTGGGGGCGTGTGCCTCCGGCGGGAGTATTTTTGCAAAGATGAAAGATGGAGCGTTTTGTGGGTTGGCTGTTGAGCTGGCTTGGAGCGCAGAGGAGATGAGAGATGGGATTTGAACCGCACGGCAAGCATTTGGTGGCCGGAGAGTGGGTTGC